>NZ_JAZAQP010000011.1:0-157743 GCF_036231725.1 Pseudomonas sp. JH-2 | reverse complement strand
TCGGCCAACTGGAATGCCGCCAAGGGCTGGAACAACAGCGCCCTGGACGTGGCGTTCATCCATCGCCCAGCCGAGGGTATGCAGCGCAAGGAGCACCCCAATGAGTAGATTCAGAATCCTGGTACTGCTGGGCTTGGTGCTCGGGCTGGCCGGCTGTGCCGGCGGAGCCCACCGGCTGCCCTATGACTCGTGGCGCCTGGGTTTCGGTACCCCAAATTACATGGAGGTGTGGATCGAGACCGCCGATGCAGTGGATGTGCAGGATCGTGTCTTCCATCGCGCCATGAGTGGGATTGCCTCGACCCAGAGGCCGAAAGATCTCAAAAGCGATCCACGGGGCTGGCCAGAGCGGCCTGGAGCCGGAGCGGGTAAACAGGTGGTGGGCGCCGACCTGCCGCGCCTGATCTACGTGCGCTGGCAGTCCCTGGTCGAGCCGCAGACCTATGAGGCCTATATCGTGATCCCCGAAGCCACCCGGCAATTGATGGTTATAGGGGAAAAGGCATTCTGCCGAGCCGATGCCAAGTGGATCACGGGCTATCGCGACATGCTGACTGTAGGCCTGGCACCGGGAGGTATCGCCAAGGTATGGCTCATGGGAGGGTGCTTGGCGCCGATCAATGTCACGCGGGTGCAGGGTACCGTCGTGAAGAAAGGTCCCTATGGAGGTAAGTCGGGTGGCCAGCACCGGCCACTATCCGCGACGTCCAAAGCCTATATCGAGAAGTATGGGATTCCCTATGGTTCGTGGTGATCCCATTGACCGCAGGCTCCGAACGCTGGTGCTGCTGGGCTTGCTGCTCGGGCTGGCCGGCTGTGCCGGTGGCGCCCATCGGTTGCCCTATGACTCGTGGCGCCTGGGTTTGTTCGCGCCCAACTACATGGAAGTGTGGATCGAAACCGCCGATGCGGTGGATGTGCAGGATCGCGTCTTTCGCCGTGCCATGAACGGGGTTGCCGCGATCAATACCCCGAAGAACCTCAAGGGTGATCCACGGGGCTGGCCGACCCGGCCTGGAGCCGGGGCCGGCAAACAGGTACTGGGGGCCGACCTGCCGCGCCTGGTCTATGTGCGCTGGCAGTCCCTGGCCGAGCCGCAGACCTACGAGGCCTACATCGTAATCCCTGAGGCCACCCGAAGGGCGATGGTGAAGCCGGAGACCGGCTATTGTTCGGCCAGGGGAATTTGGCGTGAAGACTATCGCGACATGCTGACGGTAGGCCTGGCGCCGGGAGGTATCGCCAGGGTATGGCTGATGGGGGGATGTCTGTCGGCCATCGACGTGGTGCGGGTGCAGGGTACCGTCGTGAAGAAAGGTCCCTATGGAGGCAAGTCGGGTGGCCAGCACCGGCCACTATCCGCGACGTCCAAAGCCTATATCGAGAAGTACGGGATTCCCTATGGCTCCTGGTGAGCCCTCCGGCCCGGCGTGACGCCACCCCCCGGACCCGCAGGGAGTCCATCCCGGGCCACCGGCCGGCGTTGCCGCTTGCGTCGCGTTCGCGGCCATTGGTAGCCTTCGCGGCCTAAGAAGAATATAGGCCCCGGGTATGGTGATCAGGGTTGTCGAAGCGCAGGAAGTCGATCAGCAGCGGATAGCCATTCCGGGTTGGGAGCAGCAGTACACGCAGATGTCCGCCGGGCGGTTCGCCGGGCGTATCCTGCATGCCGAGGTCGAGGGCATCGAGCTCTACGAGGAGCAGATGAACCTGCGCGTGGAGCAGGAGTTCCATGCGCCGCCCGGCGCGCTGGTGTTCAGCTTCGACATGTCGGAGAACAGCCTCTACCTGCTCGATGGCGAGACGCGCAACGCCTGGGTCACGCCGGAGAACTACCGCGAGGTGGCGGTGGTGATCAAGCAGGCGGGGCAGTGGGGCCAGGCGCTGGACGACTTCGCCGACCTGGTGCTGATGCCCCTGCGCTCCGACGGCTGCCGCGCGCTGGCGGCTTCGCTGAGCGGCATGCTCACTGGCGCGGGCGCCGGGGCGCAGCCGGTGGACGCCCCCGGTGTGGCGCAGGCCATAGTCGCCAACTGCTTCTCCCTGCTCTGCGAGGCGCCGGCTGGCGACGGGCACCGCGCGCGCTCCATCGTCCAGGCCAAGCGCGTGGTGCAGCGCGTCCGGGACCTGTTGAACGACTGCCCCGAGGAGAACTTCGCGATGGCCGAGCTGGCCGCGAAGGCGGGCGTCTCGCCGCGCACCCTGCAGCAATCCTTCCTGCGCTACGCCGGCATGCCGCCCATCGTCTGGCTGCGCAACCGCCGCCTGAACGCCGCCCGCCGCGACCTGCTGGGCGCCGCCGAGTCGGGCGTGAGCGTCGCCGAGGTGGCCATGAAGTGGTCGTTCTGGCACCTGGGGCGCTTCTCCCAGTCCTACCACGCGCTGTTCGGCGAGTACCCCAAGGCCACTGTCAGGCACGGCGCACGGCCCTAGCGCTGTTGTCCTCGGGCATCGGCGTTTCGGCCTGCGGCGGATAACCGCGAACGGTTATGCGCCCTACGGGGCATGGAGCAGCTGTCTTGCCCACCGCGCCGGGGCGCTTTTCGTAGGATGGGTATCGCTTCGCTCAACCCATCCTACGAAGAGCATTTCGGCGCGTCCTCAGCCCAGCATCTCGCGCAGCCGGTACCAGGCCATGCCCAGGGCCAGCAGCGGCGAGCGCAGCAGCTTGCCGCCGGGGAAGGTCAGGTGCGGCACTGCGCTGAACAGGTCCAGGCCCTGGCTGTGGCCGGTGTGGATGGCTTCCGCCAGCAGCTTCGCCGACCAGTGCGTGACGTTCAGCCCGTGGCCGGAGTAGCCCTGGGCGAAGAACACGTTCGGCTGTGCCTTGAGCCGCCCGACCTGGGGGAAGCGGTTGGCGGTGATGCCGATCATGCCGCCCCACTGGTAGTCGAGCCTCACGTCCGCCAGCTGCGGGAACACCTTGAGCACCTTCGGCCGCATGTAGGCGCCGATGTCCTTCGGGTCGCGCCCGGAATAGTGGCAGGCGCCGCCGAACAGCAGGCGGCGGTCGGCCGTCAGGCGGTAGTAGTCCAGCCCCACCTTCTGGTCGCACAGCGCCATGTTCTGCGGGATCAGCCGTGCTGCCAGCGCCTCGGGCAGCGGCTCGCTGGCCACCACGTAGCTGCCGGCGGGCAGCACCTTGCCGGTCAGCCGCGGTTCCAGGTCGTCGAGGTGCGCGTTGCAGCCGAGCACCAGGTTGTCGGCCAGCACCCGGCCTTGCGCGCAGTGCACCACCACCTGCCTGCCATGCTCGATGCGCAGGGCGGGGCTGCGCTCGAAGACACTGGCGCCGAGGGTGGCTGCCGCGCGGGCCTCGGCGCGCACCAGGTCCAGCGGGTGCAGGTGCCCCGAGCCCATGTCCACCAGGCCGCCGGCGTACTGGTCGCTGGCCACCACCTCGTGGATCCGGCTCGCCTCGACGAGGCGGGTCTGGTGCGGGTAGCCGGACGCGTTCAGGGCTTCCTGCTCCTCGGCCATGGCGGCGAACTGGGCCGGGGTGTTGGCCAGCTCGCAGAAGCCCCAGCGCAGGTCGCATTCGATGTTCAGGTCGCGGATGCGCTCGGCGACCAGGGCCACCGAGTCGACCCCGGCCCGTTCCAGGTAGCGCACCCCTTCATCGCCGACGTACCTGGCGAAGCCGCTGACGTCGTGGCCGATGCCGCGGATCAGCTGGCCGCCGTTGCGCCCGCTGGCGCCCCAGCCGATGCGCCGGGCCTCCAGCAGCACCACGGAGTGGCCGCGCTGGGCCAGCTCCAGGGCGGTGTTGACGCCGGTGAGCCCGCCGCCGACGACGCAGACGTCCGCGCGGACGTCCCCTTCCAGCGAGGGGTACGGCTGTTTGTCCCGGGCGGTCGCGGCGTAGTAGGACGCGACCTGCTCGTCGGTGTGGCGCATGGCTCGCTCTCGCTTCATTGGTTGAACTTGATCTTGCTCCAGCTGCGGGTCATCAGGCGCATGATCTTGGGCGGCGGCGCCTTGGCGATGTACAGCTTGTCGAGCACTTCCTGGCTCGGGTAGACCTCGGGGTCGTTCTGCATCCCGGCAGGCAGCAGCGCCTTGGCGTCGCCGTTGGCGCTCGGGTAGCCGACGTACTCGCTGATGCCGGCGATCACCTTCGGGTCGAGGATGTAGTTGATGAACGCCAGGGCCTGTTCGGGGTGGGTCGCGTCCGAGGGAATGGCCATCAGGTCGAACCACAGGTTGGCGCCTTCCTTGGGAATGGCGTAGGCGATCTCGATGCCGTTCCCGGCTTCCTTGGCCCGCGCCGCGGCCTGGAATACGTCGCCGGAGTAGCCGAAGGCCACGCAGATGTTGCCGTTGGCCAGGTCCGAGATGTACTTCGAGGAATGGAAGTAGGTGACGTAGGGGCGCACCGCCACCAGCTTGGCCTCGGCCTTGGGATAGTCCGCCGGGTTGGTGCTGTTGGGGTCCAGGCCCAGGTAGTTGAGCACCGAGGGGATCATCTCGTCGGGCGAGTCCATGAAGGCGACGCCGCACGCGCTGAGCTTCTTGATGTTCTCCGGCTCGAACAGCGCCGACCAGGAGTCGATGTGGTCGACGCCCAGCACCTGCTTGACCTTGGCGACGTTGTAGCCGATGCCGTTGGTGCCCCACAGGTAGGGCACCGAGTGCTTGTTGCCCGGGTCGTTCTGCTCCAGCAGCTTGAGCAGTTTCGGGTCCAGGTGCTGCCAGTTCGGCAGCTTGCTGCGGTCCAGCTCCAGGAACACCCCGGCCTGCACCTGGCGGGTGAGGAAGTGGTTGGAGGGCACCACCACGTCGTAGCCGGAACGGCCGGCCAGCAGCTTGCCTTCCAGGGTCTCGTTGGAGTCGAAGACGTCGTAGACCGGCTTGATGCCGGTGGCCTTCTGGAAGCCGCCGAGGGTGTCGGGGGCGATGTAGTCGGTCCAGTTGTAGACGCTGACGGTCGGTTCGGCGTGGGCGCCCGCGGCCAGCGTGGCCAGGGCGAAGGGCGCAAGGTAGCGCAGCAGTCTCATGACGGCTCCTGAATTGTTGTTGTGATCGACGTGAAGGGCGGATCAGACGCTCAGCAGCAGGAACTCGCGCTCCCAGGAGCTGATCACGCGCTTGTAGTTCTCGTGCTCGGTGCGTTTCACCGCGACGTAGCCCTGGACGAACTTGCGGCCCAGGTATTCGCCGAGCACCTCGCAGTCTTCCATCTGCGCCAGGGCGTCCTCGATGGTGATCGGCAGGCGCAGGTTACGGCGCTCGTAGGCGCGCCCCTGCACCGGGGCGCTGGGTTCGAGCCGCTCGAGCATGCCCAGGTAGCCGCAGAGCAGGCTGGCGGCCAGCGCCAGGTAGGGGTTGGCATCGGCGCCGGGCAGGCGGTTCTCCACGCGCATGGCCGCGGGCGGGGCGGCCGGCACGCGCAGGCCCACGGTGCGGTTCTCTTCGCCCCACTCGACGTTCACCGGCGCGGAGGTGTCCGGCAGGAAGCGGCGGAAGGAGTTCACGTTCGGCGCGAACATCGGCAGCACCTTGGGGATGTACTTCTGCAGGCCGCCGATGAAGTGCCGGAACAGCTCGCTCATGGAGCCGTCCTCGTTGGCGAAGATGTTCCTGCCGGTGGCGATGTCCAGCACGCTCTGGTGGATGTGCATGGCGCTGCCCGGCTCGTCGGTGATCGGCTTGGCCATGAAGGTGGCGCTCACGTCGTGCTTGAGCGCGGCCTCGCGCATGGTGCGCTTGAACACGGTGATCTGGTCGGCCAGACTCAGCGCGTCGCCGTGGCGGAAGTTGATCTCCATCTGCGCCGGGCCGTCCTCGTGGATCAGCGTGTCCAGGTCCAGGCCCTGCAGCTCGCACCAGTCGTAGACGTCCTCGAACAGCGGGTCGAATTCGTTGGCGGCGTCGATGGAGAAGCTCTGCCGGCCGCTCTCGGCGCGGCCCGAGCGGCCTACCGGGGCCTCCAGGGGGAAGTCCGGGTCGCTGCTGCGCTTGGTCAGGTAGAACTCCATCTCCGGCGCCACCACCGGGCTCCAGCCCTTGTCCGCATAGAGCCCGAGGACGCGCTTGAGCACGTTGCGCGGCGACAGCTCGATGGGGTTGCCGTACTTGTCGAAGGTGTCGTGGATGACCATCGCGGTCGGTTCCAGCGCCCAGGGCACCAGGAAGATGGCGTTCGGGTCGGGCCGGCAGACCATGTCGATGTCGGCTTCGTCCAGCAGGTCGTAATAGACGTCGTCATCGACGAAATCGCCGGTGACGGTCTGCAGCAACACACTTTCCGGGAGCCGCATGCCCCCTTCGCCGAGGAACTTGTTGGTGGGGGAAATCTTGCCGCGGGCGATGCCGGTCAGGTCGCTGACCACGCATTCGACTTCGGTGATTTTCTGTTGCTTCAGCCGTTGCTCCAGTTGCTCGGCGGGGGTGCTCATACAAGCCTCGGATGGTCCATGGGTTCTGGTGGGTGCGCTGGCAGCGTGCCGCTGCCTGGCCGCGGGGCTAGTTTCGTCCGTAGGGCGGGGGGCGTTCTATCCATTTTCCGCAGGCTTTGGGCTTCAGGCTTCAGGCTTCAGGCGGGGTAGGGGGTACCGTTCGACCGCCGGGGGCGGCGGCGTCGGTGTGATTTGATCGGGGTCAAACTTCCGTTCGCCCCGCGGCGTACAAGTGACCCGGCGGTTCCTTCCCATGCCGGCGCCACGCCAGGAGGTTTCCATGCCCATCGCCCAGCCTTCACAGCCCACCCAAGCCACCGACGAGCACTGGGTCGAGGCCCTGCCCGACGGCAGCCACGTGCTGATCCGGCCGTTGCGTGCGGAGGACCGCCAGCGCGAGGCGGACTTCATCGCCCGGCTGTCGCCGGAAGCGCGGCACTTCCGCTTCCTCTGCAGCATGCGCGAGGTCAGCCCGGCGCTGCTCGACCAGTTGATGGCGGTGGACTTCCACGACAGCGTCGCCTACGTCGCCCTGGTGCACCAGGATGGCGAGCTGGTGGAGGTGGGCGTCAGCCGCTACGCCCGCGGCGCCGACGCCGGCCAGTGCGAGTGCGCGGTGACGGTGGCCGACGACTGGCGGCACCGCGGCCTGGCGGCGGCCCTGATGCGCCACCTGATCGAGACCGCCCGGCGCAACGGCATGACGCAGATGTACTCGATCGATTCGGCGGCCAACGCCCCGATGCACGAGCTGGTGCGCTTCCTCGGCTTCAGCAGCCATCAGGACCCGGACGACCCGACGCAGACGATCCACACCCTGCAACTGCAGCCGGCGACCTGAGGCGGGGAGGCAGCCATGCACATCCAACTGCTGTGCACCAGCGACGGGCGCTGCTATGTCCAGCTCGACCAGATCCGCGTGCCTTTCCAGGGCGCGGAGCAGGCCCGGGATTACCTGGCGTGCCTGCAGCAGCGCATCGCTGCGCCCCACGTGCTGGCCGAGGCGCAACGCCGCGACGCCGAGAAGCGCCAGGCCGGCTGAGCCTGCCCGCGGCCCACGGGCACTGTGCCGTGGGCCCTCCCGGCCGCCCACGCGGGGCGGCCCTGTACCTGGCATTCAGGGGCGTATCGCCAGGATGCTGGAGTGCACCCGGTACAGCGCCTGCTCGGTGGTGCTGCCGACGATCTTCGCCAGCCCGGCGTGGTAGAGGGTGCCCATGACCACGACGTCGATCCGGTAGTCGTCGGCGAACTCGGCGATGACCCGGTTGGCCGCGCCCTTGATCAGGTGCAGGCACTTCTGCTCGATGCCGAAGCGCTCGCCCAGGCGCTGCATGCGCTCGGTGGCGCGGCCGCTCATCTGTTCCTGGATCTCGCTGGTCCAGGCCACCGGCCCCACGGCATAGGCGAGGAAGCTGCTGCTCAGGTCGTAGGCCTGCAGCAGGTGCAGCTCGGCATCGCATTGCCGCGCCAGCTGCTGGGCCGACTCGACGATGCGCGCGTTCAACTCGTCGACCCGGGTGTCGTCCTGGGACAGGTCCAGCGCCGCCGCCACCTTGCGCGGCAGCGGATGCTCGGCGTGGCTCACCAGGTGCAGCGGCACCGGGCACTGGCGCAGCAGTTGCCAGTCCAGCGGCGTCATCAGCGCGCGGCTGACGGCCGTTTCGTAGTGCACGTCCTTGACCAGCAGGTCGAAACCGCGCTCGCGCACCAGGCGCAGGATTTCCTGCAGCGGGTCGTCGCTCCAGATCGCCTCGGCGCTGGCCTCGATGCCGCGGCCGCGCAGCAACGCCACCTGGTCGTCGAGCCAGCCCTGGTGGTGCTCCTGGATCGTCCGCCGGGCGCGTTGTTGCAGTTCGTAGTCGAGGGTGTTCAGGGCCGGTGCCAGGCTGTCCGGCATCAGCATGTGCAGGCTGGCGCCGGCGGAGCCGGCCAGGGCCTGGGCGCGGGCCATGGCGGCGGAATAGTGCAGGTGGGTGTCGCAGATCAGGAGCAGGCGCGAATAGGCGTTCATGGCAGTCTCCGCAGCGGCGCCCGCGCCTACCGGGCGCGGACTGGGTGGGTGTGAGCCTGGGCCGGGGCCGGCAGGGGCACTTTGATGCGTATCAAGAACGGTGGTGGAGAGGGGCCGGCAGCCGGTCGAAACGGACCACCGGCCCTTCCGCGGGCGCCTGCCCCAGGGGCGGCGACGGCAGGCGCTCGCTGCGCAGCCAGATGCGCGTTGCCGGCACCCCGCTGCGCAGGCAGGCCTGTGCCGCGCTGCGGCCGAGAAAGTCGGAGGTGGCGCAGAACACCACGTCGGGCAGCCGCTCCAGCAACTGTCGGTGCAGGCGCTCCAACAGGCAGGCCCCGTGCACCTTTTCGTCGAGCAGGCCCAGGGAGTGCAACGAGCGGCGGCACTCCGGGGGCAGGCCTGCCAGGCTGGCCGCATCCGCGATCAGGTCCAGGTGCAGCCCGGGCATCCAGCAGGCCAGTTCGTCGATCGCCGCCACTACCGACAGCAGGCCGCTGCCACTGGCCAGCACCAGCACCCGGCCGGCGCGCAGGGGGAGGGGCCAGCCGATGCCCAGTGGGCCCTGGTAGTCCAGCCAGCCCTCGGTGGCGGTGAACCGGCCGGGATGGCTGGCGCTGACGATGAAAGGTCCGTGGTGCTCCGGCAGGCTGATGTAGCTGTACGGCTGCAGCGTCCCGCCATGGGGGCCGAGCAGGCAGTACTGGCCGGGAATGACGGCGCTGCCTTCGTCATCCTCAAGCGCCAGGCGCAGGCATTGCCCCGTGCCCGGCACGCAAAGCACCTCCAGTAGCCGTACCCGTTCCATTGCGCGCCCCCTTGCCGAGGTCGATGACGCGTGGCTTCCCGGTCCAGGCTAGGCGTCGCGGGCCGCGCCGCCTTGACCGCCATCAAGTTCTGCGCCGCGGGGGTCGCGGCCGGCGTTTTGACCGGGATCAAGGACAGCGCCCGCGGCAGTCGCAGAATCGATTCGCCCCATTTCCGAGGCGTTTTCATCTTGCGGAGGAATTCCCCATGTCCGACCCCGCCAAGCAAGTCCCCATCACGCCGTCCGCCAACCAGCCCGCCAAGGCGCCAGCCCCCGCTGCCGGGCCCTTTGACACCCTGCGACGGCAGATCGACAGCCTGTTCGACGACTTCGGCCGCACGCCGCTGCGCCTGCCCTTCGGCCACAGCGCCTTCGACGTGGAGCCGTTCTGGCGGCGCGAGCCCTTCGCCCGCGGCCTGCCCGCGGTGGACGTCAGCGAGCAGGCCGAGGAATACCGCATCAGCGCCGAGCTGCCCGGCATGGATGAGAAGGACATCGAGGTCAAGCTGGCCAATGGCAACCTGGTCATCAAGGGCGAGAAGAAGGAAGAGAAGGACGAGCAGCGCAAGGAATACCACTTGTCGGAACGCCACTACGGCAGTTTCGAGCGGGTGTTCCGGCTGCCCAGGGAGGTCGACCCCGAGAAGGTCCACGCGCAGTTCGCCAAGGGCGTGCTGCAGGTGCACCTGCCCAAGCGCGCCGAGGCGGTCCATCCGGAGAAAGTCATCCCGGTGAAGGCCAACGATTGACGCATCCGGGCGCGCCTGGCGGCAGGCGCGCCCCTTCGTCGAGGGGCGAAGCGCGGCATGGCGAAACGGCTATAGTGGGAAAATCCCCTTCCTGTCGGAGGTCCCGCCATGTCCGACGCTCATCGCCCTACGCCGCGCCCGCAGGTCAACTGCCAGGCGTGCTCGCTGAGCCGCCTGTGCCTGCCGGCCAGCCTCAGCGACGGCGAAGTCGAGGAGCTGGACCGCATCGTCCGGCGCAGCCGCCCGCTGCAGAAGGGCGAGTACCTGTTCCGCGCCGACGAGCCGATGCAGCACGTGTTCGCCGTGCGCTCCGGGGCGCTGAAGGGCTACCTGCTGGACGCCAGCGGCGGCGAACAGGTGACCGGCTTCGTGCTGCCCGGCGAGATGCTGGGGCTGGATGCCATCGGCTCGCCGCGCTTTCCGGGCTATGCGGTGGCGCTGGAAATTTCCATGGTGTGCAGCATCGGCCTGGAACAGCTGGAGGACCTGTCCGGGCGCATCCCCGGCCTGCGCCACCAACTGCTGCATATCCTCAGCCAGAGCATCCAGGGCGAGCACGCGCACATCCGCTGCAGCCGCGAGCGCGCCGAACAGCGCCTGGCCGGCTTCCTCCTCGGCCTGTCGGCCCGCTACCACCAGCGCGGCCTGTCGCAGGACCGCTTCACCCTGCCGATGAGCCGCGGCGACATCGGCAATTACCTGGACCTCACCATGGAGACGGTCAGCCGCCTGTTCACCCGTTTCGTCCAGACCGGCCTGATCGAATGCCACGGCCGCGAGGTGCGCCTGCTGGATCGCCAGGGCCTGTGTCGGATGAGCGGCCTGGAAGCGCAGCAGGAACGCGCATCGCGCTGACCGGGCCGTTCATCCGCTGGCCGGGGCGCGGGGGCGGGGGCGGCGCCAATCTGATCGAGATCAAGGTGGGCCCGTTGCGCCGCGCCCATGGTGCAAGGCAAGCGAATGTCCGCTTGCCCGCAGAGGAGACGCACCATGGCCATCGGCGAATACTGCAACCGCGACGTCGTCATCGCGGCGCCCACCGTATCCATCCTGACCGCCGCCCAGTTGATGAGCCAGTACCACGTCGGCGACCTGGTGCTCGCCGAGCAGGTCGAGCGCGAGCGCTACCGGCCCGTGGGCATCATCACCGACCGCGACATCGTGCTGGAGGTCGTCGCCAACAACGAACCGGAGCCGGGCAGCATCCAGGCCGGCGACATCCAGTTGCGCAACCTGATCACCGTGAAGGAAAGCGACGACCTGTTCGATGTCATCACCCGCATGCGCCAGGCCGGCGTACGGCGGATGCCGGTGGTCGACGACGAGGGGATGCTGGTGGGGATCGTCTCGGCGGACGACCTGCTCGGCGTGCTGGCCGACAACCTGCGCGACCTCTCGCGGCTGGTGGGGTTCCAGAACCTGCGCGAAGAGGGCGAGCGCGAAGAGGATTACTAGGCCCCCCGGGTCAGGTGGCTGCCATGAGTGACGCAAGACTTCCCTTCGTCGACCGCGCCGATGCCGGCCGGGCCCTGGCGCGGCTGCTGCAGGCCCGCCGGGGCGACCCTGGGGTGATAGTGCTGGCCCTGCCGCGTGGTGGGGTGCCAGTCGGCTATGAGGTGGCCAATGAACTGGATGTGGCCCTGGACCTGCTGATCGTGCGCAAGCTCGGCGTGCCTTCGTACCCGGAACTGGCCATGGGCGCCATCGCCAGCGGTGGCGTGCGGGTGCTGAATGAGGACGTGCTGCGGACATATGGCGTCGACGCGCGTGCCCTGGAGGCGGTGGAGCACCGGGAAAGCGCCGAGCTGCACAGGCGCGAGCGCGCCTACCGCGGGCAGCGGCCCGTGCCGCAACTGCGTGGCCGGCAGGTGATATTGGTCGACGACGGCCTGGCCACGGGCGCCACCATGCTGTCCGCCGTGCGGGCGGTACGCCGCCAGGCGCCCGCGGGCATAGTCGTCGCCGTTCCCGTGGCGCCGGCGGAGGTGCTGGCGGAGCTGCGCGACGAGGTCGACGAGGTGGTCTGCCCGTTCACCCCGGAGCCGTTCAGCGCCATCGGCCGCTGGTACCTGGACTTCTCCCAGACCAGCGACGCCGAGGTGGTGGACCTGCTGCAACGGGCCTGGCAGCGGGAGGCGGGCGGAGCCTAGCGTCCGTCAGGTGCGGCGCCGGCCATGGCGGAGCACGTCGATGCGCAGCTCCGCCTCGTAGGGCGGCACGTTGCATTCGACGATGTCGTCCGGCGCCACCTGCAGATGCACCCCCACCACGTCGGCATGCACCGGCTGGCGGCTCACGCAGCGGTCGACCAGCACGGCGGCCAGGACGTGGCGCGCGCCGAGTTGCGCAAGGTACGCGCAGGCGCGCAGCAGCGAGTGCCCCTCGTAGAGCACGTCGTCCACGACCAGCAGCGTGGTGCGGCCGAGGTCCATGCCGGCCAGTTGCGGGTTTTCCGTGAGCGCCGTCTCCGGGTGCAGCAGGCTCAGGTCGTCGGCGTAGCGTTTCACCTTCAGGGCGTGGACGGGCAGCGGCGCGTGCCCGCAGTGCTGCACCAGGTGTTCCTGCAGCCGCCGCGCCAGGGGTTCGCCACGCCGCAGGATGCCGACCAGGGCGCTGTCGCCCGGGGGCAGCAGCGGGGCGGCCCTGCGCGCCATTTCCAGGAGCACCGCATCCAGCTCCCGGGCGTCGTACAGGGTCAGGCGTTGCGCATCGTTCGGGTTCGCCATGGGGCCTCCGGGCAGTAGTGGGGCAGGGCCCATGGGCTGGGGCTGCCATGGCATCCACCATCCCGCGTCGGACGATGGACGAATTTGATCCAACGCAAATCCTGCGCCTGCCGGGCGCCGGAAACTCGTTGGTGGCGCTTCCATCGAGCCGGAAGCGGTTGCCCCTGCCTTCCGGCGCGCGGCCGGACAATCACGAGGTGCGATATGAGTCAGCTACGCAAGCTCCTGTTCGTGACCCATCCCGAGCAACATCATTCTCCCGGCCTGCAGCGCGCGCTCGCCCTGGCATCGGCCTGCGACGCGGCCCTTCACGTGCTCGTCTACGTGGAGCCCTTCGCGACCTTCCTGCTGGACCGCAAGGTCATGGAGCAGGCACGCGAAAGCATGCTGCAGGCCCAGCGCCAAGCCTGGGAAAGCGAATGCGCGGCCCAGCGGGGGCGGGGGCTGGAGGTCACGGCCTCGGTCGTGGCAGCGGGCAACCTGCGCGAGGAGATGCTCCAGGACATCCGTGAGATGCAGCCGGACATGGTGATCAAGGACGTGCGCCACGAGCCGGCGCTCAAGCGTTCCTTCGTCACCCCCCTGGACTGGCACCTGCTGCGGGAGTGCCCGGCGCCGCTGCTGCTGGTCAACGACATCCGCCAGCCCCTGCCGCGCCGGATAGTCGCGGCGGTCGACCCGTCCGACCCGCAGACCCAGCTCAGCGACATCAACGACAGGGTCATCTCGGCCGCCAATGGCCTGGCCCTGCAATGCAACGCGGAGCTGCACCTGCTGTTCATCTACGACTGCATGCCGGCCTACATGGCCAATGGCGGCGAGGGCGGCGTGGCCTGGGTCGACCTGGTCGAAGAGATGCGCGGCGCGCTGCACAAGCCCTTCCTCGCCCTGGCGGACCAGTACGGCGTCCCCGAGGAGCGCCGCCACTTCCTGATGGGCACGGCGGTGCGCGGCATCGCGAACTTCGTCGAGCAAAACGCCATCGACGTGACCGTGATGGGCCGCATCCACCGCCGGGCCGTGGACCGGCTGATCGGCAGCACCACCGAACACCTGATCGAGCACGTCGAGGGCAGCGTGCTGGCCGTGCGCCCGGGCGGCTAGGCCGGCGCCGGCCGCCTAGCGCAGCAGCTCGGCCAGCCGCAGCGCCGTCGCTTTCGCCGACTGCGGGTTCTGGCCGGTCACCAGGCGGCCATCCACCACCACCCTGGGCACGAACGGCAGCAGGGCCTTCTCGTAGCGCGCGCCGCGCCGCTTCATTTCCTCTTCGGCGTTGTAGGGCATCTTCTTCGCCACGCCGGCGAGGATTTCCTCGCGCCAGGAGAACCCGGTGAGCCTGCGCCCCGCCACCAGCAGGCCGCCGTCCGACAGCCGGGCCTTCAGCAGGCCGCAGTAGCCGTGGCACACCGATGAGACGATGCCCCCGCGTTCGTAGATGTCGCGGGTGAGGCGCTGCAGCCCGGCGTCGTCCGGGAAGTCCCACATCACCGCGTGCCCGCCGGTGAAGTAGATGGCATCGAAGTCCGCCGGGTCGATGTCCCCGGGCTTCGCGGTGCTCGCCAGCAGCGCCCGGCGGGCGTCGTCGGCCAGCCAGGCCCTGGCCGAGGCATCCCGGTTCGGCCACTTGAGCGAGCGCGGCTCCAGTGGCGTGACGCCGCCCTTCGGGCTGACGATCCGCTGCTCGTAGCCCTTGCCGGCGAACACGTCGTAGGCATGGCTCAGCTCCGACAGCCACAGGCCGGTGGGGTCGGACGGGTCGGCGTAGTGCGCGACGTTGCTGACGACGTGGAGAATGCGCTTGCTCATTCGCCCTTCCTTCCCAGTGAGTGACCTGCGCCCTGGGTGAACTCTAAGCTTGAATATAACTTCAAGGTCAAGCGTGCTGGTGACGGGAAGTGGGGGTGGGGATGGAGGCGACTGGCCGCCAACGCCAGGGCAGGGTAAAAGGAGCGGTCGCCCGCTGCCGGAACCCCCCACCTTGAAACGCGCAAGCCCATTGCTGATCGCCACGCTCCTGGCCGCTGCCGGCCAGGCGGGGGCCATGGACGGAAAAGGCAACTCGTCCGACCACTTCACCGTCGCCACCAGCCTGGGCACCGCGGCGGCCAGCGAGTCCACCAGCCAGCCGCTGCGGACCTACCGGGCCGCCCGCGACGACGCGCTGGCCTACGTCGCCTCCGCCGGGCGCATCCATGGCGCGCAACTGGAGCAGGCGCTGCGCCTCTACCGGCAGGCGCATCCGCGCTCCGGGCTGAGCGACATGCAGCTGGCCCGGGCCCTGGCTATCGCCAGCCCGGGCTGAGCCCGGTGCCGGGGCAGGGCGTTGACGCGCATTGTGGAAACCTGTCGCGTTGAAATAAAATGAGACGCTTTCTCATTTTCACCCTTTCGGCGGTCCCGCCAAGGATGTCCGCGCATGTTTCCCGCTTCGTCCCACGCTTCGCCGGCAGCCGCGCTGGAGCGTCTCTACGGCGACCATCACGGCTGGCTGTTCGGCTGGTTGCGCCAGCGCCTGGGCAATGCCCCGGATGCGGCGGACATCGCCCATGACACCTACCTGCGCATCCTCACCTCCGGGCGCACGCCGCCGCCGGACGATTCGCGGCGCTACCTGGTGCAGGTGGCCAAGGGCCTGGTCATCGACCTGTGGCGCCGCCAGGACGTGGAGCGCGCCTACCGCGAGGCCATCGCGCACCTGCCCGAGGCGCAGGTGCCGGCGCCGGAAACCCACTGGCTGATCGTCGAGTCGCTGCTGCGCATCGACGCGATGCTGGACGGGCTGCCGAGCCAGACGCGGGAGGTGTTCCTGCTGGCGCAGTTCCACGAACTCACCCTGCAGCAGATCGCCGAGCGCACCGGCATGGCGCTGATCACCGTGCGCCGGCACATCCACAAGGCGCTGGTGGCCTGCATGGCGGCCTGCGACCCATGAGCCGCGGGGATGCCCGGGCCGCGCCCGCGGCCAGGCTGCTGGAAGAGGCGGCCGAGTGGATCATGACGCTGCGCTTCGACGCCCCCGGCGAGGCGCAGTGGCAGGCCTTCGAGCGTTGGCGCGGGCAGAGCGAAGCGCACCGCGAGGCCTGGGCGCGTGCCGAGCGGGTGTTCGGCACCTTCGACGCGGTGCCCACGGAGCTGGGCTGCCAGGCGCTGCATGGCCTGGAGGGGCTCAAGGGCCTGAGCCGGCGCCGCGCGCTGCGTCTGCTGGGCGCGCTGCTGATGGCCGCGCCGGCCGGCTGGCTGGTGGCGCGCAGCGCCCCCTGGGACGGCTGGCTGGCCGATGCCAGCACCGGCACCGGCGAACGCAGGGCGCTGACGCTGGCCGATGGCAGCCAGGTGGTGCTCAACACGGCATCGGGGCTGGACGTTCGCTTCGACGCCACGGCGCGCCGCCTGCGCCTGCGCAATGGCGAGGTGCTGGTGACCACCCACGCCGACCCGGTGGCGCCGCGCCGGCCGTTCCTGGTCGATGCCCGGCAGGGCGTGGTCGAGGCGCTGGGCACGCGTTTCAGCGTGCGCCAGCTGGGCGAGCAGTGCCAGGTGGCGGTGTTCGAGCACCAGGTGGAGATTCGCCCGCATGCCGGCGCCGTGCTGCGCCTGGCCGCCGGCCAGCAGGCCTGGTTCGACGCCCGCGGCGTGCTGCGCACCGCGGCGGTGGACGACAGCGCCGCGCTCTGGGAGCAGGGCATGCTGGTGGCCCGCGACCAGCCGCTGGCGGAGGTGCTGGCGGAGCTGGGGCGTTATCGCCAGGGCCTGCTGCGCTGCGACCCGGAGGTGGCCGGGTTGCGTGTCTCCGGCGCGCTGTCGGTGGCGGACACCGACCAGGCGCTCAACGCCCTGGAGCTGACGCTGCCGGTGCGGGTGTCGCGTCTGAGCCGCTACTGGGTGACGGTTTCCGCCCGCTAGAGAAAAAAATTTCACGTCCCCCTGAGCACTTTTTCCGTCTCGTCCGGGAAAGAGGCTGAACACGCCTCGTGGGGAGGGGTGGGCAGCCCGCGCGACGCGCGGCTTGAAGGATGGCAATGAGCATGGCTTCGAAGCACCGACGGCATTCCGGCACTGGCCGAATCACCCACCTGGCCCTGGCGGCGGCGATCCATGGCGTGGCCCTGGGTTGCGCCGGCCTGGCCCTGGCCCCGTCCGTGGCCATGGCCGCCGAGGACGCGCGCGACTACGCCATCGGCGCCGGCGCGCTGAGTGACGTGCTGGCCCGTTTCGCCGCGCGCGCCGGGGTGCAACTGGTGTTCGACCCGGCGAAGCTGGCCGGGCGCAGCAGCCCGGGCCTGCAGGGCCGCTACACGGTCGACGAAGGCTTCCAGCGCCTGCTGCGCGGCAGCGGCCTGCAACCGGTGCAGCGCGGCGCGGGCATCTACGCGCTGGAGGATTCCGGCACCGCGCTGCAGATGCCGGCCGAAACCGTGCTCGGCAAGGGCCGCGACACCCTGGCCATGCCCGAGACGGTGATCCAGGCGAGTGCCGGCGCTGCCGGCACCCCGGGCGGCTACCAGCAACTGAGCGACAGCAGCACCACGCGCCTGGGCCTGACGCCGCGGGAAACGCCCCAGGGCGTCACCACGCTGTCGCGCCAGCAACTGGACGACTTCAACATGAACAGCGTGAAGGACGCGCTGCGCAGCGCGCCCTCGGTGACGGTCGAGCAGTACGAGACCGACCGCACCAACTTCACCTCCCGCGGCTTCGACATCAACAACTTCGAGTACGACGGCATCGGCTCGCCGTTCAGCGCCGGCCTGCTCAGCGGCGACCTGGACCTGGCCGAGTACGAGCAGGTGGACATTCTCCATGGCGCCAACGGCCTGATGAGCGGTACCGGCAACCCCTCGGCCACCGTCAACTTCATCCGCAAGCGCCCGACCTACACCCCGCAGGCCCAGGTGAAGCTGTCGGTGGGCTCCTGGGGCACCCGCCGCGTCGACCTCGACGCCGCCGGCCCGCTCACCGACTCGGGCAACGTGCGCGGGCGCTTCATCTACGCCAACGAGACCGGCAATTCCTACCTGGACCGCTACTCCCACGAGAAGAACGTGCTCAGCGGCATGCTGGCCTTCGACCTCTCGGCGGCGGACACCCTCACCGTCGGCTTCTCGGACAACAAGAGCAATTCCAACGGCAGCAGCTGGGGCGCGCTGCCGCTGACCGACTACGCCGGCAACCTGATCCACTACAGCCGCCGCGGCGCCAACATCGGCCAGGACTGGACCTACTGGGACGTGCACACCCAGCGCGCCTTCGTCGAACTGGCCCACGACTTCGGCGCCGGCTGGAAGGGCAAGCTCAACGTCACCGGCGTGGACCAGAGCCAGCAGGCGAACATGTACTACCTGATGGCCAACGACGCCGACACGCCCTGGCTGGCCGACCCCAGCCACAGCCACTCCGGCGAGAAGCAGCTGCTGGGCGAGGCCCAGCTGAGCGGCCCGTTCAGCCTCGGCGGGCGCCAGCACGACCTGACCCTGGGCGTGGACTACGGCCGCTCGCGGCACAGCGACCGTGGCTATTACAACAACGAAGACGAGTTCATGGACGCCGACCTGGGCCAGACCCTGGGCGGCGCCGTACCCAGGCCGAGCCTGACCTACACCAACGACACCATCGAGATGGCGCGCTTCACCGACCGGCAGAAGAGCGTCTACGCCGGCACCCGCCTGAACCTCACCGACCGGCTGCACTGGATCCTCGGCGCGCGCATGCTCAGCGTCGACAGCGACGGCACCGACTACGGCAGCGCCCGCGACGTGCGCATCCATGGCGAGGTGACGCCCTACACCGGCGTGGTCTACGACCTGAACGAGCAGTACTCGCTGTACGCCAGCTACACCAAGATCTTCAACCCGCAGTACGTGATGGACGCCCAGGGCAAGGTGCTCGACCCGCTGGAAGGCAAGAGCTACGAGGCCGGCATCAAGGGCAGCCTGCTCGACGATCAGTTGAGCGTGTCGGCTGCGCTGTTCAAGACCGACCAGCGCAACGTCGCCGAAGCCACCGACCAGAGCCTGCCCGGCGGCGAGACCATCTACAACGGCGAGGACTTCAAGAGCCATGGCGTGGAACTGGAAGCCAGCGGCCAACTGGCCCCCGGCCTGCAACTGCAGGGCGGCTACACCTACGTGCACATCGAGGACCCGGACGGCCACAAGGCGCGCCAGTACGTGCCCAGCCACAGCCTGCGCAGCAGCCTGACCTACCAGCTGCCGGGCCTGCCCCGGGCCAAGCTCGGCACCCGCGTGGCCTGGCAGAGCGCCATCCAGCTCGACGACGACAGCCGCGTGCGGCAAAACGCCTACGCTCTGGTGGACCTGATGGCCAGCTACGACATCGACAAGCACTGGAGCACGTCGCTGAACCTGAACAACGTCACCGACCGCAAGTACCTGATGAGCCTGTACAGCGGGGGTTCCGGCTTCTACGGCCCGTCGCGCAACGTGACGGCTTCGCTGAGCTACAACTTCTGAGGAGCCGTAGGGCCAGGTACCTCACGAAAACCTGTAGGAGCGGGCCCTGCCCGCGAAATCGCGCGCAGGGCGCGCTCCTACATGGGCACGGAGTGGTGGGGCAGCGTAGGAGCGGATCTTATCCGCGAATCGCGCCTGAACCTCCGGCTATCGCGGACAAAGTCCGCTCCTGCGGGGGATGCCGTGCGTCATGGCGGACCCTGCCCGCGAAATCGCGCGCAGGGCGCGCTCCTACATGGGCACGGTGTGGTGGGGCAGCGTAGGAGCGGATCTCATCCGCGAATCGCACCTGAACCTCCGGCTATCGCGGACAAGGTCCGCTCCTACGAAAAGCGCTGCCAACCGGTGATGTTGTAGGGCCCTGCCCGCGAAATCGCGCGCAGGGCGCGCTCCTACATGGGCACGGCGTGGTGGGGCAGCGTAGGAGCGGATCTTATCCGCGAATCGCGCCTGAACCTCCGGCTATCGCGGACAAGGTCCGCTCCTACGGGTGGGTAACTGTAGGAGCGGACTCCGTCCGCGATGGCCTCCGGCCGCACGAGCCATTGGGCATCCTGGCGCTGTATCCCAATGTATCCCGCCAGCCCCTGCACGAGGCAGGCATACAAACCCGGCCACCCTCCGATACGTCGCCGATACATGGCGCGGGCCAAATGGCCACACCCGGACGAGAGACCCGGCGGGCTTCGAAAGCCGGCCCCCCGCTCGTCCGGGTTCGACCAGAACCCAGACCCGCGCGCCAAGCGCCCAGCATCGGAGAAACACCCATGTCCCGTAACCCGATCCAGACCAAGACCCGCCTCGGCCTGCTCGCCATCGCCCTGGTGGGCGGCGCCAACCTGGCCACCTCGGCCTTCGCCGTCGAGGCGCTGCCCCAGGGCTACCAGCTCGCCGCCGCCGAAAAGGCCGGGGAAGGCAAGTGTGGCGAAGGCAAGTGCGGCGCCAGCAAGGCCAAGGCGACCCAGGCCGAAGGCAAGTGCGGGGAGGGCAAGTGCGGCGACGCCTCCTTCTCGCGTACCGACAGCGACCACGACGGCAAGGTCTCGCGCGACGAGTTCCTGGCCGTGGCCAGGGACCGCGCCGGCGACTTCGACGTGATCGACGCCGACCACGACGGCTTCATCTCCGAGGCCGAGGCCTACCAGCACCTGAAGAACGTCTTCGAGGCCCACGGCAAGCCGATGCCGGCCGGCCTGTTCGCCAGGCTCCAGGGCGACCGCCACTGAGTCATCCGCCAACCCGGCCCTCCCCGCGGGGAGGGCATTCCTCCCCCGTGGAGCCTTGCCATGAATGCCCATTCCCTACCGCGCGGGGCCGGCCTCGGCCTGCGCCGCGCGCTGCTGCCCGAGCTGCTGGCGATGCCCGCCGAAGCCGTGGACTTCCTCGAATGCGCGCCGGACAACTGGATCGGCGTCGGCGGTGCCTATGGCGATGGCCTGGCGCAGCTCGCCGAGCGTTTCCCGCTGGCCTGCCACGGCCTGTCGCTGTCCCTCGGCGGCCCCGGGCCGCTGGACCTCGAGCTGCTGCGGCGTACGCGGCAGTTCCTCGACCGCCACCGCGTCGGCCTGTTCAGCGAGCACCTGAGCTACTGCTCCGACGACGGCCAGCTCTACGACCTGCTGCCGCTGCCCTTCACCGACGAGGCGGTGCACCACGTCGCCGCGCGCATCCGCCAGGCCCAGGACGTGCTGGGGCGGCGCATCGCGGTGGAGAACATTTCCTACTACGCCGCGCCCTACCAGGCGCTGAGCGAGATCGATTTCCTCCGGGCCGTGCTGGCGGAAGCCGACTGCGACCTGCTGCTGGACGTCAACAACCTGGTGGTCAATGCCTGCAACCACGGCTACGACGCCGCCGCCTTCCTGGCCCGGGTGCCCGCCGAGCGGGTGGCCTGCATCCACGTGGCGGGGCACTACGACGAGGCGCCGGACCTGAAGGTCGATACCCACGGCGCCAGCGTGCAGCAGCCGGTATGGCACCTGCTGGCGCAGGCCTATGCCCGCTGCGGCGTGGTGCCGACGCTGCTGGAGCGCGACTTCAACTTCCCGCCGCTGGCCGAGCTGCTGGCGGAAGTGGACTGCATCCGCACCCTGCAGCGGGCCGCCGCGCCGCGGGAGGTGAGCCATGGCTGAGACCTTGCGCGAGCAGCAACTGCAGCTGGCCCGGCACATCCGCGACCCGCAGCGCAACGCGCCGCCGCCGGGCATCGAGGCACGGCGCCTGGCGGTGTATCGCCAGCTGTTCCTGGGCAATGTGCAGTCGTTGCTGGCCGCCAGCTTCCCGGTGCTGCGCGCCAGCCTGGCCGACAGCCAGTGGCATGAGCTGACGGAGCGCTTCTACGCTGACTACCGTTGCCAGACGCCGCTGTTCACCGAGCTGGCCGGCGAGTTCGTCGCCTTCCTCGAACAGCGCGGGACCGACGCGCCGGCCTGGGCCGCCGAACTGGCGCACTACGAGTGGGTGGAGACCGCCCTGTCGCTCAGCGACAGCCGGGAGCCGGCCCACGACCCGCAGGGCGACCTGCTGGAGGGCGTGCCGTTGCTGTCGTCCCTGGCCTGGCCGCTGGCCTACGCCTGGCCGGTGAGCGACCTGGGCCCCGGCCACCTGCCTGGGCAGCCGCCAGAGCAGCCGACGCTGCTGCTGGCCCGCCGCGGCGACGACCAGCAGGTGCATTTCGCCCGCCTGGCGCCGCTGGCCCACGCGTTGCTGGAGTCCGTGCGCGACCGCCAGCTGAGCGGCCGGGAACACCTGCAGGCGCTGGCCGAGGCCATTGGCGCCGACCCCGAACCCATCCTGCGGCAGGGCCTGGCCCTGTTGCAGGCCCTCCACGCACAGGGCGTGGTGCTCGGCACGCGCAACCTGTGCGCCACCCACCGTCGACAGCATTCCTCAGCCCCCAGGGAGACACCGCGATGACCGACATACCGGACAGCACCATTCCGTGATGCAGTGAGGTGATGTTCGAGAAGCCCGCGTGCCTGGCCAGGTGCGCGGGCTTTTTTCGTTGGGGAAGCAGTGCACGATGGCGAGCGGACGGGCAATCCGTAGGCGCGGGTGGGGCAGCGTAGGGCGAATAACCGTTCGCGGTTATCCGCCGCCGGACGGAGCGCCGGTGCTCGGGGGCGATGACGGATAACGCCGTAGGCGTTATGCGCCCTACGGGACCAATCGCGGACGGAGTCCGCTCCTACCATGCCGGTGGACATGGCTTCTCGTAGGAGCGAGCTTGCTCGCGAACACACTTCGCTGCGGGGCTCATTCGCGAGCAAGCTCGCTCCTACGAAGAGCACCCCGGCGCGGCCTGCAAGACAGTTGCTCCTACGCACGCGCCCAACGTGGGCCGGAGCACCGGTGTTCGGGGCGATGGCGGAGAGCGCCATACAGGTTGGCCTGGAGGATGGCGCCTGACCTCGACGCCGCTCAGGACGGCCCCCTCTCCCGCTTGCGGGAGAGGGTTGGGGAGAGGGGACGGCGTTAAGCCAAGGCAGCGGAGGGGCAGGCGATATCTGTTCGCGAGCAAGCTCGCTCCTACGTAATAAACAAGCCGAAGCACCGGTGTTCGGGGGCGACGGCGGATAACGCCGTAGGCGTTATGCGCCCTACGGGACCAAGCGCGGACGGAGTCCGCTCCTGCGCACGTGCCCAACGTGGGCCAGGGCGCCTGTGTTCGAGGGGGACGAAAAAGAAGAACCCGCCATGCGGCGGGTTCGTCAGGACGGTGCACTTACCTACGCAAAGCGCCGCCGCAGCAGCGCATCCAGGCTCAGCCGCCCGGCGCCCTTGAGCAGCAGCGGCACCAGCGCCACCAGGTAGATCAGCGGCAGCTTGTAGTTGCCGAAGCCGTTGTCGCTGATGGAATAGCCCATGGCCAGTTCGCCCAGGCTCGACCAGTGCGCCGGCCAGTGCACGGCGGCGATGGCTACCACCGTCAGTACCATCAGCACCGCCGAGGCGAAGCGGGTGCCCAGGCCCAGCAGCAGGAGCAGCGGGGCTATCAGTTCGGCCCACATGGAGACCTGCCAGTCCAGGCTCGCCGGCAGGCGGTCGAAGGGGAAGGGGAAGGCGCCGTGGATCTGCGCGAACCAGTTCTCGCCGTTCCATTTCTCCAGGCCGGATTCGAGGAATTCCCAGGCCAGGAACAGCCGCAGGGGGATGTCGGCGCCCCAGGCGCCGAGGCGGTCGAGGGGACGCAGGGTGGTTGCGAGGGTGCTTTGCATGGCGGTGTCTCCTGGGGGCGTTCAGCGGGTGGCGCCGCGCAGGGCCGGGGTGGCGCGGCGTTGGCGGGTGGCGAGCTTGGCGGTGAGTTTCAGGACGATGGCGCTGAAGATCAGCGCGAAGCCCAGGACGTACCAGGGCCCCATGGGGATGCGCTTGAAGAACGACAGGCAGAAGATGCCGGCGATCACCCAGGTGCCGGTGCCGTGCAGCAGCTTCCAGGTGCGGGCGCCCAGGGCCTTCACCGCGGCCGGGAAGCTGGTCAGGGCCAGCGCCAGGATGAACAGGTAGCCCACTGAGCCGGGGATGTTCGCCGCCGCCGTGCGGCCGGCCCAGAAGGTCTCCGGGAACAGCTTGACGTAGGCGATGATCAGCACGCCGTGCACCAGGTGCGAGAAGGCGAAGGCCAGGCCGAGGAAGCGCCGCTCGCGCAGCAGGGCGCGGCTGCCGGGGCTGGGCACCAGGGTGGCCAGGGCGGAGGCGAGGAAGGTCGCCAGGAACAGGGCGAAGGAGGTCCGCGCGGTGGCGCGGATGGCGCTGCGCAGGGCCTCCACCAGCTGCGGCTGCCAGAGCAGGCAGAGGGCGGTGACCGCCAGCACGGCGACGGCGAGGGCGGTGAACAGGCGCCAGCCGTGCAGGCTGGCAGTGGGTGCGGTGGGGTTCATGGTGGGGCTCCAGGGGGCCGGCGCGAGCGGCGGGGTGCCGTCGCTGCCGGTGGAGCCATGCTGGCAAGGCGGCTTGTCCCGGATGTGTCCCGCCGGGGGCCGCCTTGTATCCCCGTGTACAGGCCCTCAGGCCGAAAGCGGCAGCTCCAGCTGCGCGCACAGGCCGCCGCCGTCGCGGTTGGCCAGGCTCAGCCGGCCGCCCAGGGCCTGGCTCAGCTGGCGGGCGATGGCCAGGCCCAGGCCGGTGCCGCCGGTGCTGCGGTTGCGCGAGCTTTCCACGCGGTAGAAGGGCTTGAACACTTCTTCCAGCTCGGCTTCGGCGATGCCCGGGCCGCGGTCCAGTACACGGATACACAAGGTGCCGCCGTCGCGCCGCACTTCCAGTTGCGCGGCGCCGGAGAACTTCAGCGCGTTGTCCAGCAGGTTGCCCAGCACCCGGCGCAGGGCATGCGGGCGGGTTTCCAGGGGCACGCCGGCGCGGCCTTGCAGGCTGACCTGCTGGCCGGCGTCCTGGTAGTCGAGCACCAGGCTGTCGAGGAAGGCGTCGAGGTCGACGCGACGCTGCGCCTCGCTGGCGCCGTCCATGCTGCGGGCATAGGCCACGCCTTCGCGGACCAGGTGCTGCATTTCCTCCAGGTCGCTCCACAGGCGCTCGCTTTCCGGCGACGGGTCCATCTGCTCGACGCGCAGCTTCATGCGCGTGATCGGCGTCTGCAGGTCGTGGGAGATGGCCGCCAGCAGTTGCATGCGTTCTTTCAGGTAGTCGCCGATGCGGCCCTGCAGGGCGTTGAAGGCGCGGGCGGCGTAGGCCACTTCGTTCGGGCCGTTCTCGTCCAGCGGCGCGGCCGGGGTGTCCGGGTCGAGGTGGTCGACGGCCTGGGCCAGGCGCGTCAGCGGGCGGATCGCGGTGCGCACCGCCAGCCAGGTGCAGGCCAGCAGCACGGCCAGCTGCAGCACCAGCACCACCGGCAGCCAGCGCGCCACCGCCGCCACCCCGCGGGGGGTGACGTCGATGGTCAGCGGCCTGCCGTCGGCCAGGCGCAGGTGCGCCTGGAAGTGCGCGGCGGGGCCGGGGAGGGTTTCGAAGCGCAGGGCGTAGCGCGAGCCGATGGCGCTCTCGATGCTGGTCGCGGCCATGGGCGCCTGGGCCATGTCCATGGCCTGGCCGGGTTCGCCTTCGTCCAGGCGGTAGCGGTAGTTGGGGCGCTCGACCATGGGCAGCCACTGCTCGCGCTCGTTCGCCGGCAGGCGGTCGAGCAGGGCGACGGCGGTGCTCACGTCGCTTTCCAGGTTGCCGAGCATCATGCTCCGCGCGCTGACGTAGCGCTCGTAGAATTGCGAGCTGAAGGACAGGCCGTAGGCCAGCACCAGCCCGGTGAGGAAGATCAGCGCCAGGCGCGCTGCCAGGGTGCGGGGCATGGCGGTCACTCGGCGGGTTCGATGAGCTGCACCGGCAGCGAGAAGACGTAACCCTCGTTGCGTACCGTCTTGATGCAGTCCGGTTCGCGGGCGTCGTCGCGCAGGCGCTGGCGCAGGCGGCTGACCAGCAGGTCGATGGAGCGGTCGAACACGTCCGCCTCGCGGCCCTGGGTCAGGTTCAGCAGCTGCTCGCGGCTGAGCACCCGCTGCGGGTGGTCGAGGAACACCCGCAGCAGGCGGTACTCGGCGCCGCTCAGGGCGACCAGAGTGCCCTCGGCGTCCAGCAGGTGGCGCGCGCTGGTGTCCAGGCGCCACTGGCCGAAGCCGATCAGCCGGCTGCTCTCGGTGATCGACAGGTTCGGCGGCAGCATGCGCGTGCGCCGCAGCACGGCGTTGATCCGCGCCAGCAACTCACGGGCCGAGAAGGGCTTGGTCAGGTAGTCGTCGGCGCCCATTTCCAGGCCGATGATGCGGTCGGTCTCGTCGTTGCGCGCGGTGAGCATCAGCACCGGGGTGGCCTTGTGCTTGCCCACCCGCAGCTCGCGGCACAGCTTCAGGCCGTCGTCGCCGGGCATCATGATGTCCAGCACTATCAGGTCCACGGCGTTGGCGTCCAGGAAGGCGCGCATCTGCCGCCCGTCCGCGGCCAGGCTGACGCGCAGGCCGTTTTTCTTCAGGTAGTTGCCGACCAGCTCGCGGATCTCGCGGTCGTCGTCGACGATCAGGACGTGATCGACGTGTTCCATGGGGCTTCCTCGTGGGCTTCGCTCGTGAGGCTGAGTGTATAGGGCAGGGCGGCGCCTGCCTGCCGGGCTTTGTATTCCACTGTATCTGCGCGGTACCTGGATACCTGGGGCGGCATTCGCCGGGCGTGGCGGACACAGGCGCGATACCCGCGGCCGGTGAAATGGGCACCAAGCGGAAGGCACAAGGCCTCCGCGCCACGAACCCACCACCGAGGACATCGCCATGAAAACCCTGACCCTTGCCGCCGCCCTGTTCGCCTTCGCCGCGCCCCTGGCCAGCTTCGCCGCCAGCGCCCCTGCACCGGTGGAGCAGTACCACTACGGCCAGCACCTGGACGTGAAGAAGGTCCTGGCCCTGCACGAGGAGCCCGGCAGCTGCCAGGTGGTGCAGGCGCGCATGGACTACCTGGACTCCAACGGCCAGCCCCACAGCCTGGCCTACCAGAAGTTCTCCAGCGACTGCAACGAAGGCGGTTGATGCGCCGCGCCTGGCCAGGGATGGCCGTAACGCCCCGATCCCCCTGCAGACGAGGTCGCCATGCTGCTCATCGCCTTTCTCGGCGGGGTGCTGACCCTGCTCAGCCCCTGCATCCTTCCCGTATTGCCGTTGTTGTTGCAGCGCGCCGGCGGGCCGGCCTGGTCGCCGCTGCTGACCCTCGCCGGCCTGGCCAGCGGCTTCGCCGTGCTGGCCAGCCTGGCCGCGGTTTCCAGCGCCTGGGTGGTGGAGGCCAGCGAGGTCGGCCGCTACCTGGCGCTGGGCTTGCTCGGGCTATCCGCCGTGGCGTTGCTGTCGCCGCGCTTCGGCACCTGGCTGTCGCGGCCCTGGGCCTGGCTCGGCGACCGTTTGCACGGCCAGGCCCGCGGCCTGCCGCCGGCGCTGTCGGCCTGGCTGCTGGGCTTCGCCGCCGGCCTGCTGTGGGCGCCCTGCGCCGGGCCCATCCTCGGGCTGATCCTCTCCGGGGCCATGCTCCAGGGGCCCAGCGCCTCCACCAGCCTGCTGCTGTTGGCCTACGGGCTGGGCAGCGCCGTCGCCCTGGGCGCCGCATTGTTCCTCGGCCGCGGCCTGTACCAGCGCCTGCGCCCATCGCTGGGTGCGCTGGAGTGGCTGCGCCGCGGGGCAGGGGCTCTGGCCCTGCTGGCGGTGGTGGTCATCGGCAGTGGCGCCAGCGCGCAGCTGGTGGGCCCGGGCTCTTCGCGGGTGCTGGCCGGCCTGGAGCACAAGCTGCTGGACGGCGTGCCGAAGCTGCTCGACAGACTGATGCCCACTGCAAGCGCCGCTGACCTGGCCGATATGGGCGCCATGCCCAGCCTGGACGGCGCCGTGCAGTGGCTCAACAGCGCGCCCCTGGCCAGCGCGGACCTGCGCGGCAAGGTGGTGCTGGTGGATTTCTGGACCTACGACTGCATCAACTGCCAGCACAGCCTGCCGTACGTGAACCAGTGGGCGAAGCGCTATGCCGACCAGGGGCTGGTGGTGATAGGCGTGCACACGCCGGAATACCCCTACGAGCGCATCCCGGCGAACGTGCAGAAGGCCGTGCAACGGCACGACATCCACTACCCGGTGGCGCTGGACAACCAGTACCGCATCTGGAACGCCTTCGCCAACCAGTACTGGCCGGCGCACTACTTCATCGATGCGAAGGGCCGCGTCCGCCACCTGCACGTGGGCGAGGGCGACTACGAAGGGCAGGAGGCGATCATCCGCCAGCTGCTCGGGGAGCGTGCGCAGCCGGCGGGCTGACCGGGAAGGACGGGCAGGGCGGCCGTGGCGACCGCCCTGTCTGGCCGTCGCGCCTTAGTGCGGCGCGCGGCGGATGGTCTTGAGCAGGTCTTCCGGGCTGATCTGGCCGACGATCTGCTCCACCGCGCTGCCCGGCTGCGGCAGGTCGAGGATGTGGCCCTTCATCTTGCCGATCACGTGCATCTCGCAGGGCTTGCAGTCGAACTTCAGCGTCAGCACCTCGTCGCCGTGCACCAGTTGCATGGGCGCGACCTTGGTGCGCACGCCGGTGACGCCCTTGGCCTGCTTCGGGCACAGGTTGAAGGAGAAGCGCAGGCAGTGCTTGGTGATCATCACCGGCACCTCGCCGGCCTCCTCGTGGGCCTCGTAGGCCGCGTCGATCAGCTGCACGCCGTGGCGGTGGTAGAACTCGCGGGCCTTGTGGTTGTACACGTTGGCCAGGAACGACAGGTGCGCCTCGGGGTACACCGGCGGCGGGTTCGTCTCGGCCTTGCGGCTGCCGCGCGGGTGGGCGGCGACGCGGGCGGCGGTGAGCGCCTCGATGGCCTCGCGGCGCAGCGCCTTGAGCTGCGAGTTGGGGATGAAGAAGGCCTGCGGGGCATCCAGCTCGACGCGCTCGGCGTGGTACTGGGTGGTGCCCAGTTGGCCGAGCAGGTCGTGCAGTTGCTCCAGGGCCTGCTCCGGCTTGTTGGCCAGGCCGAAGGGGCCATCCAGGGCGACGCTGGCGCTGACGCCTTCCTCGCTGGTGGCGCTCAGCTCCAGGCGTTCCTCGCGCAGGCGGGCCACCCAGGAGAGGCCGACGCGGCGCTCGGCGGAGGTCTTCAGCAGGGCCTGCTGCCAGTTGTGGTCGAGGTTGCGCGACAGCGGGTGGTTCGGCCGCAGGCGGTACATGCCCTCGGGCATTTCGTTGGGCTCGACGCGGTAGCGGTAGCGCTTCTGGCCATCTTCTTCGAACTCGCTTTTCAGCTCGGCGATGTTGGCGCGGAAACCCACCACCTCGCGCTTGACCAGCACGTTCAGGCCGTCGCCGTTGGACAGCGGCTGCTCGGTGGCGACGATCAGGTCGCGCTTGCCGACCTTCTCCACCACGCCCACCGGCAGGCCGGTGAAGGTCGGCGAGTCGAAGGCGCCGATGTCGATCTTGCGCTCGCTGACGAAGTAGTCGGTGCTGCCGCGGTGGAAGGTCTTGTCCGGGTCGGGCAGGAAGAAGTGCTCGGTGCGGCCGCTGGAGGCGCGGGCCAGGTCCGGGCGCTCGGCGAGGATGCCGTCCAGGCGCTGGCGGTAGTAGGCGGTGATGTTCTTCACGTAGCCCATGTCCTTGTAGCGCCCCTCGATCTTGAAGGAGCGCACGCCGGCGTCGACCAGGGCGCTGAGGTTGGCGCTCTGGTTGTTGTCCTTCATCGACAGCAGGTGCTTCTCGAAGGCCACCACGCGGCCCTGGTCGTCCTTCAGGGTGTAGGGCAGGCGGCAGGCCTGGGAGCAGTCGCCGCGGTTGGCGCTGCGCCCGGTCTGCGCGTGGGAGATGTTGCACTGGCCGGAGAAGGCCACGCACAGCGCGCCGTGGATGAAGAACTCGATGGCCGCGTCGGTTTCGTCGGCGATGGCGCGGATTTCCTTCAGGTTCAGCTCGCGGGCCAGCACCAGCTGGGAGAAGCCGGCCTGGTCGAGGAACTTGGCCCGGCCCAGGGTGCGGATGTCGGTCTGGGTGCTGGCGTGCAACTCGATCGGCGGGATGTCCAGGTCGAGCACGCCCAGGTCCTGCACGATCAGCGCGTCGACGCCGGCGTCGTGGAGCTGGTGGATCAGCGCGCGGGCCGGCTCCAGCTCGTCGTCGTGGAGGATGGTGTTGATGGTGACGAACACGCGCGCGTGGAAGCGGTGGGCGAATTCCACCAGCCGGGCGATGTCGCTCACCTCGTTGCAGGCGTTGTGCCGGGCGCCGAAGCTCGGGCCGCCGATGTACACGGCATCGGCTCCATGCAGGATGGCCTCGCGGGCGATGCTCACATCGCGGGCAGGGCTGAGCAGTTCCAGATGGTTCTTGGGCAGGGACATGGTTTCTTCTTCATCAGGCGTGGCACGGCAAGGCGCGCATTGTAGCGGCGAAACGCCCGCCGGGCACCCGTGCGCTGCCCGGTGGTGGCGCCGCCCGGCGGGGCGCCGGACGGCGAAGAGGCCCGGTCAGGCCCTGGCGGCCAGCGCGGTGACTTCCACGCGCATGCCTTCCACGGCCAGGGCGGCCACGCCGACGGCGGCGCGCACCGGCCAGGGCCTGGCGAAGAAGCGCTGGTACACCTCGTTGAAGGCGGCGCGGTCGGCCATGTCGGTGAGGTAGATGGTCAGGTGCAGCACGCGCTCCATGGAGCTGCCGGCGCGCTCCAGGGCGGCCTTCAGCGCGAGCAGGGTGCATTCGCTCTGCTCGACGATGCCGCCCAGCTCCAGGCTGCCGTCTTCGCGGGTGGGAATCTGGGTGGAGACCAGCAGGCCGCCGAAGCCGGACACGTCGGAGGAGATCGACTCGGGATCGGCGTCGGGGAGGAAGGTGAGGTCGTTGTCAGCCATGGGGGCCTCCTTGTGCGGGTGATACGAGGGGCGGCAGCTTACCCGCCGGGGCCCGCGGCGTCACCCGCGCGGGCCCGCACACCGGACAACGCCGGGCGGGACGTAGGGCGCATGACGCCTACGGCGTTATCCGCCGTTTGGCCTTGATGCCCGGCGGCTCCGGGGCCGACCTTGGCGTTGACTGTGGCCGCGGTGTAGCGGCGGATAACCGCGAACGGTTATTCGCCCTACGGGGGAGCGACGGAATGTGAGGATGGCGGCTAAATTCCAGGCCGCTCCGGACAGCCCCCTCTCCCGCTTGCGGGAGAGGGTTGGGGAGAGGGGCTCTTCATATCGGAAACGGCCGCAACCGCGGGCGCGCGTCGTCCGGGGCAAGGGCACCCAGCACCAGGCGGCTGACGCTTTCGGCCACGGCGCGGTAGTCGGCCTCCACCGGCCGGGCCTTGCCGGTGATCAGCGAGGCCTGCCAGCCGAAGTGGCTGTGGGCCTGGGTGGCCGACCAGAGGAACAGCAGCAGGTGCTGCGGGTCGGCCGGGGCGATCAGGCCGCGTTCCATCCAGCTGCGCAGGCAGGCGAGGTTGTCCTGCGCGGCCTGGCGCAGGCGTTCGCCACAGGGGGCCGGCAGTTGCCGGGCGCCCAGCAGCATTTCCCCGAGCACGGCCTTGTAGGTGTGCGGGTGCTCGTGGGCCACGCGCATCCGCGCCTGGATGTAGGCGGGCAGGGCCTGCTCCGGGGGCAGTTCGGCGCGCAGCAGGGCGGCGGCTTGCAGCAGGGGCTCGACCAGGGTTTCCAGCACCCGCGCGTAGAGGTTCCGCTTGTTCTGGAAATAGTAGTAGACGTTGGCCTTGGGCAGCCCCACGCGGGCGGCGATGTCTTCGGTGCGCGCGGCCTGGAAGCCCTTGGCGGCGAACTCCTGGCTGGCGGCCCCGAGGATCAGGCGCTGGTTGCGCTCGCGGATGCCCAGCGTTTCGCTGTCGTCGACGCTGGCCTTGCGGCGGTTGGCGGGGGTACGGGCAGGGCGGGTGGCCTGGTCGCTCATGGGAAATCCGGGGAAACGGCTATCGCTATTTACAAAAGTATATAGCGGTAGGGACGGGCTTGTCCCGCGGGGGCTTCCCGGGTTCAGGGCAGGGAGTAGAGACGCAGCAGCAGGCGTTGCTGTGGCGAGGGCTGGCCGAAGTAGCGGCTGTACAGCGCCTCGCCCGTGGCACCGCGCAGGGCGTCGCTGAGGGCGTGGTCCACCTCCAGGCGGAAAGCGTCGTCGTTGCGGGGCAGGGGCAGGGCGACGCTGGCCATCTCGAACAGGTGGTCGGACACCTGCAAGCGGTCGGCCTGGGCCGAGCGGGCCTGGTAGTTGAGCAGCGACAGGCGTTCACCGAAGAAGGCGTCCACCTCGCGGCGCAGCACACGGTCGACGCCGTCCTGGTAGCTGGCCACCTCCACCAGGCGCGATTGCAGCCCCAGCTCGCGCACCCTCTGCTGCGCCCACTGGACATTGGTGGTGCCCTTGAGCACGGCGAAGCTGCGTTTGTTCAGGCCCTGGTTGACGGTCCCCCGCCAGGTCGGCGTGCGCTCGCGCGGGGCGCCGCTGAGCGCGGCCTGCAGGGTGGCGTCGGCGTCGCGGCGCAGGATCACCCCGAGCCCGGCGGTGAACACCGGCAGCGAGAAGCTGACGCTTTCGCGGCGCTGCAGGGTTTCCACCAGCGGGCTGCAGAACAGGTCGACCTGGCCGCCGCTCACGGCCGCCAGGGCCTGTTCCAGGGGCAGTGGCTGGTAGCGCACCTGCAGGTCGGCCAGGCCCGGCGCGCTGCGCAGGCGGGCGGCCAGCGCCTGGCACAGGTCGATGGCGTAGCCGCTGGCGGTGTGCTCGTCGCCCTCGGAGAAGGGCGCGTTGTCGGCCAGGAAGCCCAGCACCAGGGTATGGCTGGCGTGAATGCGCGCCAGGCTGTCGGCCCGGGCGCCGGGGGCCAGCAGCAGCGGCAGCAGGAACAGGGCGGCGAACAGGCGGTTCATGGCGACTCCGGCGGCGCGGCGAGGCGCTCGTAGGCCTTGACGAAGCGTTTGGCGATGAAGCCGAACAGCAGGTAGCCGACCACCATCACCAGGGCCGCGCCGAACACCGCTTCCAGCCCCGAGGCATAGAGCGCGTAGAAGCAGTAGCAGGCGGCGACCAGCATCACGGCGGTGTTGCGGCGCACCAGTTCCAGGCCGACGCCGGCCTTGTAGAGGATCACCACCAGCCCGGTCAGCGAGGTGATGTAGGGGATGATGTTGGTGACCGCGGCCAGACTCACCAGCTTGTTGAACTGGGCGGTGGCGTTGGGCGAGATGGTCGAGAGGGCGATCAGGCTCTGCAGCACCGCGCAGGTGACCAGCCCGGCCAAAGGCGCGCCGCGCCCGGTGACGCGGGTGAACAGCTGCGGGAACAGGCCCTGGGCGGCGGTGACCTTGGCCGTCTCGGCCAGGGTGAACTGCCAGCCCAGCAGCGAGCCGACGCAGGCCATCACCGCCAGGGCCATCACCAGGTTGCCCACCCCGTCGTTGAACAGGTGCGCATAGGCCAGGGCGAAGGGCGCGCTGGAGTTGGCCAGCTCCGGGTTCGGCACCAGGCCCTGGATCACGGTGGTGGACAGCACGTACACCACCGCGGCGCCCAGGGTGCCCAGCAGGCAGGCCAGCGGCACGTTGCGCTTGGGGTTGTCCACCGCGTCGGAGTTCTGCGCCGCCGACTCCATGCCGAGGAAGGCCCAGAGCGTCAGCGGGATGCTGTCGGTGATCGCCTGGCTGACCGGCAGGTTGTTGGGGTTCCAGGCGGCGGCGAAGGTTTCCGGGCTGAAGCGGAACCAGCCGAAGAAGCCCAGCCCGGCCACCGGGATGATCACCCCCCAGACGGTGACCGAGCCCAGCCGCCCGGTGATCCGCGGGCCGCCGAAGTTGGCCAGGGTGGTCAGCCAGATCAGCCCCAGGGTCCCGAGGAACAGGGGCACCGCGCCGCTGCCCAGCCAGGGGAAGAAGGGCGTCAGGTAGCCCACCGCGGACAGGCTGATGGCCACGTTGCTGATCACCAGGGACAGGAAGTACAGATAAGAGCAGAGGAAGAACGCCGACTTGCCATGGGCCTCCTCGCTGTAGGCGGACATGCCGCCGGAGCGCGGGCAGTAGATGCCGCACTGGGCGAAGCAGTAGGCGATGGCCATGGAGCCCACGGCGGTGAACACCCACGACAGTAGCGAGACCGCGCCCAGCTGGGCCATGCTGGAGGGCAGCATGATGATCCCCGAGCCCATCATGTTGACCATCACCAGGGTGGTCAGCCCGGTGAGGCCCATCTTCCTGGTCGCGGCCATGCAGGGCTCCTGGGTCGGTGACCGGTGGCGACGCTGTGGTTTACGGCGGTGGAATGCTCAAAGGATAGGCACGGCCCGGCGGAGCGGCCATGGCGCGGGGGGCGATTTTTCGGGAATGGGACTGGAGTGGCATTTTGGGGGGCTGTCCTGTGCAGGCGGAGAGCCCGGCGTCATCCTCACACCCCGCCACCGTAGGGCGAATAACCGTTCGCGGTTATCCGCCGTCGGCCACGCCACCGGAGCGTCCGGCGCGGCCGGTGAGCCCAATCGCGGACGGAGTCCGCTCCTACGCCCGAGCCATGCCAATCCCCTGTAGGAGCGCGCCCTGCGCGCGAATCGCGGGCAGGGCCCGCTCCTACGTCCGTGCTTCCTGGAACCATAGGAGCGGACTCTGTCCGCGATCTGGCGGATAACGCCGTAGGCGTTATGCGCCCTACGGGGAGCCCGGGAACTTCGCGGTTCCGCATTGCGCCGAACGGTCCCCTCTCCCGCTTGCGGGGGAGGGTTAGGGAGGGGGTGCGGTGTCAGGGTTGGCAGAGGTGCGTGGGCGAAGTCCGTCCCCTCTCCCCAACCCTCTCCCTGAAGGGAGAGGGGGCTGTCCCGAGCTGCCGGAGCGTCCGGAGTCATCCTGATAGTCCTCACCGCCGTCCTCATTCCCGCGAACGCGGGAAGCCAGGGTTCGCGAGCAAGCTCGCTCCTACGAAGAGCAAAAGCGGCTCTTGCCTTTGGACTTCCAGAGAAACCTCCGAGCGCACCGGAATGCCCCTTCAGAAGGCCGAGCGAAACCGGCGCTCAGGAGGTCATGCGACATGGATGTCGCGAGAGCCCCGATGGGCTACAGGGACGTACCCTCGGGGCGGGCCTCCGTGGCGGGGGAATTCGCGAGGGTAGCCCGGCTCCATCGGGCCCGTATGTCGGGGCAAGCCTTTTTGGTTCCTTTTGTGGCGTTTGACAAAAGGGACTCGCCCGAGGGGGCGAAACGAGAGATATCCGAACACTCGGAGCGGCGCGCTACACCGAGCCCCAAGCCACTGGGTTCCCGCGTTCGCGAGAATGACGAGGTTGAAGTGAGATGTGCGGGCCCAAGCTTCGCGAGCAAGAACCAGGCATCCCCCACGCTCCTACAACAGCCTCGCCCCCTCGTTGGAAATGAAAAACGCCGTTCCCCTTACTAAAGAAAACGGCGTTTCCTCATGACCCGCGCACCATCACCAGTGGCGATACCCACGATAGTAGCCATGCGGCGGCCCGTAGTAGCGCGGGCCATAGTACGCCGGCCCGTAGTACACCGGCCGGTAGTAGCGCACCGGCGGCGGCACCACCACGGCCACCGGCGGCGGCGGGGCGTAGTACACCGGCGCCGGCGGGTAGTAGTAGGCCGGCGGCGGGGCGGGTTGCACGTAGACCGGTGCCGGCGGCGCGGAGGCGCCGGCGACGACAGCGCCACCCACGACGGCGCCGACCACCGCGCCTATGGCCGCGGCATCGGTGTTGCTGTTGGCCGATGCCTGCCCGGCCAGGGCGAAGGATGCGCACAACACCAGGGCGAGTTGCGGAATCCGGCGAATCATCTGTCTTACCTCCTGAAAGTTCCGGCCTTGAGGTCGGATACTTCTAAGACATTCTGTTCAGGCAAAGTGTAACCGGCGCTGTGTAAATCCTGTGTAAAGGGCGCCATACGGTCGTTCCGGGGTTTCTTCGATGCAGCCGGCAACACAAAAACCGGGCCTGCGGCGGCGCGGCTTGTTATGGTTGGGGTTTTCCCTCAAGCCAAGGAGGCTTTATGCCCTTGAATCGAGCCCTGCCGGCCATGCTGTTCGGCGCCATCCTGCTGGCCGGTTGCAGCAGTGCCGACAAGCCCGCCGAATCCCCGGCCGCCGCGCCCGAAGCCGGCCGCTGCAATGCCGGGGCGGTGCAGTCGCTGGTCGGCAAGCCGCTGTCCCAGGCGCTGGTGGAGCAGGCCCGGCGCGACGCCGGCGCGCAGAACGCACGCGTGCTGCATCCCCATGACGCGGTGACCCTGGAGTACAACTCGCAGCGGCTGAACATCAATGTCGACGACCGCGAACTGGTGCGCGGGCTCAACTGCGGCTGAGGTGGGAGAACTGCGCCCGGCGTGCAATGCCCGGGCGCGGGGTGACGGGAGCCCGGCGCGGGCTCCCGCACGGGCGGGGCCCGGTCAGCGGTTGGCCGGTTTGCGGATGATGCGCAGCGCCTGGGTGGTGTGGTTCACGCAGGACTCGTAGTCGCCGGCGGCGCGGGCCTTCTCGGCCTGGTCGATATGGTCCTGGACCACGTTGACCTTCACGCCGGTGGCGTTCTTGCTGGCCGTGGCGAGAAAGTCCTTCAACTGGGTCAGGTTGGCGTCGCAGAGCTTGCTGTCGGCCATGGCTGCCATCGGCAGGGCCAGGGTGGCGGCGAGGACGAGGGCGATCTTCTTCATGGGGTTGTCTCCTGAACGGGTTCATCGTGAACCTGGGGGCGGGGCCGTGCGCGAGCAAGCCCGCGGGCCCGTGGATGCCGCTTCACCTGATGTCGATCAAGGTGGCCAGGAATACCTGACGCCTGTTTCGACCGGCCCCCGCGCCGTTCGTGTCATTTTTTTCGCCCCCGCCATCCGCGCGTCCATCCCGTAGGGCGCATAACGCCCCAGGCGTTATCCGCCGTTTTTCGCTACAGCGCGGAAAACCGCCGCTCCAGCTGCTGCGCACGGAAGTGCTCGAGGACGAAGTCGACGAAGGCGCGGGTCTTGGCCGGCAGCAGCTTGTGGGCGGTGTAGTAGACGCTGGTGATGCCGGCGTCCACGTACCAGTCCGGCAGCACCCGCCGCAGTTGGCCCGACTCCAGGTAGGGCAGGGCGTGCTGCATGCTCACCAGGGTGATGCCCAGGCCCTGCAGGGCGGCATGGCAGGCCGCCTCCGGGTCGCTCATGAACATGCGCTCGCCCAGCGCGATGGGCGCCTGGCCCTTGTCGCCGCGGTGGCTCAGCCCCCAGGGGCGCACGCGGCCGGTCTGTGGCGAGCGGATGCGGATGCCGTCGTGCTGCGCCAGGTCCGCCGGCGTGCGGATCGGCCGGCGGCCGTCGAGGTAGGCGGGGCTGGCCAGCAGCACCAGGTGCGCCGGCGACAGGCGCCGCGCCACCACCCCCGGCGGCAACTCGAAGCCACCGCCGATGGCGGCGTCGAAACCCTCGGCGATGAGGTCCACCTGGCGGTTGTCGAAGTGCCAGTCCGGGCGGATCGCCGGGTAGCGGCCGAGGAACTCGCCCAGCAGCGGCAGGATGTAGTCGCGGCCGAACACCAGCCCCATGCTGACCTTCAGGGTGCCGCCGGGCTGGCCGTCGGCGCTGGCCAGGTTGGCCAGGGCGTTGCGGATGCTGCCCAGGCCGGGCGCCACTTCGGCCAGGAAGCGTTCGCCGGCCTCGGTCAGGCTGAGGTTGCGGGTGCTGCGCTGGAACAGGCGTACCCCGAGGCCGGCCTCCAGGCGGGCGACGTTCTTGCCCACCGCCGCCGGCGTCAGGCCCAGGCGCCGGGCCGCGGCGGCGAAGCTGCCGGCCTCGGCGCTGCGGACGAAGCATTCGAGGCTGTTGAGGGTTTCCATGGCGCGCTCGTGTAAACCGGATGGATCGACTGAATATAGCGATTACCGGCTACCGGGTAATGAATCGCGGGAGGAGACTGTGCCCGTCGCTTCACCTTCCCCCATTCCCGGAGCACCGACATGAGCAACAGCACCCCCAACACTCCCCTCGCCGGCAAGGTCGCCTTCGTCCAGGGCGGCTCGCGCGGCATAGGCGCGGCCATCGTCCAGCGCCTGGCCCGCGACGGCGCCGCCGTGGCCTTCACCTACGTCAGCTCGGCGCAGAAGGCCGAGGACCTGGCCGCCACCGTGCAGGCCGCCGGTGGCCGCGCCCTGGCCATCCAGGCCGACAGCGCCGACGCCGACTCGCTGAAGGCCGCCATCGAGCGCGCCGCCGCGCACTTCGGCCGCCTCGACATCCTGGTGAACAACGCCGGCGTGCTGGCCGTGGCGCCGCTGGACGAATTCACCCTGGAAGACTTCGACCGCACCCTGGCGGTCAACGTGCGCAGCGTATTCGTCGCCACCCAGGCCGCGGCCCGGCACATGGGCGAGGGCGGCCGCATCATCACCATCGGCAGCACCAACGCCGAGCGCATGCCCTTCGCCGGCGGCGGCGTCTACGCCATGAGCAAGGCCGCGGTGACCGGCCTGACCCGCGGCTTCGCCCGCGACCTGGGCCCGCGCGGCATCACCGTGAACAACGTGCAGCCCGGCCCGGTGGACACCGACATGAACCCGGACAGCGGCGACTTCGCCGAGTCGCTGAAAGGCCTGATGGCCCTGGACCGCTACGGCCGCGCGGAGGAAATCGCCTCCTTCGTGGCCTACCTGGCAGGCCCGGAAGCGGCCTACATCACCGGTGCCAACCTGCTGATCGACGGCGGCTTCGCGGCCTGAGACCTTTCGCGGAGGCAGGTGGCGGCAAGCAATACCGCCACCTGCCTTGCCCGTCATCCCACCAATGCCCAAGGCATGAGTCGCTTTCGAGGAGTGCAGTCCCGGGGATTGGCATGGATATAAGGTATTTATCGGAACTCTAATAAAAGGCTAATATCCGATGAACTCCGTCAACTGGACGCGGAAGGCGGTCAAGCAGTTGCTCAGGCTGGACAGGCGTCACCAGGTGCAGGTTCGCGACGCCGTTGGCGAGCTGAGGCGGATGCCCGACTGCCGGCAAGTGAAGGCACTGAGCGATCACGCCTACGGTTACCGGCTTCGCGTCGGCAACTACCGGGTACTGTTCGATTGGGACGGTGAAATCAGGATCGTTGCGGTGCAAGAAGTGAGGAAGCGCGATGAGCGAACCTACTAAGGTGCAGATCATCAATGACGCAGACGGTAAACCGGCCTTCGTGGTGATTCCCTATGCCGATTACGTGGCGCAGCACCGCCTGGACGAGAACCTGATTCCCCATGACGTGGTCAGCCGCATGGTGGATGGTGCAAGCGCGATCAGGGCCTGGCGGGAGCACCTGGGGCTGACGCAGCTGGAGGTGGCCGAGCGCCTGGGGGTGACGCAGTCCGCCTATGCGCAGCAGGAGGCCTCGACACGGCCGAGGAAAGCCACCCGCGCGCGCATCGCCGGGGCACTCGGCATTGCGCCGGCGCAATTGGAGCTTTGAGTTCCCGAAACCTCACCGCGCCGCCGGCCGCTCCCGGCTCTGGATGTTCCAGTGCGCGGCGCTGCCGGCCAGTTGCGCGGAAAGCTGCTCCACCTGCTCGTACAGGCGCAGGGTCAGCCAGTAGAAGCCCTGCGTCTCGAAGGCGCCGGCCAGGCTCCGCGGGCGTGGCGGCAGGTGGGCGGTGCCCTGGCATTCCTGGACCAGGCGCGAGGTGCGGCTGAACTTCAGGGCGTGGGCCGATTGCAGCAGCAGGCGGCCGATGGCCTGCCGCAGCGGTTCCAGGTCCGCCGGCAGCGGGGCGATCCCGCCGGCCTGGGCGGCGAACTGGCGCGAGGCCAGCAGCGATTCCAGGGTGCCCATGATGGCCCGGTGGGCGCGCTGGATCAGTTCCAGCTCGCGCAGCGGCATGCCGGTTTCCCGCGCCACCGGCGCCAGGTGCGCGCGGGAGGCCACCAGGCGCTGGTCCAATTCCTCCAACTGGCTGGCGAAGTGCTCGGCGCGCAGGTCGGCGCTGCTGCTCAGCTGGCCGAACAGGCGGGCGCAGGCGCGCAGGTTGTCCGACAGCAGGTAGCGCCAGACGTAGACCGCGCGCAACGGGTAGATCTGCGCGAAGACCAGCGCCAGGGCCACGCCGACCAGCACGTTGAGCATGCGCCAGAGGCCCTCGGTCATGCTGTTGTCGCCATGCCCGGCCACCGTGCACATGGTGATCCCCGCCAGCAGCGCCACGTAGCCGGGGCGGCGGATGGCGTAGAAGGCCGAGACCGCGCCGGCCACCGACATCAGCACATAGACCAGCGGATCGGAGCCGGTGAGGTTGTGCACCAGGATGATCGCCAGGCCCACCGCGGCGCCCAGCAGGGTGCCCAGGGTGCGCTCGCGGGACTTGCCGCGGATGGTGCCCTGGTGCACCAGGCCGCCCATCACCACCAGCACCGTGACCGAGGCCCAGAGCCCGTGGGGGATGTCGATGCCGGTGGTGAGCAGGATGGAGGCCAGCAGCGCCAGGCCCACGCGCACGCAGTGGATCCATGCGGCGTAGCGGTAGCGGGTGTAGGGGTTGGCCAGGCGGCGCCAGGGCCGGGCCAGGAATTGCAGGACTTTCGCCAAGACGCTGCGCTCTCCTCGCGGGGCGGACCCGCTCAGCTTAGGTGCTGTGGCCGACGAGCGGCAAACCCGCGGCTGTCGCGCAATGAAAATGCATCTGGTTCGAGGTGCTGGCGCTTGGCTAGAATCTGCGCTTTTGCGCGCGCTACGGGCGGCGCTCCAGAGATTCGAGATGCTGACAGGCCGTTACGACCTTGCGCTGGTGCTGATTTCCCTCTTCGTCGCCGTCCTGGCTTCCTACACCGCCCTGGACCTGGCCGGGCGCATCGCCAGGGCCCGGGGCGCCGGGGCCCTGCTGTGGATCGGCGGCGGCGCCGTGGCCATGGGCATCGGCGTCTGGTCCATGCACTTCATCGGCATGCTCGCCTTCAGCCTGCCCATCCCGCTGGGCTACGACCTGAGCCTGACGCTGCTGTCCCTGGCCCTGGCGGTGCTCAGCTCCGGCTTCGCCCTGGCCCTGGTCGGCCAGCCGCACCTGCCCGGCTGGCAGCTGCTGGCCGGCGCCCTGGTGATGGGCTGCGGCATCGCCGGCATGCACTACCTGGGCATGTACGCCATGCTCATGCAGCCGGGCATCGACTACGACCCGCTGCTGTTCGGCCTGTCCCTGGTGGTCGCCGCGCTGGCCTCCGGCGCCGCGCTGTGGATCGCCTTCCGCCTGCGCCGCAACACCCCCTACGTGCGCCTGGTGCGCGGCGGCGCGGCGCTGCTGATGGGCCTGGCCATCGTCGGCATGCACTACACCGGCATGGCCGCCGCGCGCTTCCCCCTGGGCAGCTTCTGCGGCGCCGCGCCGGCCGGGCTGGACAATGGCTGGCTGGCGCTGCTGGTGATCCTCGTGACCCTGGCCATCCTCGCCATCGCGCTGCTCACCTCGGTGCTCGACGCCCGCCTGGAGGCGCGCACCGCGCAGCTCACCGACTCCCTGGCGCAGGCCAACCAGGAGCTCACCCAGCTGGCCCTGCACGACAACCTGACGCGCCTGCCCAACCGCCTGCTGCTGGAGGACCGCATCGGCCAGCTGATCGCCAAGGTGCAGCGCCATGGCGGCTGCTTCGCGCTGATGTTCCTCGACCTGGACGGTTTCAAGCCGGTCAACGACGCCTTCGGCCACCACATCGGCGACCAGCTGCTGCAGGCCGTGGCCCGGCGCCTGCGCGAGAGCCTGCGCGGCGAGGACACCCTGGCGCGCATCGGCGGCGACGAGTTCGTCCTGCTGGTGGAGCTGAAGGCGCCGGAAGACGCCGCGGCCCTGGCCGGGCAGCAGATCGGCCTGCTGGCCGAGCCGTTCCGCGTCGGCGAGCAGGAGCTGCGCATCTCCGGCAGCATCGGCATCGCCCTCTACCCGGGCAACGGCGCCACCCAGCAGGAACTGCTGATGAACGCCGACGCCGCCATGTACCACGCCAAGGGCGCCGGCAAGAACGCCTACAGCTTCTTCGAGCAGTCGATGAACACCAACGCGCGCAACCACCTGCAGATGCTCCAGGACCTGCGCGCGGCCCTGGGCCTGGGCCAGTTCGTGCTGCACTACCAGCCCAAGTTCGACGCCGCCAGCCAGCGCCTGATCGGCGCCGAGGCGCTGCTGCGCTGGCAGCACCCGCAGCGCGGCCTGCTGATGCCCGACGAGTTCATCGGCCTGGCCGAGCGCACCGGGCTGATCATCCCCATCGGCGACTGGGTGCTGGACGAGGCCTGCCGGCAGATGCGCCAGTGGTACGGGCAGGGCCATGTCGACTGGCGCGTGGCGGTGAACCTCTCGGCGCTGCAGTTCTGCCATGCCGCGCTGGTGGAGAGCGTCGCCGCGACCCTGCGCCGCCACGCCCTGCCGGCCAACTGCCTGACCCTGGAGATCACCGAGACCACCGCCATGCGCGATGCCGACAACAGCCTGGCGATCCTCCGCCAGCTGGCCGACATGGGCGTGGACCTGTCCATCGACGACTTCGGCACCGGCTATTCCAGCCTGCTTTATCTCAAGCGCCTGCCGGCCAACGAGCTGAAGATCGACCGTGGCTTCGTCCGCGACCTGGAGCAGGACAGCGACGACGCCGCCATCGTCTCGGCCATAGTCGCCCTCGGCCAGGCGCTGGACCTGCGCATCGTCGCCGAGGGTGTGGAGACGCCGCGCCAGCAGGACTTCCTCACCCGCCTGGGCTGCGACTCGCTGCAGGGCTACCTGCTTGGCCAGCCGTGCCCGGCCGAGCAGTTCCTCGGCCGCCTCACCCAGCCGGTGTGAGGCTCAGTTGTGCGCACAGCTCGCGCAGTCGCTCGCACAGGCTACGGCCGGCGCTGGGCAGGTCGGCGCGGGCGTAGAGCGCCAGTTCCAGGCCGGTGATCTCCGGGAAGCCCTCGGCAGCGCCGAGCACTCGGTGCGCCGGCAACCGGCAGCGCTGCGGCAGCAGGCTGACGCCCAGGCCCGCCGCCACCGCCGCCGACAGGCTGGCCAGGGCGGCGCTGCCGTAGGCGACGCGCCAGCGCCGGCCCTGGGCTTCCAGGGCGTGGATCATCTCCTGGCGGTACAGCGCGCCGAGCGGGAAGGCCACCAGCGGCAGCGGCTCGCGGGCGGCCGCCGGGTTGGCGGCGCTGTCCAGCCAGCACAGCGGCTCCGGCCAGCGCGCCAGGCAGTCGCTGTCGGCGCCCCATTGCTTGACCAGGGCCAGGTCCAGCTCGCCGTTGCGGTACTGGCGCAGCAACTCGTGGCTGAGCCCGCTGGCCACCTCCAGGCGCAGGCGTGGGCGCTGGGAGGCGAAGGCCGCCAGCAGCGGCATCATGCGCTCGCCGGCGAAGTCCTCGGGCATGCCCAGGCGCAGCACGCCCTCGCTGTGTTCCTCGCCGAGGGCGGCGCGGGCTTCCTCGCCGAGCTGGAGGATGCGCCGGGCATAGCCCAGCAGGCGCTCGCCGGCCTCGGTGGGCAGCACCTGGCGGCGGCCGCGTTCCAGCAGGCGGCAGCCGAGTTGTTCCTCCAGGCGCAGGATCTGCTGGCTGACGGTGGACTGGGTGAGGTGCAGCCACTCGCCGGCACGGGTGAAGTTGCCGGCGTCCACCACCATGACGAAGCTGCGCAGCAGGGTCGGATCTAGCATTCGGAAATCCACTGGAAGTCATTTTTCCATTTAATTTCACCATGGAAGGCCGCGCCGGGATAATCCCTTTCGACGAAGGGGGCGCCGCAATGGGCCCCGCCGAAGAGGATTCCCCCATGCAACACCTGGCATACATGCGCGAAGCCCTGGCCCTGGCGCGGGCCAACGTCGAGGCTGGCGGCCGCCCGTTCGGCGCCGTGCTGGTGCGCGACGGCGAGGTCATCGCCCGCGCCGCCAACGGCACCCACCTGGACCACGACCCCACCGCTCACGCCGAACTGCTGGCGCTGCGCGCGGCCGGCCGCGCCCTGGGTAGCCCGCGCCTGGACGGCTGCGTGGTCTACGCCAGCGGCCACCCGTGCCCGATGTGCCTGGCGGCCATGCACCTGAGCGGCGTCAGCGCCGCCTACTACGCCTATTCCAACGCCGACGGCGAGCCCTACGGGCTGTCCACCGCGGCGGTCTATGCGCAGATGGCGCAGCCCGTGGAGTGGCAGTCGCTGCCCCTGCAGGCGCTGCGCCCGGAAGACGAGGAGGGGCTGTACGGCTTCTGGCAGGAGCGCCGCCCATGAGCACCGGCAAGGCGCGGGTCGGCTGGATCGGCCTGCTGGTGATCGTCGCCCTGGGCATCAACCTGCGGCCGATCCTCACCTCCATCGGCCCCTTGCTCGCGGAGATCCGCCAGGCCACCGGCCTGGGCTTCCAGGGCGCGTCGCTGCTGACGGTGCTGCCGGTGCTGTGCATGGGCCTGTTCGCCCTGGCGCTGCCCTGGGTGGGCCCGCGCCTGGGCGAGGGCCGCGGCATGCTCGGCGGCCTGCTGGCCATCGCCGTGGCCTGCGCCTGGCGCCTGTTGCTGGACAGCGGCCTGGCGCTGATCGCCAGCGCGGTGCTGGCCGGCACCGGCGTGGCGATCATCCAGGCCCTGGTGCCGGGGGTGGTCAAGCGTTGGTTCCCGCAGCGGGTGCCGGCGGCCATGGGCCTGTACTCGGCCTCGCTGATGGCCGGCGGCGGCACTGCGGCGGTGCTGGCGCCAGTGTTGTCCGGCGGCTCCGGCCACTGGCAGCTGGGCCTGGGCGCCTGGGTGGCGCTGGCGGTGCTGGGGCTGCTGCTGTGGGCCCTGGCGCGCCCGCGCGAGGCGGCGGTGCCCAGCGTGGCGCGGCGTGGCGAACACTTCTTCGGCAGCCGCCGGGCCTGGCTGCTGGCGCTGTACTTCGGGCTGATCAACGGCGGCTACACCAGCATGGTGGCCTGGCTGCCGATGTTCTACCGGCAACTGGGCTGGAGTGCCCAGGGCAGCGGCCAGTTGATCGGCCTGATGACCATCTTCCAGGTCCTCGGCGCCCTGAGCATGCCGGCCCTGAGCCGCGGCTCGGCGGACCGCCGGCCCTGGCTGTGCCTGTGCCTGCTGATCCAGCTCGGCGGCTTCGCCGGCCTGCTGCTGGCGCCCCTGGGGCTGCCGGCGGCCTGGGTGGCGCTGATCGGCTACGGCCTGGGCGCCTGCTTTGCGCTGAGCCTGACGCTGACCCTCGACCACCTGGCCGAACCCGGCCCGGCGGGGAGCCTGGCGGCCTTCGTGCAGGGCATCGGCTTCATCATCACCGGGATCATCCCCTACGTCACCGGCTGGCTGCGCGACACCACCGGCAGCTTCCAGGCCTCCTGGACGCTGCTGGCGCTGTCGGTGCTGCTGATGCTGGGGGTGACCCTGCGCTTCGCCCCGGCCGGCTACGCCCGGGCGATGCACGGCTGGCGCGGCGCTCAGACCGCCGAGGTGGCGAGGTAGATGCGGTAGGTGATGATCGACAGCATGCTCAGCACGCCGACCCACATGAGCAGCACGCCCGCCCCCCGCTCGCGGATGGTGAAGCCGATGCCGAGCATGAACATGCCGAAGATGATGACTGCGAGCGTGACGCCGAAGGAATCCATGGTGGGTCCTTGTCCATTTTGTCGATAAGGCAAGTCTAGGCCAGACACGGCTCGAAAGGGGTTGATCCGGGGCAAAATCGGCGTGATGGCCGGGGTTTTCCCCGTGGGGCGGATAACCGCGAACACGCACCGATGTTTCGCTGGAAACGCTCTTGTAGGAGCGAGCTTGCTCGCGAACCTTGGTTTCCCGCGCTTCAACCTTGCCATTCCCGCGAATGCGGAAACCCAGCTGCCTCGGCTTGGGTATTTCTGCGCCGCTCCGAGTCTGCCCGACCTTCTTGTTTCGCCCCCTCGGGCGAGTCACTTCTTTCAAACGTCGGGAAGCCGAACCTCAAAGAAGTAACCAAGAAGGCTTGCCCCGCATACGGGCCCGATGAAGCCGGGCTACCCTCGCGAATTCCCCCGCCACGGAGGCCCGCCCCGAGGGTACGTCCCTGTAGCCCATCGGGGCTCTAGCGACATCCATGTCGCATGACCTCCTGAGCGCCGGTTTCGCTCGGCCTTCTGAAGGGGCGTTCCGGTGCGCTCGGATGTTTCTCTGGAAGTCCCAAACGCCAGAGCAAAAGCGCTTTTGCTCTTCGTAGGAGCGAGCTTGCTCGCGAACCTGGTTTTCCGCGTTCGCGATAGCTCGTAGGGCGCATAACGCCTACGGCGTTATGCGCCGTTTGCGTCGAACCTCGGTGCATTGGTCAACGGCGGATAACCGCGAACGGTTATTCGCCCTACGAGTTTGCCGGCTGACGCTGTGTTATCCGCCTGTTCGGACAGCCCCCTCTCCCTTCAGGGAGAGGGTTGGGGAGAGGGGACGGACTTCGCTCACGCACCTCTGCCAACCCTGACGCCGCACCCCCTCCCTAACCCTCCCCCGCAAGCGGGAGAGGGGACCGTTCGGCGCGATGCGGAACCATGAAGCTCCCGGGCTCCCCGTAGGGCGCATAACGCCTACGGCGTTATCCGCCATTTGCGTCGCGCATCGGCCAACGGCGGATAACCGCGAACGGTTATTCGCCCTACGAGTTTGCCGGCTGACGCTGTGTTATCCGCTTGCTCGGACAGCCCCCTCTCCCTTCAGGGAGAGGGTTGGGGAGAGGGGATGGACTTCGCCCACGCACCTCTGCCAACCCTGACGCCGCACCCCCTCCCTAACCCTCCCCCGCAAGCGGGAGAGGGGACCGTTCGGTGCGATGCGGAACCATGAAGCTCCCGGATTCCCATGTACTCACCGGCCACGCCGGACGCCCCGGTGGCATGGCCAACGGCGGATAACCGCGAACGGTTATGCGCCCTACGCCGGCGCTTTTCCTGCAACTGTAGCGCTCCGTCCCCGATCCTACAGGCGGAACCGCTGCACGAGGCCGCTGAGGTCCACGGCCAGGCGCGACAGTTCGTGGCTGGCGGTGCTGGTCTGCTGCGAGCCGGCGGCGCTCTGGTTGGACAGGTCGCGGATGTTGCCCAGGTTGGTCTCGATGTCGCGGGCCATGGTGGCCTGGTGTTCCACCGACTCGGCGATGCGCCGGTTGCGTTCGTCGATGCTGCGGGCGGCCTCGATGATCTGCGCCAGGGCGCGGTCGGCGGCGCTGGCCTGGCCCTGGGTGTGGTCGGCCTGCTCGGCGCTGTGCTGCAGCGCCTCGACGGTGCGCCCGGTGCCTTGCTGGATGGCGCCGATCAGCTGTTCGATCTCGCGAGTGGAGTCGCCGGTGCGCTTGGCCAGCGCGCGCACCTCGTCGGCCACCACCGAGAAGCCGCGCCCGGCCTCGCCGGCGCGGGCCGCCTCGATGGCGGCGTTGAGCGCCAGCAGGTTGGTCTGCTCGGCGACGTTGCGGATCACGTCCAGCACCTTGCTGATGTTCAGTGTCTGCTCGGCCAGGCCGCGGGCCTGCTGCGCCGCGTGGCGCACGCCTTCGCCCAGCTCGCGCAGCGAGCCCAGGGTGGTGGCCAGCTGGCGCTGGCCGTCCAGGGCCTCGTCGTTGGAGCGCCGGGCCACCTCGGCGGTGCTCTGCGCGTGCTCGGCGACGTCGCCCACCGCCGCGCTCATCTGGCTCATGGCGCGGCTGACGTCGTCGATCTCGCCGTGCTGCTGGTGCAGGCCGCGGCTGCCTTCGTCCATCACCGCGCTCATCTGCTCGCTGGAGGTGGCCAGCTGCTCGGCGGCCTCGCCGATCTGGCGAATGGTGCCCTGCAGGTTGTCGCGCATGCGCCCCAGGCGCTCCAGCAGCATCGCCGCCTCGTCGCGGCCCTGGCTGTGCACGCCCTGGCTGAGGTCGCCGGCGGCGATGCGCTCGGCCACCTGCAGCGCCTCGGCCAGTGGCCGCACCAGGCTGCGTGTCAGGCGCCAGGCCAGCAGCAGGGTGACCAGCAGGGCGCCGCCCAGGGCCGCCCAGACGATGCGCAGGGCCTGGGCGTAGGCGCTGGCGGCCGTGCTGGTGGCGCTGTCCGCGGCCTGGCGGTTGAGCTCGCGCAGCAGTTGCACCTGGGTGTCGATGGCTTCGCCCTGCTGGTCGATGTTGGCGACCAGCAGGGTGCGCGCCTCGTCCAGCTTCTGCTGCTCCAGCAGCTGCTGTTCCTCGCGGATGGTCTGGATGAACTGGCCGAAGGCCTGGTGCAGCGCCTCGATGGCGCCACGCTCGGTGTCGTCGCTGATCAGCACCTGGTAGGCGCGGAATTCCTGTTCGATGTCCAGGGCCAGTTGCTCGATGATCACCTTGTTGCCGCTGCGCACCATGGGCTCGGGGTTGGCCACCTGCTGCATGGAGCGCACGCGCAGCTGGGCGAGGTTGAGGGCGATGCTGTCGGCCAGGGCGATGCTCGGCAGCTGGTCGCCGTCGATGGCCTCGCCCTGGGCGCGGATGGCCGCCATCTGGTACAGGCAATAGGCGCCGACGCCGCCCAGCAGCGCGGCGCTGAACAGGAAGCAGAGCAGGGTGCGCTGGCCGATGCGCAGGCGCCGCAGGGGCTCCCAGCGGGCGAATCGGCCGAGGAGGACTTGGGGTTTCTTCATCACGGGCTACCACGGGCTGCTGTGATGCTCTGGCGAGCGGGTTTCGGACGCGCAGAGCATATGAAAGCCGTGTGACAGTCTTGTGTAATGGCCAGGAGATATCACTGCCTGCGACCGGGCAGATCATTGATTCACCTGGGAAAAACGCCGTTCAGGCCGGTGCGGGCTGCTGCCGCGCGGGGGCCACCAGGTAGGCGGCGAGGCTGTCGTCCAGCTCGCCGTCGCGCAGCCAGCGCAGGGCGATGGGCCAGAGGCTGTCCTGGAAGCGGCTGTGGAAGAAGGCGAAGTGGCCGATGCCCTGCAGGCCCAGCGCCTGGGGCGGCAGGCGCAGGTGCAGGCAGCGGCTGTTGCGGTAGTAGGCCAGCAGGCGCTGGATAGCCGGGCCGGTGCCGAATTCGTCGTCGGTCACGCTCAGGGCCAGGGTGGCGCCGCGCAGCCCGGCGAAGCCTTCGGCCAGGCGCGATCGTTCTTCCGCGCTCATGGCCTGCGGGCCGCGCCGGTAGGCGTCTTCGAAGCGCGGGCCGGGGTGCGTCCAGTCACGCACCACGCCGTGGGGGGTGTCTTCCATCCAGCCCAGGCGCTTGGCCGGGAAGTAGCCGAACAGGCCGCTGAGCACCGGCATCGCCAGGTGCCACTTGAGCAGCATGCGCAGGCGCCGCCGCGGGGCGTAGTCGCGCCAGTGGGCGAACTGCGCGCCCATGCTGAACACGCGCTGGACGAGGTGGTTGGAGGGGGCCAGGCCGACCAGGAAGCCGCCGACGCTGTGGGCCACCACCAGGATCGGCTGCCGCGGGGCGTTGGCCGCGGCCCAGCGCAGGGCACCCTCGAAGTCCAGGCGGCCCCAGTCCAGCCAGCTGGCGGAGAAGCCGCGCAGCGAGGCCGGGCGCGAGCCGCCGATGCCGCGGTAGTCGTAGCAGAGCACGTCGAAGCCCTGGCCGTGCAGGTAGTCGGCGAAGCGCGCGTAGTAGTCGCCGCGCACCGAGGTGGCCGGGTTGACGATCACCAGCGGGCGCGGCTGCGCGGCCGCGTCGGCATGGCGCCAGAGGCGGCCCTGGAGCGGGTAGCCGTCGGCGGCGTCGAAGGTCAGTGGCAGGCCCATGGCGTTCTCTTTTCCCGTTGTGCAGCAGGCACTCTAGCGCCGGGCGATGGGGCGCTACCAGTACAGTTGCGGGAAAAAACCGCCGCACCCATCCCGGGTGCGACCGGGGTTGGGGCGGCGGAGGCTGCAGATCGGCAGCGGGGCGGTTGGCCTCGCTGATCCGGTTGATAGTGTGCGCTGGAGTGGGGTTGGGGGGTAGGTTCAGGTGGGGTGTGAAAAAGCGGTGCAGAGGGGGGCGGGGCTCTTCGTAGGAGCGAGCTTGCTCGCGAATGGGCCTCGCTGCGGGGTTTGTTCGCGAGCAAGCTCGCTCCTACGAGAGGCCGTGCTTAGTTGTGCCGTAGGGCAACTGTCTATTGGGTTCCCGCGAATGTGGTGGTCAAATAATTTCGGAATGCGGGAACCCAGAGAGCAACGGAGCGGACTTTGTCCGCGATGGAGTTTGTTGGTGGCTTTGGTGTTGGGTTTAAGAGCGCCCTCTCCCTAACCCTCTCCCTGAAGGGAGAGGGGATCGTTCGGTGTGCATTGGTGTTTCGGCGTTAGCCGGCTAGCACAGAGATTACCGGCTGAACCATTCCTTCTCTCGGCACGGACAAGCCCCCTCTCCCTTCAGGGAGAGGGCTGGGGAGAGGGAGCGGACTCGCCCCAGTACACCGATACCACAGGAAAAACACCCACCAAGACCCCCCATCAAGCCAACAACCCACTCGCCTTGGCCCGGGCCACCGCCTGGGTGCGTCTTTCCACTTCGAGCTTGATGTTGATGCGCCGGGCGTGGGTCTTCACGGTGTGCAGCGAGATTTCCAGTTGCTCGGCGATTTCCTGGTTGGAGCAGCCCTGGGCGATCAGTTCCAGCACTTCCAGTTCGCGCTGGCTGAGCATTTCCGCCGGCGCCGGCTGGGCTTCGGCGGTGCCTGGCGCGCGGTTGGCCGGGGCGAGGGCGGGGAGTTGCGCCAGCAGTTGCCGCGACCAGCTGGCGTCGTTGCGTTGCAGCCGGGCCAGGGGCCGCAGCAGGGACAGCCTGCGGCAGTCCTGCAGGGCTTCGCGCAGGTGTTCCTCGGCGGCCGCCTGGTCCAGGGCGTGGAGGGTCTCGGCCAGGCGCAGCTGGGTCTCGCAGGCCAGGCTGCGCAGGCCCAGGCGCTGGCAGTCGCGCTGCAGGGCCTGCAGTTCGTGGCTGGCGCGGGTGGTTTCGCCCAGCTCGTCGTGGGCCTGGGCCAGCAGCAGGCGTACGCGGTACTGCAGGTCGTAGAAGCCGGTGGGGGCCAGCAGTGGGTTGAGCCCCAGTTCGGCGAGCACGCCGAGCAGTTCGTCGCGGGCCCTGGCCGGTTCGCCGCTGGCCAGGCACAGCCGGGCGCGGGCCAGGCGCAGCACTTCGCGGTAGCGGATCTCGGGGATGCACAGGCGCTGCATGCGCCGCTCGGCGGCCAGCAGCAACTGGTGGGCGCGCTCCACCTCGCCGCGCTCGCAGGCCAGGCTGATCAGCGCGTGGTAGGCGTACAGCAGGTAGGCGTCCTGGCTTTCCTCGGCTTCGCGCAGGCCGCGCTGGAGCCCGGCCTCGGCGCCGGTGTCGTCGCCGCGCAGGGCCAGCAGCTCGCCGCGCAGCACGTGCAGGCGGGCGCTCATGGGGCCGCCGTGGGCGTGCTTGCGCAACTCGGCGAGCATCTGCTCGGCATAGTCCAGGGCGTGGCGGTGTTCGCCGGAAAGGGCCAGCAGGTGGATGTGCTCGACGCTGAGCAGGGCCTCGAAGCACAGGTTGGCGTGGCGCCGCGACAGGCGCAGGCCGGCCTGGCAGTGCTGGCGGGCGACGGTCAGGTCGCCTTCGACCATGGCCTGCTGGGCCAGGGCCTGGTGGCAGAGGATGTGCTGGCCCCAGAAGCGTTCCTCCAGGTGCTGCAGGGCGTCGCTGCAGTTGCGCCGCGCATCGGGCAGGGCGAACTGGCGCTGCAGCACGCCGAGGGTGGCCTGGTAGTGCGCCAGGCAGAGCCGCTGGCGGTGGGCGTCCGGCCGTGGCAGGAAGCGCGAGAGCCCCTGCAGGCAGGCCATGGCCTCGTCCAGGCGGGCACAGAGGATCAGCGCCCAGGTTTCCAGGAGGATCAGCTTGGGGCTGGACTGCAGCAGGCCCTCGGGCAGCTCGTCGCGCCAGCGCAGCAGTTGCACGGCGCTGTGCTCGACCATCATCTGGTCGCTGTTGGCGTCCTGCAGCAGCGCCACGGCCCGCTCGATGGAGCCGGCGGCCAGGGCCAGCTGGGTGGCCTGGCGCAGGTCGCCGTGCTCGGCGAACCACTGGCTGGCGGCCAGCAGGGCGTCGGCGGGCGGCGCTTCGTCGTGGGCCTGGCGCAGCAGCTCGGCGAGCGGCGGCCAGAGCGCGAACCAGCCGCTGCCTTCGTCCAGGCGCCGGAGCAGTTGCATCTGCTCCAGCTGGGCGAAGGCCGCTTCGCCCACCGGCGCCAGGTGCCGGCACAGGCCGGCCTTGAAGCGGGGCAGGTGGGCCAGCACCCGCAGGGCCTCGCGCAGCGGCGCCGGCAGCGGGGCGAGCACTTCGCGGCGCAGGTAGTCGTGCAGCAGGCCGCCGCCGGCCTCGGGCCAGCGCAGGCGGCCCTGCAGGGCGAGCAGGCCGAGCAGGGCCGGCCAGCCGGCGCTGCGGCCGAGCAGCTCGTCGGCCTCGTCCTCGGCCGCTTCGGCCGGCTGCTTGCGCAGCAGCTGTTCCAGTTCGTCGCGGTCCAGCGCCAGGTCGGCGGCGCCCAGTTCCAGCAGCTCGCCCTGCAGCAGCAGGCGCGGCAGGTTCCAGTCCGGGCGGCGGCGGGCGCCGATCCACCAGCGGATGTCGGCGGCGCTGTTCTCCAGCAGCCCGGCCACGCAGGCGTCCAGTTCGGCGTCGGCCTGGCGCGGGTAGTCGTCCAGCACTATCCAGAGCGGCTGCGGGCCGCCTTCCAGCAGGCGCTGCAGGTCGTCCTGCCAGTTCCGCGCGGCGGGGTCGAGGTCCAGCACTATGGCCAGGCGGCGGAGGAAGTCGTCCGGGCGCAGCGGTCGGCCGCGCAGGTCGAGCCAGGCGACGCGCCCGCGGGGGCCGGCCTGGCGCGCGCATTCGTTGAGCAGCACGCTCTTGCCGAAGCCGGCGGGGGCGTGCAGCAGGTTCACCCGCTGGCGTCCGCCGAGCAGGCGCTGCAGCAGGCGCGGCCGCGCCAGGTGGCGGGCCGGCAGCAGCGGCAGCGCCCCGCTCAGGGGGCGGGGGGCGGCGCGGCTGGCGATGGCGTGGACGCTGGGGTGCGGGTTCATCTGCGAGGCTCCTGGCCCCGGACCTGGCCGGGGCGGCATTGCGGGTACGGTGGCCGGCTCAGCCGCGCAGCGGCGGCAGGCGGGAGGCCCAGGGGCGGGCCCGTTCGAGTTCCGCGGCAAGGCGGAACAGGGTGCCTTCGTCGCCCAGGCGCGCGGCGAACTGCACGCCGATGGGCATGCCGCCCTCGGTCCAGTACAGCGGCACGCTCATGGCCGGCTGGCCGGTGGCGTTGTAGATCGAGGTGAAGGCCGCAAGGGGCGCCGAACGGCCGAAGTAGCTGTCGATGGGCTCGCCCTCCCGGTAGGCCAGCTCGCCGATGGTGCCCGGCGGGCAGGCCAGGGTGGGGCTGAGGATCAGGTCGTAGTGCTCGTGGAAGGCAGCGATTTCCCGCGCCATGCGTTGCAGGGTGCGCTGGGCCAGGACGTAGTCGGTGGCGCTGACCTGGCCGGCGAGCCCGACCACCGCGCGGGTCAGCGGCTCGATGTCGTCGGGCCCGGCCGAGTGCCCCACCTGTTGCTCCAGGCTGCGCAGGTGCAGCGCCGCGGAGACCACGAAGAGGCGGGCGAAGGCCTGGCCGAGGGCGGGCACGTCGGACACCGTCGGCGCCTCGTCGTTGACCTCGTGGCCCAGCTCGCGGCAGAGCCGGGCGGCCGATTCCAGCGCCGCCTGGCAGTCCGGGTGCACCGCGACGCCGGTGAGCGGCGTGCGCAGCAGGCCGATGCGCAGGCGGCGGTGCGGGGCGTCGATCTCCTGCAGGTAGGGGCGGCTCCTGGGCGGGGCCAGGTAGGGGGCGCCGTAGTCCGGCGCCGAGGTGGCGTCCAGCAGGGCGGCGCTGTCGCGCACCGAGATCGAGCAGCAGTGCTCGGCGGGCAGGCCGCCGGTGCCTTCGCCGACCTTGGGCCCCACCGGGTTGCGCCCGCGGCTGGGCTTGAGGCCGAACACCCCGCAGGCCGAGGCGGGAATGCGGATGGAGCCGCCGATGTCGCTGGCATGGGCCATGGGCACCAGGCGCGCGGCCACCGCGGCGGCGGCCCCGCCGCTGGAGCCGCCGGCGGAGAGGGCGAGGTTCCAGGGGTTGAGGCAGGGGCCGAACGCCGCCGGCTCGGTGGTGGGGGGGATGCCGAATTCCGGGGTGTTGCTGCGGCCGACGGTGATCAGGCCGGCGGCGCGGTAGCGGCGCACCAGCTCGGTGTCGTGGTCGGCGCGGTTGTGCACGCCCAGGCGGCTGCCGTAGGACAGCGGCTGGCCGGCCTCGGCGCCGCCGGCCAGGTCCTTGAGCAGGAAGGGCACGCCGCGGAAGGGGCCGCCGGGCAACGGGCCGCGGGCCCGTGCGCGGGCCTGTTCGAACTGGCGCCAGATCACCGCGTTGAGCGCCGGGTCGTGCCGTTCGATGCGGGCGATGGCGGCGTCCACCAGTTCCAGCGGGGTGACTTCGCCACGGGTGACCAGTTGCGCCTGGGCGGTGGCGTCGAGCAGGTGCAGCGAATCGTTCATGGGCGGGCTCCCGGTTGGCCGGCCAGGCCGTCCAGGGCCTGGAAGGCGGCGTCCAGCGCCTGTTCGACGACGCGCCGCTTCCAGTGGTCGGTGTCGACGTAGAAGGCGTCGCGCAGGCGCTGCTTGATGGCCGCGGCGGTGGCGGCGTCGGTTTCGGGGTGGTTGCTCAGCCACTGGTCGGCGCGCAGGGCCATCAGCACGTCCTCCGACGGCAGGGTGCCGTACTCCAGGCCGATGCCCGTGTATTCGGCCTGGGGGCATGCCTGGTAGGCCAGGTGCCACATGTTGCCGGCCAGTTCGGCGGACACGCAGCCGTCCTCGTACAGCGAGGTCACGTCCGCGCCCCACCAGGCGCGGGCCCGGGCCAGGCCGGCGGCGTCGCCGGGGCGGGCGTGGGCGATGCGCTCGCCGTGGCCGCAGGGGCCCAGGGCGGTGTGCAGGTCGATCCAGCCCAGGCGCGCGCAGCGGCTGGCGTGTTCACCCAGTATCGCGCGCAGGGCGAGGTTGCTCCAGGTTGGCGCGTTGCCGCCGTAGAACAGGCCGTCGGGGTGCTTGTACTGGCCGCCGCTGACGGCCTGCTGTATGGCCCGCGGGCCGTGTTCGGCGAGGTAGGCGTAGAGCGCTTCGTCGGCCTCGGGGGCCGGCCAGGTGTCCGGCACCAGGGCCCGGGCGAGTGCGTCGTAGCCCGGGTTGGCGGGCAGGGGCCCGGCGAAGTCCTGGAAGTTGCGGTTCAGGTCGACGTTCTCGTGGGTCCAGCGGCGCCACCAGGAGAAGCCCCAGGGGTTGATGCCATGGATGTACAGCACCGCCACGCCGGCGGCCTTCGCCCGCTGGTGGAAGCCCGGGTCGTCGAGCAGGGCGTTCTGCACGCCGGAGCCGCAGAAGCCCTCGACGCCATGGCAGGCGCTGCTGACGATGAGCAGGGCCTGGGCGTCGGCGGCGCCGAAGCGGGCCACGTCCATGGCCAACTGCTCGCCGTCGCGGCCGGGCAGCGGGTGGACGTGACTGCTGGCCTCGAGGCCCGCGGCGCGGACGCGGGCGAGGAACTGCCGGCGGGCCTGGCGATAGTCCTGGGCGAAGTATTCGGAAGGGTTGCTCACGGGTGTCTCCTCGGGGTTCAGGCCGGCCGTTCGGTGTTCGCCAGGGCCTTGCGCATGCCCAGCGCCATGGCCAGGGCGGCGATCACGAACAGCGCGCAGAGCAGGTAGATGGCGTCGTCCAGGCTGCCGGTGCGGGCCTTGATGGCGCCGACCACGGCCGGGCTGATGCCGGCGACGCTGGCCAGGGTGTTGACCAGGGCGATGCCGACGGCGGCGCGCTCGCGCTCCAGGTAACGGGTGACCATGGCCCAGAACACCGGGGTGGCCGCCACCAGGGCCGAGCCGCCGGCGGTGATGGCGACCAGCGTCCAGGCCAGGCTGCCGTTGCCGATGGCCCAGGCCAGCAGCAGGAAGCCGGCGCTTGCGGCCATGAAGGCTGCGGTCCAGTGCAGGCGCTGTTCGTTGCGGCGGTCGGAGCGGCGGCCGTACCAGAACATGGCGAACAGCGCGAAGACGTTGGGGATGACTGCGTACAGGCCGACCATCTGCAGGTCGGCCACGCCCAGCTCGCGGATGATGGTCGGCGTCCAGAAGGCCAGGAAGTAGCCGGCGCAGCCGGAGACGAAGGCGCCGAAGGCCAGCAGGTAGATGCGCGGGTCGCGCAGCACCGCGGCCAGCGCGCCCTTGCCGTGGCCGCCGCTGGCCTCGCTGTCGCTGGCCGTGCCCTGCAGGCCCTGGCGCAGCAGCTCGCGCTCGTCCGCGCTCAGCCACCTGGCGTCCTGCGGGCCGTTGGGCAGCAGCCACAGCACCAGCAGGCCGAGCAGCACCGTGGGCATGCCTTCGATGAAGAACATCCACTGCCAGCCTTCCCAGCCGTGCAGCCCGTGCATGTTCTTCAGGATCCAGCCCGACACCGGGCTGGTGATGAAGGCCGCGGCCACCTGGGCCATGCAGAACAGCGCCAGCACCCGGGCGCGGCGCTGCGGCGGGTACCAGAAGGTGAGGTAGAGGACGATGCCGGGGAAGAAGCCGGCCTCGAACACCCCGAGCAGGAAGCGCACCAGGTAGAACTGGGTGGGCGTGGTGACCAGCAGCGTGGCGCTGGAGGCCAGGCCCCAGAGCAGCATGATGCGCATGATGGTCAGGCGCGCGCCGATACGCTGCAGGAGCATGTTGCTGGGCACTTCGAAGAGCACGTAGCCGACGAAGAACATGGCTGCGCCCAGGCCGTAGACGGCATCGCTGAAGCCCAGCGAGGTCTTCATCTGCAACTGGGCGAAGCCGATGTTCGCACGGTCGATGAAGTTCAGCAGGTAGCAGATGAACAGGAAGGGGATGAGGCGGCGGGTGATCCTGGCGTAGACGGCTTCGACGTTGCCGTGGGGCGCCAGGCCGCTTTGCGCCGCCGCGGGCGCGCTGATGAGTGTGGACATGCGAGGCTCCGGGGGAGGTCGACCACGGGGTGCCGGTCGCCGCGTCTGGCCCTTGTGGGGCCGCCGCGCGGCGGACCGGCGCCGGGACTACTGGACCTGGGTGGTTTCGACCGCTGCCGGCTGCGGCGCGGGGCTGGGCTGTTGCGCCGCGGCGCCGTTCACCTTGCGCCGCGGCGGGGTGGCCGGCCTGGCCTTGGGCAGCGCCTTGACGGGGTGGCCGGCCTTGGCGGCCGGTTTGCCCCGGGCGTCGCCCTGCTTGGCGGTGGCGGCCCTGGGGGCGCTGCGGGGGCGTTTCGGCCCGGCGGGAGTGTCGCTTGCCTTGCCCTGCGGCGTCGCCACGGCGGCCTTGTCGCGCGCCAGTTCGAGCAGGCGGCGGTGCTCGGCCAGCAGGTGGTCGCCCAGGTCGTTGAGGTCGGGCAGGGCGCGGCGGCAGGCGATCAGGCCGTAGTCCAGGCGGTCGTGGTAGCTGGTCACGGTGACGTTCAGGGCCATGCCATGGCTGGGGATGGACACCGGGTAGTAGCACAGCACCTTGGCGCCGGCGAAGTACAGCTGCATGGGAATGCCGGTGACGTTGGAGATCACCAGGTTGGCCGGCGGCGGCATCCAGTTGGCCAGGCGCGAGCGGCCGTACATGGCGGCCAGGCCGGAGAGCAGCCAGGGCGCGGCGAAGATCGGGAAGTCCATGGGGATGGCCGAGCGGAAGCGGTTCATCGCCTCCTTGCGCTGCGTCGAGGAGGCGTTGATGCGGCGCAGGCGCTCCAGCGGGTCGGCCTCGTTGGTGGCCAGGTCGATGGCCAGCATGCTCACCTGGTTGTTGGCGGTGTCGTCGCCGGGGGCGCGCAGGCTCACCGGCGCCGCGGCGGTCAGGGGCTTCTCCGGCAGCTCGCCGCTGGCCTTGAGGTAGCGGCGCAGGGCGCCGGAGACGGTGGCCATGACCACGTCGTTGAAGCTCACCTCCAGCTGGCGCGCCATTTCCTTGATCTCCGCCAGGGGCACGGTGCGCCCGGCGAAGCTGCGCTGGTTGGTGATGGCCACGTTCAGCGGGGTGCGCGGGGCCAGCAGCTTGCGCGGGTCGAGGTTGCGCCAGTTGCGCAGGCTGCTGTCGCCCACCACCGGCAGCAGGCTGCGGCCGGCGCGCAGCATGTCCGGCAGCATCCGGGCCAGCTTGACGTACTGCCGGCCGGCGTTGCCGATGGCCGCCCCGGCCAGTTCGGCGACGCCGAGCTGGTACGGGTTGCGCCGCAGCCGCGGCGGCGCCGGCGGGATGACGCGGCCGCTGGGCACGTCGTCGAACAGCGCGCGGACCAGCTCGATGCCGGCCTGGCCGTCGACGTTGGCGTGGTGGACCTTGGCGTACAGCGCCACCTCGCCGCTGCGCAGGCCGTCGATGATGGTGATTTCCCACAGCGGCCGGCTGCGGTCCATCAGGCTCGAGTGGGCGCGGGCGACCACCTGCTGCAACTGGCGGTTGCTGCCCGGCTTGGGCAGGGTGATGTGGCGGATGTGGTGCTCCAGGTCCAGGTGTTCGTCCTCGACCCAGACCGGGTCCGACAAGTCGAAGGGCATGAACGCCAGCTTGCGGGTGAAGACCGTCGCCAGGTGCAGGCGCCCGGCCAGGTACCGCTTGACCTCTTCGTAGAAGTCGCCTTCGTAGCCTTCAGGCAGTTGCAGCACATGGAGCGAACCAATGTGCGTGGGCATCTCGGCCGATTCCATATGCAGGAATATGGCGTCCATCCCGCTCAGATGTTTCATCGCGTCACCAACCTTGTTCTTGTCGTTGCTGGGAAATTGCTCGCAAGGCCCGTTGCGGCGGGCGGTTCAGTTCCTCATCGTTTCGGCGCGCGGAAGGGGAACAGGGCGCGCTTGAGGCCGCGCGGGCGGAACTGCCGCCACTGGTCCTCCGGTTGCGCCAGGCGGTCGCCGATGGCGTACCAGACCAGCGGGTGCACGCCCAGGCCGATGTGGCTGGCGCAGTTGACCTCGATGTTGTCGGTCAGGCGGCCGCGCCGTTCCACGCTGCCGCCCCAGCCGACGATGCCGTCGCCACGGCTGTAGATGGAGGTGGTGGGCACCGGCGGCGCCTCTTCGCCGCGTTCCTCGGCATCGCGCTTGAAGCTGCGCACCAGGCGGTACAGCTCCCAGGCGTTGGTGCTGCTCTGCGGCGGGCCGTACAGCGGGCTGCCGAGGGTGATCACCTGGCGCACGCTGCCCGGCAGGGCGCGGGCGAGCTCGCGGGCGAAGATGCCGCCCAGGCTCCAGCCGACGAGGCTGACCTTGCGCCCCGAATCCTCGTGCAACTGCTGCAGCTGGGCCAGCAGCCTGTCCACCACGCCTTCGCCGGGCCCGCGGTTGAGGCCCTGGCCCCAGCCATGGACGTCGTAGCCGCGGCTGGCGAGGAAGCGGCGCAGCGGCAGCGTGGAGTAGTCGTTGGCCATCAGCCCGGGCAGCACCAGCACGCTGTGGCCATCGCCGCGTGGCACGTTGAGCAGCAGCCAGGGCATGGCGGCCGGGATCGAGGCCCATTCCAGCAGGGCGCGCGATTCCAGCGCCCAGAGCAGGGGGGACGGGCGGCGCTCCACGGGGTGCCGGCGGAAGGGCGCGGTGATGGAGGCGGGGAAGATCGAGGGCATGACGGTGTCCTTGTACGGGGGTACGGGTCAGGTGTTGCTGGGTGATTGGGCAGCTGCGATCTCGTCCTTCAGCAGCTTCTTGGAGAGCTTGCCCACGGCGGTCTTGGGCAGTTCGGCGCGGATTTCCAGGGCCTGCACCATCTCGTGCTTGCCCAGGCGGTCCTTGAGGAAGGCCTTGAGCCCGTCGAGGTCGAAGGGGGCATGGCCGGCGCGCAGCTTGACGTAGGCCTTGGGCGACTGGCCGCGGTAGGCGTCGGGAATGCCCAGGACCATGACTTCCTCCACCGCCGGGTGGGCGTAGATGGCTTCCTCGATCACCCGCGGGTAGACGTTGTAGCCGCCGCACAGGAGCATGTCCTTGGTGCGGTCGACGATGTGGATGTAGCCGTCCTCGTCCATGTAGCCGACGTCGCCGGTGCGGAAGTAGCCGTCGGCGGTGAAGGCCTCGGCGCTGGCCTGGGGGGCGTTCCAGTAGCCGCGCATGATGTTCGGCCCGCGGATGGCCAGCTCGCCGTTCTGCCCCAACTGCACCTTGCGCTCGGGGGCGTCGAGGTCGAGGAAGCAGATGTCCACGCCGATGTGCGGGATGCCGCAGGAGCCGGCCCTGGGCCGCTCGGCCGGGGTGAAGGTGCCGCCGGTGCAGGTCTCGGTCATGCCCCAGCCCTCGGTGATCTGGCAACCGGTCAGGGCCTTGAACTGCTGCATCAGCTCCACCGGCAGCGGCGCGCCGCCCGAGGCGCAGATCTTCAGGCAGCGCAGGTCGTATTCGCCCACCTGCGGGTGGCTGAGCAGGGCGGTGAACATGGTCGGCACGCCGGGGAAGCAGCTCACCCGGTTGTCGTGGATGTCGCGCAGCACCGCGCCGGCGTCGAAGCGCACGTGCAGGCGCATCTCGGCGCCGACCGCCACCGGGAACAGCAGGCAGCCGACCAGGGCATAGATGTGGAACAGCGGCAGCACCACCAGGATGCTTTCGCGGCCCTCGTACAGGCGCTGGTCGTTGTCGACGTTGATCATCGCCACCTGGGCCGCGGCGGCGCCGAGGTTGGCGTGGGTCAGCATGGCGCCCTTGGGCAGGCCGGTGGTGCCGCCGGTGTACTGCAGCACGGCCAGGGCCTGGTCCAGCGGCGGCAGCGGGTGGGGCTGCCAGTCGCCGTCGTTGTCCAGCAGTTGCTCGAAGGGCAGGCACTGTTCGCTGTAGAGCACCTGGGCGAGCTGGCCCTCCTGCTGCAGGCGGGCGCGGGTCTCCCGCGGCTGCGCGCCGAAGTCGCCCAGCGAGCCCACCACCAGGGTGTGCAGGCGGGTGCTCTGGAGCAGGCGCTCCATCAGCGGGTAGAGGCTGTCCAGGTCGAGGGTGACGAGGATGTCGGTGCGGCTGTCCTCGATCTTGTGCGCCAGCACGTCGCCGGCATCCAGCGGCGAGTAGTTCACCACGGTGCCGCCGGCGCGCAGGATGGCGAAGAAGGCGATGGCGTACTGCGGCACGTTGGGCAGGTAGAGGCCGACGTGGACGCCGGGGCCGACCCCCAGGTCCTGCAGGCCCTTGGCGGCGCGGTCGATCAGCGAGGCGAACTCGCGGTAGGCGACCTTGCGCCCCATGAAGTCGATGGCCGGGCGGTCCGGCCAGCGGCGCACGGAATCGTCGAGCATGTCCAGCACGCTGAGGCCGGAGAGGTCGTTGTCCCAGCGTACGCCGGCAGGGTAAGAGCGGGTCCAGGGGGTTTGCACTGCAAGTGTCTCCTTATTGTTTGCCGGCATGGTGAGGCTGGGGCTGGTGTATGAACTGTCCGGAATTTGCGGCTTGGAAAAACTGCCGACGAGGGTGCGGGAGATTCGTACCAAAGGCTGATGGGTGAGCGCCGAAAGGGCTCTGGAACGGGCCTTGTGGTGTGATCAGCGGAATGGAGGGCGGGGGATTCATGGGGCTGATGGCGCTACGCCTACGTCATTGCAGGCGGCAGGCGGCAGGCTGCAGGCAAGAGCGGGCTGCCCGGCATGAATGAGACGTTCAGCGTCAACCTGCAGGAGGCGGGCGTGGGGTAGGAGCGGGCCCTGCCCGCGAATCGCGCGCAGGGCGCGCTCCTACAGGTGGGACAGCGGTGGCGGCGTAGGAGCGGACTCCGTCCGCGATTTTCTAGCCCCAACTCAGGTTTCGAAATAGAAGCTCTGGAAGCGCTCGGCCAGTTGCAGGGTGAGCTGCGCCGCCTGCAGGTGCAGGGGATGGGGGCCGTAGTCCTGGGCCGCCTGCAGTGACTCGAAGGTGACTATGGTGCCGAAGTCGAAGCTCTCGTCCGGCCCGTTGCGGCCCAGGCTGGCGCGGGGGCCGAAGCGGACCTCGCGCACCCCCGGGATCTGCCGCAGGTTTTCGCAGGCGGCGGTCAGCCGGGCGATGTGTTCGAGGTTGCCCGGCTCCTTCAGCCAGGTGATGACTACGCTCTGCACGCTCATGCGCAATGTTCCTTTGGCAGGGGGTTGATGCAGTTGCGCAGCGGTTCGCCGCGCAGGGCGTCGAGCAGGTTGTCGAAGGCCTCGAGGGTCATGCGCCGGTGGGTCTCGCGGGTGGAGGCGCCGTTGTGCGGCGACAGCACCAGGTTGCTCAGGGGCAGCAGCGCCGGGTTCACCGCCGGTTCGTCCTCGGCGACGTCCAGCCCGGCTGCCGCCAGGCGGCCTTCGCGCAGGGCCGTGGCCAGTGCGTTCTCGTCCACCAGGCCGCCGCGGGCGGTGTTGATCAGGATGGCCTGGGGCTTCATCCGCGCCAGCGCTTTCGCGTCGATGATGTGGTGGGTGGCGGCGTTGTAGGGCAGTTGCAGGATGAGCGCGTCGCTCTGTTCCAGCAGGTTGTCGAAGTCCAGGTAGCGCACGCCCAGCCGGGCCTCCTCCGCTTCCGGCAGGCGGCGCCGGTTGCAGTAGGTGACGTCCATGTCGAAGCCGCGGGCGCGCTTGGCCAGCTCCCTGCCGATGCCGCCCAGGCCGAGGATGCCCAACTGCTTGTGGTGCACGTCCTGGCCGAACAGCGGCGAGGAGTCGGCGCGCCAACCGCCGCCGCGGACGAAGGTGTCGGCCTCGACGATGCGCCTGGCCGCGGCCAGCAGCAGGCCGAAGGCGAGGTCGGCGGTGGCCGCGGCGACGGCCTTGGGCGTGTTGCAGACGCGGGTGCCGTGGGCGGTGCAGGCGGCCACGTCGATGTGGTCGAAGCCGGCGCTGACGGTGCTCAGCACCTTCAGCCGCGGGCAGCGCGCCAGCAGCGCGGCGTCGATGCGGTCGCCGGGCACCACCAGGGCGTAGTCGGCCTCGCCCAGCAGCCCGGCGAGGTCCTCGGGGATGCCCTGGTCCGGCATGCGGATCTCGGCATGGGCGCGCAGGTTGCCCAACAGCACATCGGGCACCTGGCGCGACAGGGCGATGCAGGGTTTTTCGTTCATCGCTCGTTCCTTCAGTCGCGATAGCTGGTATCGACGCGGTCGAGCTTGCGCAGCAGCGCCGGCCAGACGAAGTCGCCGCCCTGGCCGCCGGTCTGCTTGTCGACCACGTCGGCGACGCCCTCGATGATCCGCGGGTCGACCTCGATCAGCTTGCCGCCGGCCTGGGCCGCCAGCTGGATCTGGCAGGTGGTCTCGAAGGTGTACATGTTGAGGAAGGCGTCGGCGATGCTGCGGCCGACGGTGAGCAGGCCATGGTTGCGCAGCATGAAGAACAGCTTGTCGCCGAGGTCGGCCTGCAGGCGCGGCTTCTCGTCGTCGCGCAGGGCCACGCCCTCGTAGTCGTGGTAGCCCAGCGAGGAGAGCACGAAGGTGGACTGCTGGCTGATCGGCAGGATGCCGCATTCCTGGGTGCTGACCGCCACGCCGGCCTTTGTGTGGGTGTGCAGCACGCATTGGATGTCATGGCGCGCGGCGTGGATGGCGCTATGGATGACGAAGCCGGCGCGGTTGGCGTTGTAGGGGCCGTCGATGACCTTGTCGCCGTTCTGGTCGATCTTCACCAGGTTGGAGGCGGTGATCTCGTCGAACAGCAGGCCGTAGGGGTTGATCAGGAAGTGATGCTCGGGGCCGGGGATGCGCGCGCTGATGTGGGTGAAGACCAGGTCGGTCCAGCCGTACAGCGCCACCAGCCGGTAGCAGGCGGCCAGGTCGACGCGCAGTCGCCATTCTTCGTCGCTCACCTGGTCGCGCACATGGGGGAGGGCGAGTTCGTGGGGCATGGTGCTTCCTTCTTGTCGGTGTTGTGGTGGAGCACCGCAGGCTACGTCCTGGCGCGGCCCGGCAACTGTCCTGAATTTGACGCCTGGACGGTGGCGTTAGCCCGCAGGCACTCGTCGACGGGGGAAGCTGCCGGCACGCCTTGTGCGGCTCGCCGGGCGGCCGAATAATGAGCGGCACCGTCCCGTATCCATGGAGCCTGCAGGCGTGACCTTCCCCTCGATGTTGTCCGAGTCGCATCTGGCCGTGCTGATGGCCAGCCCCTGGTTCGGCGGCCTGCCGGCGCCAGTGCGCGACGACATGCTGGCCCGCGCCGGCGTCCGCGCGCTGAACAGCGGGCAGCAGCTGTTCCGCTGCGGCGAGCCGCCGGACGGCCTGTACATCGTGCTGCAGGGCATCATCCGGCTCAGCAACACCACCCGCGACGGCCAGGAGGCGGTGCTGAACTTCTACGAACCGGGCAGTTGGCTGGGCGAGGTGTCGATGCTCGACCACAGCACGCGCCTGCACGACGCCCATGCCCACGTACCCTCCCAGGTGCTGCACATCAGCCCGCTGGCCCTGGGTGAGCTGTGCGACCGCCACCCGGCGCTGGTGCGCATGCTGCTGGACCTGGAGGTGTCGCGCCTGCGCACCATGCTGGTGGCCTTCTCCGCCTTTTCCACGCAGTCGCTGGAGCAGCGCCTGGCCGGGCGCCTGCTGGGCCTGAGCGAAGCCTTCGGGGCGAAGGCGGAGGAGGGGGTGAGCCTGGACCTGCGGCTATCCCAGGAGTCCATGGCGCAGCTCATCGGCGCCACCCGCCAGCGTGTCAACCAGGTGCTCAAGCAGTGGGAGCAGCAGGGCCTGATCCGGCAGCGCTATGGCCAGCTCCTGCTGCTGCGCCCGGACGCCCTGCAAACCCTGACCCAGGAGCGGCCGGACCGCTAGCCCACCAAGCCTAGGTGCCCGAGGGCGGCTGGCCCGCGGCCTGCAGTTCGGCGCGCCGGTCGTGGGCGCGCTCGATCAGGTAGGCGCGGATCTGCTCCACCTGCTCCGGCGTCAGCCGGCCGGCGAACGGCGGCATGCCCCGGCCGGCCCGTGCGCCGGCGACGATGCCCTGGAAGTCCTCGTGCGTCTGCGCCGTCATGTAGCGCAGGTCGGGAATGACGTTCGCACTGAAGGCGCCCAGGCCGTGGCACACCCCGCAGTGTTCGCGGAACAGCTGGTCGCCGGCCGCCACCGTGGCCGCGTCGGCGGTCATCGGCGGTGGCCCGGGCAGCTGTATGGCGCGCCGCCTGACCTGGGGCATGGGCGCGGTGCCGCCGAGCCTGAAGGTGAACACCCGGGCGTCGGGCACGGTGCGCGTGCGTTCGGACAGGGCGCCGAAGGTGATCGGGTAGGAGCCGCCCCAGCCGCTGCTGAAGGTCACGTACTGCTCGCCGTCCACGCTGTAGGTGACAGGCGCGGCCACCACGCCGCTGCTGACCTCGCGCTGCCACAGCAGCTTGCCGCTGTCGGCCGCGTAGGCCAGCAGGCGGCCATCGTGGGTGCCCTGGAACACCAGGTTGCCGGCGGTGGCCAGGGTGCCGCCGTTGGCGATCTGCGCGTAGGGCACCGCCCAGGCTTCCTGCTGCCGCACGGGGTCCCAGGCCTGCAGCTTGCCGGTGTAGATCCGTGCGAATTCGTCGATGCTCCTGCTGTCCCTGGGCATCGGCGGGAACTCCAGGCCGGTGTTCCACCGGCCCTTGGCGGGCGTATCCAGCTTCGCCTTCGGGTGATGGATGTCGGCCGTCGATTGCGTGGGGATGTAGACCAGGCCGGTCTTCGGGCTGTAGCTCATCGGCTGCCAGTTGTGCCCGCCCTGGGAACCGGGGAACACCAGCTTGGCCTCGCCCTTGCTCCAGTAGTCGGCCGCCTCCAGGTCGATGATCGGCCGGCCGCTGTCCCTGTCCACGCCCTTGGCCCAGTTGACCCTGGGGGCGTACTGGGCGGCCGAGAGCAGCTTGCCCGTGGCCGCGTCCAGCACGTAGAAGAAGCCGTTCTTCGGCGCCTGCATCACCACCTTGCGCGGCTTGCCGTCGATGGGCAGGGTGGCGACGACGATGTGTTGCGTGGCGGTATAGTCCCAGGCGTCGCCCGGCGTGGTCTGGTAGTGCCAGACGTAGCGCCCGCTGTCGGGGCGGACCGCGACGATGGAGGAGAGGAACAGGTTGTCGCCCTTGCCCTGGGAGCGCTGGCCGTAGTTCCAGAAGGCGCCGTTGCCGACGCCGAGGTAGAGCAGGTCGAGCTCGGCGTCGTAGGCCATCGAGTCCCACACGGTGCCGCCGCCGCCCTGTTTCCAGTACTGGTCGCCGAACCAGGTCTTGCGGATCATGCCGATGGTGTCGGTCTCGTCGCCCTTGGCCGGGTCGCCCGGCACGGTGAAGAAGCGCCAGGCCTGCGCGCCGGTCTCGGCATCGTAGGCGGTGACGTAGCCGCGCACGCCGAACTCGCCGCCGCCGTTGCCGATCACCACCTTGCCCTTGATGATGCGCGGGGCGCCGGTGATGGTGTAGTTGCGCCCGTGGTCGAGCACGGTGTCCACCGACCACAGGCGTTGCCCGTCGCGGGCGTCCAGGGCCTCCAGCCGGCCGTCGTACACGCCCACGTAGACCTTGCCGCTCCACACCGCCACGCCGCGGTTGGCCGCGTCGCAGCAACCCGAGCCCTGGATGCCGCGATAGACCCCGGGGTCGTACTTCCACAGCAGCTCGCCGGTGCGCGCGTCCAGCGCGTGGACGATGCTGTAGGCGCTGGTGGTGTACATCACGCCGTCCACCACCAGGGGCGTGGCCTCGACGACGCGGTCCAGCCCGAAGCCGTAGTCCCAGGCCAGGCCGAGCTGCCCCACGTTCCCCTCGTTGACCTGCTCCAGCGGCGAATAGCGCTGCTCGCCGTAGGTGCGGCCGGTGCTCATCCAGTTGCCGGGCTCGCTGTCGGCGGCATTCAGGCGCCGGGCATCGACCGCCGCCGGGCCGGCCGGCCAGGCCAGCGGCGCCGCGAGCAGCAGGAGCACAGCCCCGGTATTCCAAGGTGCTTTCATGGTTGGTTCCCCCATGGTGCCGCCATTGGCGGCGCGTTTCGGGCGAGGCTCGCCATGCAGGACAGTGCCCCGGCGGCAGGCCGCCAGGGCACCGGCCGTCAGGCAGGGCGCGAAGCGCGGGTCAGGGTTCGAGCCCCAGCGCGGCCGCCACCTGCGGGTAGGCCACCGTGTCGATCAACTGGCGCGTGGCGGCGCCGTAGGGCGGTGTGATCAGCTCGAAGCTGCCGCCCACGCGGCGCTCGTAGAAGCCGCGTGGGTTGGAGAACTCGCGGAAGCCTTCCTCGCCGTGGTGCCGGCCCATGCCGCTGGCGCCCACCCCGCCGAAGCCCATGGAAGCCAGCGCGCCCTGCATCACGGCGATGTTGAAGCACACGCCGCCGGAGCGGGTGCGCGTGGCGATCGCCTGGCGCAGCGCCGGGTCGTCGCTGAACAGGTAGATGCCCAGCGGCGTGTCGCCCCGGTTGATGCGCGCGACCAGGTCGTCGGTGTCCCTGTAGGTCTGCACCGGCAGGATCGGGCCGAAGATTTCCTCGCGCACCACCTGGGCGTCGTCGCGCGGGTTGACCACGATGTGGAAGGGCATGTCGCGGGCGCCGGCATCCATCTTGCGGCCAATGCGGATCACCCGGTCGCTCTTGCCCTGCGCGTCCTCCAGCAGGCGTTGCAGGCGCTCGACGTGGCGCTGGCTGATGATGCCGCTGGCGCTGCTGGCGCCGTTGTCGTGGCCGAAGCTGTTGTGCATCGCCTCGCCAAGGGCGTTCACGAAGTCCTGCAGGCCGTCCTCGGGCACCAGCAGGTGGTCGACGGTGATGCACAGCTGGCCGCGCTTGATGGCCTTGATGCCGGCGATGGTCGCCAGCGTCTGCGCGTCGTCGAGCTTGTCGCGGCCGACGATGGTGGGGTTGCGCCCGCCCAGTTCGAGGGTGACCGGCACCAGGTTCTCGGCGCAGCGCTTCATGATCTCGCGGCCCACCGCCGTGCCGCCGGTGAACAGCAGGTGGTCCCAGGGCAGCGTGGCGCAGTGCCGGGCCAGCGCCAGGTCGCCGTTGACCACGGCGACCTCGTCCTCGGCGAAGTAGGCCGCGAACATTTCCTGCAGCAGGGCGCCGCTGTGGGGCGTGAGGTCCGAGGGCTTGAGGATCACCCGGTTGCCGGCGCCCAGCATGTCGACGAGCGGGCCGATGCCGACATCGAACGGGAAGTTCCACGCCGCCATGTTGCAGACCACGCCCTTGGGGCTGTACTGCACGTAGGCCAGCGACTCGCCCTGGGTGGCGGGGTCGACGGGCTTGGCGATGGGCTTCATCCATTCATGGACGTGGGCGCAGTCGAAGCGCACGCGCTCGATCATCGGCAGGATTTCGGTGAGGTCCGCCGCCGCGCCCGGATGGCTGCCGAAGTCCGCCGCCAGCGCCTCGTGGATCCTGGCGCGGTACTGGTACAGCATCGGCACGATGCGCGACATGCGCTCGATGCGCGTCTCGGCGCTGGGGAACATGTCCTGGGCGAAGGCCGCCTTCTGCAGCGCGAACAGGCGCTCCAGGCGCTGGATGGGGGTTTGCGTGTTCATGATAGGTCTCCAGTGGGTAGCCGCGCGTCCCGCCCTGGACGGACCGGGCCGTGCGGATGGGCGCTGGCCCCCGGCCAGGGGAAGGGGGGCAGCAATATGCTCGGGCCGACGGATTCGATGTCGGTATGGCCGCAGAAGGCCATGCTCAGGCTCAGTTCGTTGTGGATGATCTCCAGCGCGCGGGTCACGCCGGCCTCGCCGAGCGCGCCCAGGCCGTAGACGAAGGCGCGGCCGAGCAGGCAGCCGCGCGCGCCCAGGGCACGCGCGCGGAGCACGTCCTGGCCGCTGCGGATGCCGCCGTCCATCCAGACTTCGGTCTGGGCGCCGACCGCGTCGACGATCGGCGGCAGCGCGCGGATGCTCGACTGGGTGCCGTCGAGCTGGCGTCCGCCGTGGTTGCTGACCACGATGGCGTCGGCGCCGTGGGCCACGGCGCTGCGGGCGTCGTCCACGTCCTGGATGCCCTTGAGCAGCAGCGGGCCATCCCACCAGCGACGGATTTCGGCGACGTCGGCCCAGTTCAGCGAGGGGGCGAGTTCGCCGCCGCGCCAGCGCGCCATGTCGGCCATGCTGTCGATGCCGGGCGCGTGGCCGACCACGTTGCCGAACGCCCGCCGCGGCGTGCCGGCCATGCCCAGCGCCCAGCGCGGGTGCATGGCCACGTCGAGCAACTGGCGCAGGTTCATGCGCGAGGGGTCGGTCAGGCCATTCTTCAGGTCCTTGTGGCGCTGCCCCACCAGCGACAGGTCCAGGGTCAGCACCAGCGCCGTGCAGCCGGCGGCCCGGGCGCGTTCGACCAGGCGCCGGGCGAAGGCGCGGTCGCGCATCACGTAGAGCTGGAACCAGAAGCCCTGGCCGACCTGCTCGGCCACGTCCTCGATGGAGCAGATGCTCATGGTGGACAGCGTGAAGGGCACGCCGAAGGCGCGTGCCGCACGGGCCGCGAGGATTTCGCCGTCGGCGTGCTGCATGCCCAGCGCGCCCACCGGGGCGAGCGCGACCGGCATGGACAGGCGCTGGCCGAGCAGCGTGGTGGCGGTGCTGCGCCGGTCGATGTCGATGGCCACGCGCTGGCGCAGCAGCAACTGCCGCAGGTCGGCCTCGTTGGCGCGGTAGGTGCTCTCGGTCCACGAGCCCGAATCGGCGTAGTCGTAGAACATGCGCGGCACGCGGCGCTGCGCCAGGGCACGCAGGTCCTCGATGCAGGTGATGCAGGTCATGGCGCACCGCCATCGAGCAGCTTGCCCGGGTTGAGGATGCCGCTGGGGTCCAGCGTGCGCTTGATCGCGCCCATCAGCGCGCGTTCCTGCGGGCTGCGGGTGATCGACAGCCAGGGTTTCTTCTCCAGCCCGATGCCGTGCTCGGCCGACACCGAGCCGCCGCGCGCCCGCAGTTCCGCATAGACCAGCGCCTCGATGCGCGGCTTGAGCCGCGCCAGGTCGGCGTGGGGCAGGGTGACGACCAGGTGCAGGTTGCCGTCGCCCAGGTGGCCGAACACGTAGAGCTGCGCCCTGGTTTCCGCGAGCAACAGTTGCTGCACCTGGCGCACGTAGCCGTCCATCGCGGCGATCGGCAGCGAGATGTCGAAGCCCAGCGGCGTGCCGTGCTGCATCACCTGTTCCACGTCGTCGCGCAGCGCCCAGAAAGCCTGCGCGTCGGCATCGGAGCGGGCGAGCACCGCGTCGCTCAGCAGCCCTTGCGCCAGGGCCGTCTCGAGCGCGGCCTCGAAGCGCTGGCCATCGGCTTCGCGGTGGGCCCCCTGGGCCTCGACCAGCACGTAGAAGGGATGTTCCTGGCCCAGCGGTGGCAGGCTCCTGGCCGGCGGCGTGGTCACCAGCCGGTAGAAGGACTGCCACATCACCTCGAACGACGACAGCGCGCCGCCCAGCGCGCGGTCCAGGTGGCGCAGCAGGCCGGCCACGGCGTCGAAGCCCGGCGCCGCCAGCAGCGCGGTGTGAGTGGCCAGCGGCTTCTCGCGCAGGCGCAGCACCAGGCGGGTGATCACCCCCAGGGTGCCTTCGCTGCCGATGAACAGCTGCTTGAGGTCGTAGCCGGTGTTGTTCTTGATCAGCGGGTGCAGGGCGGACACCACGGTGCCGTCGGCCAGCACGGCCTCCAGCCCCAGCACCATGTCGCGGGTCATGCCGTAGCGCAGCACACGGGTGCCGCCGGCGTTGGTGGCAGCGGTGCCGCCCAGCGTGGCGCTGCCGCGCGCCCCAAGGTCCAGCGGATAGACCAGGCCCTGTGCCTCCACGGCTTCCTGCAGGGCCTGCAGGGTGACGCCGGCCTGTACCGTGGCGGTGCGCTGTTGCGGGTCGATGGCCTCGATGGCGCGCATGCGCTCCAGCGACAGGATGATCTCGCCGGGCCCGGCATCGGCGCCGCGCACCAGGCCGGTCAGGCCACCCTGGGGCACCACCGGCAGGCGTCGCTGGTGGCACCAGCGCAGCACGGCGGCGACTTCCTCGGTGCTGGCCGGGCGCACCAGCGCCCGCGCCCGCAGGTTGTCGGCGCGCAAGGCGCCGGCTGAACGGCTGGCGAGATCGGCCGCGCAGAGCACGCCGTTGTCGCCGACGATGGCGCGCAGCGCCTCGACGATGGGGTCCATATGCAATCCTCTGCTAGCGGGGAGCGGCTGGCGCTCGGGCGATGTCGCGCAGCGAGGCCTCGAGCTGCGCGCGTTCCTTTTCCACCTGCTCGACGTGGCGCTGGCGCACGTGGCCATAGCCACGGATCTTCTCCGGCAGCGAGGCCAGGGCGACCGCGGCGTCGAGGTTGCCGGCGTCGAGCCTGGCGATCAGCCCGTCGATCTCCCGCTCGTACTCGGCCAGCAGGCGCAACGCCAGCCGGCGTTCGGCGCCGTTGCGGAAGGGGTCGAGAAGGGTGCCGCGCAGGCCCTTGCAGTGCTTGAGCAGGCCGAAGGCCTTCAACAGCCAGGGCCCGACTTCCTTCTTGTACGGCTTGCCGTCCTTGTCCAGGCCGCCGAAGGGCCAGGCGCCGACGTTGAAGTGGACCTTGTAGTCGCCTTCGAACACCGCATCGAGTTCCTGCCTGAAGCTGCCGGATGCGTACAGGCGCGCGACCTCGAATTCGTCCTTGATCGCCAGCAGCTTGAAGTAGTAGCGCGCCACCGCCGTGCTGAAGCGCTCGCCCAGGTCCCGCTCGCGCTCGGCGGCGCGGGCCCGGTCCACCAGTGCCTTGTAGCGGCGGGCATAGGCCTGGTTCTGGTAGTCGACCAAGTAGGCCATGGAGCGCTGGACGATGGCTTCGAGCGACATGTCGATGCGTGGCGTGGGCGCAACCGGGCTGCCGGCGCAGGCGGCCTTTTCCACCGCCTGCAGGTCGACCGCCGCGCGGCGGCCCCAGAGGAAGCTCGCTTTGTTGAAGTCGACCTGCACGGCGTTGAGTTCCAGCGCGCGCAGGATGGCCGCGTGGGACAGCGGCACGCTGCCCAGCTGCCAGGCCGCGCCGAGCATGAACATGTTGGCGGCGATGCTGTCGCCCATCAGCTGCGCGGCGATGCGCAGGCCTTCCATGGCGAGCAGCTGGCCGTCGCCACAGCGCTGGCGGATGCGTTCGAGCAGCGCGCCGGCATCCATCTGCCAGTCGGGGTTGCGCGCGAAGTCGCTGGTGGGCACCAGGTCGCTCGCCACTATCACACGCGTGCGGCCCGGGCGTATGCGCAGCAGCGCCTCGTCGCCGGCGGTCACCACCAGGTCGCAGCCCACTATGGTGTCGGCCTCGGCGGTGGCGATGCGGGTGGCATGCAGCCGCTGCGCATCGGTGGCGATGCGCACGTGGGACATCACGGCACCGTACTTCTGCGCCAGCCCCGTGACGTCCAGCACCGAGACCGCCAGCCCCTCTATATGCGCGGCCATGCCGAGCACCTGGCCGATGGTGACCACGCCGGTGCCGCCGACGCCGGTGATCAGCAGCGAGAAATCACGGGTGAGCGCCGGCAGCGCCGGGTCCGGGATGGCCGGGAAGTCCGCCGCGCCCACGCCCGAGGTCCTGGCCTTGCGCAGCTTGCCGCCGTGCACGGTGACGAAGCTCGGGCAGAAGCCCTCGACGCAGGAGTAGTCCTTGTTGCACGAGCTCTGGTTGATCCTGCGCTTGCGCCCGAACGGGGTTTCCAGCGGTTCGATGGACAGGCAGTTGGAGGCCTTGGAGCAGTCGCCGCAGCCCTCGCACACGGCCGCGTTGATGAAGGTGCGCTTGTCCGGGTCGGCCCACTTGCCGCGCTTGCGCAGGCGCCGGCGCTCGGTGGCGCAGGGCTGGTCGTAGACGATCACCGACACCCCTTCGATGCCGCGGCAGCGCAGCATCACCGCGTCGAGCTCGGTGCGCGGCAGCAGCGGCACGCCGGCCGGCAGGCTGCCGGCGGGGTGCTTGGCCAGGTCGTCGGTCAGCACGAAGATGTGCCGGACGCCCTCGGCCATCAGCTCGGTGACCACCTGCGGCACCGATAGCTCGCCGTCGATGGGCTGGCCGCCGGTCATGGAGACGAAGCCGTTGAACAGCACCTTGTAGGTCATGTTGGCCTTGGCCGCGATGGCCTGGCGGATGGCCAGGAAGCCCGAGTGGAAGTAGGTGCCGTCGCCGATGTTGACGAATACGTGCTTCTCCCCGGTGAAGCGGTGCTGGCCGAGCCAGTGCATGCCTTCGCCGCCCATCTGGGTGAACATCGGCGGCGTCTTGTGCGGGTCGTGCAGCACGGCCATGGCGTGGCAGCCGATGCCGACCATGGCCCGCGAGCCGTCGGGCACCTGGGTCGAGCGGTTGTGCGGGCAGCCCGAGCAGAAGCCGGGGTTGCGGTTGGGCGAGGCCGGCTCGGGCAGGCCCGGCAGCTTGTGGGTGGCCGGCGGCAGCGCCATATCGGGAAGGTCGGGGTGCAGCTTGCGCAGCCGGGCGTGGATGGCGTGCATGATCTGCGTCGGCGACAGCTCGCCCCAGCCCTGCAGCACCGCCTCGCCATGCCCGGGCGCGAAGGCCTGGGCCGCCTCGTACTTGCCGGCCACGCGCGGGTGGTTGGGCAGCGCCAGGTCGTAGAGGATGCCCTTGACCTGGTCTTCGAGGATGCCGCGCTTTTCCTCGACCACCAGGATGGCGTCCAGCCCGTCGGCGAATTCGCGCACGAACTGCGGGTCCAGCGGCCAGATCAGCCCGGCCTTGCCGATGCGCAGGCCCAGTTCGCGCTGGCGCGCCTCGTCCAGGCCCATCCCGGCCAGGGCCTGCAGCACGTCCTGGTACGACTTGCCGGCCGACAGCACGCCGAGCCGGGCGCCGGGCACCTCCTGCAGCAGATGGTTGAGCCGGTTGGCGCGGGCGTAGGCCACGGCCGCCGGCAGCCGGTGGTTGACCAGGCGCTCCTCGCCCATCAGCGGGATGTCGAAGGTGCGGATGTTCAGGCCCTGGGGCCCCAGGTGCGGGGCGACCTGCAGCTCGGGCAGGACGATGCGCGGCGAGTCGGGGCCGACGCGCACCGAGCCGCCGCCCTCGACCACGTCGTTGTGCACCTTGAAGCCCACGGCGCAGCCACAGAAGCGGCTCATGGCGAAGCCGTGCAGGCCCAGGTCGAGCAGCTCCTGGGTGTTGGACGGGTAGAGTATCGGCAGGCCGGCGGCGATGAAGATCGGGTCGGAGAAGTTGATCACCGACGAGGACTTGACGCCGTGGTCGTCGCCGGCGATGGCCAGCACGCCGCCGTGCCTGTTGGTGCCCGCGCTGCCCAGGTGACGCATGGCGTCGGCGCTGCGGTCGGTGCCCGGCCCCTTGCCGTACCAGATGCCGAACACCCCGTCCACCTTCGAGCCGGGCAGCAGGCCCACGTACTGCGAGCCCCAGACCGCGGTGGCCGCCAGGTCCTCGTTGACCCCCGGCATGAAGTGGATGTCGTTGGCTTCCAGGCGTGCCTGCTGGGCCCACAGCTCCATGTCGTAGCGGCCCAGCGGCGAGCCGCGGTAGCCGGAGATGAAGCCGCCGGTGTTCAGGCCCGCGGCCTGGTCGCGCCAGCGCTGCTGCAATGGCAGGCGGGCCAGGGCCTGGGTGCCGGTGAGGTAGATCCAGCCTTCCCGGGTTTCGAACTTGTCGTCGAGCGTGACGCTCTGGTGGGGTAGAGGGGCGTTCATCAGGACTCCTGCTTATTCTTGTTCTGTCGCTTCCCTTTCGTTTCGGTGCTGCTCGTAGCCGCTGCAAAGGCGTTCGCGCGGCGCCGGTTCACGTCACGATCACGGAAGATGGTGGAGCGGGATGTCGTGGGGGACTGTCCGGGATTTGCGCTGCGAAGGCGCGGAAGAGGCAGGCGTGGCTACCCCTTTCGGGGTACCGGGAAGGCTGCTCCAGGGGACCGCTGGCCAACCCTCTTGACGCTGGGCGATCGGTGCGCCGCCGCCCGGCGGGCAGGGGCGGGGCCTCAGCTGCCCTTGTGTTCCTGCCAGCGCTTGCGCGCGCGCAGGTACGCGGCGCTGTCGGCGTAGCCCAGGTGCTCGGCGATCTGTTCGCGGCCCAGGCCCTGCAGCTCCAGGTACTGCTCCTGTTCCAGGCGCACCGCGGCCAGCACCTGGCGGTAGCCCAGGTCCTGTTCCTGCAGGTGCCGGCGCAGGGTCCGCGGGGTCAGGTGCAGGGCCGCGGCGGCGCTTTCCAGGCTGGGCGGCATGCCGCTTTCCAGCTCGTGGCGGATGTGCTGCGCGACCCTGGCGGCGGGCCCGCTGAACTGCTGCAGGCGCGCCAGGCGCTGTTCCAGGCCGCTGACGATCAGCTCCGCCACCACCGGGTGGTGGCCGCGCATGGGGATGTCGAGCACGCGCCTGTCGAACACCAGGCGGCTGTGCTCGCTGGCGAAGCGCAGGTGGGGCCCGAACCACTCGCGGTACTCGGCGTGGTAGGGCGGCCGCGGGTAGTCGAACTCGGCGCGTAGCGGCAGCACCGGCTCCACGCAGCCTTCGCGCAGCTGCGTCATGGTCATCACCAGGGCGTGCTCGCAGTAGGGCCGGCGCAGGCGTTCGGAGCCCTCGATGCGCACTTCGAGGATCAGTTGGCCGTCTTCCTCGCGGATGTGCAGGCGGTCCAGGTCCGAGCCCAGCCGGGCGAAACGCTGCCAGTGGCGCAGGGCCTCGCCGACGGTGGCGCTGCACAGGGCGAGGTGGACCAGCACGAAGCGGTCGCCGGGGGCGAACTGGCCGAACAGGTGCAGGCCGATGGCCGGGTCGATGCGGGCCGCGCGCTCCCACAGCTGTTCCAGCCCGGGCAGGTCGAATTCCAGCACGTCGCATTGCTCGCCGAGAAAGCGCGCCAGCACCCGGCCCATGGCGCCGCGGTGGCGTTTGCAGACGGCAGCGCTGGCCACTTTTGTCTGATTTTTGTCCCTTTCGGACATGTCTCGTCTGGCCCCTGTTGCCGTTTCATGTGTCCGACAGAGCCGTGCCAAGGCGCGGCGCCGTCGATCGCCCGATCATATAACGAGAACCACGCAATGACCGAGATGCCTACTCGCCCGCAACAGGGGGCCGCGCCCTCGTCCCCGGCCAGGCGCCGCGACCCGCTGGTGCGGGCGCTGCTGGGCCTGGCGCTGTCCGCGCTGCTGCCCGCGCTGCCGGCGGTCGCGGCGGACAAGCCGAACATCGTGGTGATATTCGGCGACGACATCGGCCTGTGGAACCTCAGCGCCTACAGCCGCGGCGCCATGGGCTACCGCACGCCGAACATCGACAGCATCGCCAAGGGCGGCGCCATCTTCAGCGACCACTACGCCCAGCCCAGCTGCACCGCCGGGCGCGCGGCCTTCATCACCGGCCAGCTGCCGATCCGCTCGGGGATGACCACCGTCGGCCAGCCCGGCGGCATGCTCGGCCTGAAGCCGCAGACCGTGACCCTGGCCGAGGTGCTCAAGCCCCAGGGCTACACCAGCGGCCAGTTCGGCAAGAACCACCTGGGCGACCGCAACGAGCACCTGCCGACGGTGCACGGCTTCGACGAGTTCTTCGGCAACCTCTACCACCTCAACACCGAGGAAGAGCCGGAGGACATCGACTACCCCGCCGACCCCGACTTCAAGAAGCGCTATGGCCCGCGCGGCGTGCTGCACTGCTTTGCCACCGACGCCGAGCAGCCCGGCGACGACCCGCGCTTCGGCAAGTGGGGCCGGCAGCGCTGCGAGGACACCGGCCCGCTGACGCGCAAGCGCATGGAGACCGTCGACCAGGAGCTGATCCAGGCCTCGTTCAGGTTCATGGACAAGGCCGTGGCCGAGAAGAAGCCGTTCTTCGCCTGGATCAACACCACGCGCATGCACGTGTTCACCCACACGCCCGACAAATACCTGCAGCAGTGCAAGCAGTTCACCAGCGGCGAGGACGAGCACTGCGCCGGCATGCTGCAGCACGACGAGGACGTCGGCAGCGTGCTGAAGAAGCTCGACGACCTGGGCATCGCCGACGACACCATCGTCATCTACACCACCGACAACGGCCCGGAGCACGAGACCTATCCCTTCGGCGCCACCACGCCGTACCGCAGCACCAAGATGACCACCTGGGAAGGCGGCGTGCGCGTGCCGATGATGGTCCGCTGGCCGGGGCACATCCCGGCGGGCGAGGAGCTCAACGGCATCCAGTCCCACGAGGACCTGTTCACCACCCTGGCGGTGGCCGCCGGCGCCACCGACGTGCGCGAGCGCCTGGCCAAGGGCGACGACTTCGGCACCGGCGTGGTGAAGAAGAACTACATCGACGGCGTCGACAACCTGGCCTACTGGGAAGGCAAGGCCGGGCAGTCGGCGCGCCACGAAATCTTCTACTACGCCGAGAGCCGCCTGCAGGCCGTGCGCCTGAACCAGTGGAAGGCCCACTTCTACACCCGCGACGGCTACTACGGCGCCACCACCACCCTGGAGATGCCCTGGCTGTTCAACATCCGCCAGGACCCCTTCGAGAGCTACGAACAGGCGCCGGGCCCGCGCGCCAACCTGATGCAGAAGAAGAGCTACGTGTTCCACCAGATGACCGACGCGATAGTCGCGCACCTGCGGACCTTCAAGGACTTCCCGCCGGCGCAGAAGGGCGTGTCGCTGAGCTTCGACCAGCTCAAGGAACAGATCCTCAGACAGGCCGAGAAGTGAACCCTGCGGCGGCCGGCCGCCCGGCCGCCGCATCCCCCCGCGCGCCCGCCGCGCCCAGAACAACAAGATTGGAGTTTCCCGATGAGTCAGCTCAGCCCCGCCGCGATGCAGGTCTTCGCCGCCATGCAGAACGCCCCCGTGGTGTCCCGCGACCATGCCCGCGAGGCGATCCTGCTGCTGGAAGACGACCTGCCCTGGGTCAGCCTGCCCGACGGTTCCACCATCCAGCTGCTGCACGTGGACCTGAACCAGAACCTGTGGATCAACCGCACCCGCATGAACCCCGGCTTCGGCGTCGACACCCACTACCACACCGGCCCGGTGTTCGCGGTCACCCTGCAGGGCGAATGGTTCTACCGGGAATACCCGGACAAGGTGAACAAGGCCGGCTCCTACCTCTACGAGCCGGCGCATTCGCTGCACACCCTGTGCGTGGCCGAGGACGCCACCGAGGTCGCCGACGTCTGGTTCGCCATCTTCGGCAGCAACGTCGACATCGACGAGAAGGGCGACGTGGTGCGCATCCTCGACGCCAAGACGGCCCTGACCGTCTACCGCGCCCTGTGCGCGGCCGAGGGCAAAAGCTGCGACAAGCTGATCGCCCTCGGTGAGTGACATGGCTGCGCTGAACAGTGCGTTCGTGACCGGCGCCGGCGGCTTCATCGGCCGCCACCTGGTGCGCCGGCTGCTGGCCGAGCAGGTCGCCGTGGTGGCCCTGATGATGCCGGGCGAGCTGGTGCCGGCGGAGTGGGGCGACAGGGTGCGGCTGGTGGTCGGCGACGTGCGCCGGCTGCTGGCGCTGCGCGAGCAGATCGGGCCGGTGGATGCCGTCTTCCACCTGGCCGCGGTGGTCAGCGACTGGGGCAGCACCCAGTCCCACGTGGAGGTGACCGTCAAGGGCACCGAGCATGCCATCGAGCTGGCCCTGGGCTGGGGCGCGCACTTCGTGGTGACCACCAGCGTCTGCGCCTTCGCCAGCGCCCTGGCCAGGGGCCGGCTGGACGAGGACAGCCCGGTGGGCGTGCCCTCGTCGGCCTACGAGTTCTGCAAGCAGGAACAGGAGCGCGTCACCCGCGAGGGCGTCAGGCGCGGGCTCAAGGCCACCATCGTGCGGCCGGCCAACGTCTTCGGCGTCGGCAGCCTGCCCTGGGTCAATTCGCTGGTGCAGGTGCTGCGCGAAGGCGCGCCCTGCCTGCTGGGCTCCGGCAAGTGGGACGCGGGCCTGGTGCACGTCGACAACCTGGTGGAAATCCTGGTCGCTTCAGCGCGCTCGGAGTACGTGCACGGCGAGGTGTTCATCGCCGCCGACGGCTTCGGCGTGACCTGGAAGACCTACCTGGAGGCCCTGGCCAGGGCCGCCGGCACGCCGCCGCCGAAAAGCCTGCCGAACTGGCTGGCGCGCTTCATGGCCAGCGCCCTGGAGTGGTGGGGGCACCTGCGCAGGCAGGCGCAGCGCCCACACCTGACGTGCCAGACCTTCCGCCTGATGGGCGGGCCCAACGCGTTCGCCACCGACAAGGCCAGGCGCCTGCTGGGCTACCGGCCGCCGGTGAGCTTCGAGGCGGCCATGGCCGAGCTGGCCGAACACTTCCGCACACAGCAACAGGCGCCGGCGGGCGCCGCAAGCGCAACGGCAAGGCTGGAGAGTCGAGCATGAGTCAGTGGAACCACGGCGCCCCGCGGGTCGCCTTCATCTCCGGCGCCGGCAGCGGCATCGGCCTGCAGATCGCCAAGGCCCTGGCGGCCGAGGGCGCGAGCCTGGCGCTGTTCGACCTGCGCCTGGAGCCGCGGGTGCTCGACGAGCTGCGCGCCCTGTGCCGGCAGCCGCAGCAGCAGGTGGAGACGTTCGTCGTCGACATCACCCAGGCCGTGGAGGTCGACACGGCGGTGGAGGCCGCCGTGGCCAGGCTGGGCGTGCCGGACTTCGCCTTCAACTCGGCGGGCATCCTGCGCACCGCGCTGTTCACCGAGCTGCCGGCGGAAACCTTCGAGCTGGTGGTGCGCATCAACCTGATCGGCAGCCGCAACTTCGCCGCCGGCGTGCTGCGGCACATGCCCCGCGGCGGCCACCTGGTGCTGGTGGCTTCGCTGGCCGGGATCATCGGCGGCTACACCCAGGCCGCCTACAGCGCCTCCAAGTTCGGCGTGGTGGGCCTGGCCGAGGTCCTGCGCCTGGAGCAGAAGCCGCGCGGCATCGACGTGTCGGTGGTGTGCCCCGGGGAGATCGCCACGCCCCTGCTGACCTACGAGCGCCAGCATGGCAGCAAGGTCACCGAGGCGCTCAATGCCACCGCCGGGGTGCTGACGGTGGAGGAGGCGGTGGCCGGCATCCTCGATGGCCTGCGCCGGCGCCAGTTCATGATCACCCCGGGCCTACGGGCCAGGCTGCTGCGGGCGATGGCGCGCAAGACCAGCGGCCTGTTGCGCTGGATCACCGACCAGACCCTCGCCAAGGCGCTGCGCGCCGAGCGCCGCTGAACCCGCGCCGGCTGCGGCGGGACTCGCGGCCGGCAAACCGACAGGCATTTGCATGGGAGACCCGTATGCCACGTAGAACACTGATGATGCCGTTGCTGCTGGCGATGGCGCTGCAGGGCCAGGCCGCGGAGTCGGCCACGGCGGAGCCGGTCGGCGGGCAGCCCGCCGCGGGGGCGCGGCCCTCGGTGAGCGACTTCGACTACCAGGTGAAGTACCAGCGCGCCTTCGAGGCGGTGCTCTGGTCGCTGCCCTCGGTGCAGGCCCAGAGCGGCCGCGAGGCCACCCTCGGTGGCCTGGGCGCCAGGGACAACGACATAGTCGCCATGTCCGGCCCGGCCACGCCCAGGTTCGAGACCTGGACCGCCAACAGCTCCACGCCCTACGTCTTCGCCTACTCGGACCTGGCGCGCGAGCCGGTGGTGCTGGAGGTGCCGCCGGCAGGGCCCGACGGCAGCCTCTACGGCCAGGTGACGGACGCCTGGCAGATGACCATCGCCGACATCGGGCCTTCGGGCATCGACGCCGGCAAGGGCGGCAAGCTGCTGCTCACCGGCCCCGACTTCAAGGGTACGGTGCCGGCCGGCTACCGCCAGGTGGTGTCGCCGACCCGGCGGGTCGTCTTCGCCTTCCGCTCGGTGCGCGCGCCGGGCAAGAGCGCCGCGGACGCCTATGCCTATTCCAGGCGCCTGAAGATGTACTACCTGTCCCAGGCGGCCAACCCGCCGCAGCAACGCTTCGTCGACGCCGTGGATCAGCGCTTCTCGTCGCTGCTGCCCCAGGACGAGCGCTACTTCCGGCTGCTCCACGACACCATCGCCTACGAGCCGGCGCGCCCCCAGGACAGGCACATGCTCGGCCTGCTGGCCTCGCTGGGCATCGAGCAGGGCAAGCCCTACCAGCCGGACGAGAAGACCCGCCGGGCCATGCGCCAGGCGGTGGTGGACGTCTGGTTCTACCTGCAGCAGCGCTTCGACCAGCTGCCCAAGGATTACTACTACTGGCCCGACCGCCAGTACGTGCCGCTGCTGCTGCCCGACGCCAACCGCGGCTTCAGCTTCGAATACCCCGGGCGCATCGACATCGACGGCCGCGCCCTGGCGTTCTTCTGGTGCACCCTGGTGCCCCGGCAGGTGCCCGAGCGGCCCGCGGCCTACTACCTGATGGCCATGGCCGACAACCAGGGGCGGCCGCTGGAGGCGGGGGACACCTACAGGCTGGTGGTGCCGGCGGACATGCCGGTGAAGCAGTTCTGGTCGCTGACCCTCTACGACCGCGCCACCATGGCCTTCATCTACACCCGGGAGGGGCGCACCACGCTGGACTCCTACGGCCTGGACAAGATGAAGAAGAACGCCGACGGCAGCGTCACCCTCTACGTCGGCCCGCAGGCGCCCAAGGGCCTGGAAGCCAACTGGATTCCCACCGGCGGCAAGCGCCCGCTGCCGGCCCTGCGCTTCTACGGCGCCACCGACGCGCTGTTCGACAAGCGCTTCAAGATGCCCGACTTCGAGCGGGTGGACGAGCCCGCCGCGGCTAGCCTCGACCAGCCGGGCGTCATACCGGCGGGCCTGGCCATGGGCAGCCACCTGCTGCCATGAACCGTGGCGGGCGCAAGCTCCTGGCCGGCTGCCTGTTGCTGGCGGCCAGCCAGGCGCAGGCCGCCGAGAACGGCGTAGGCTTCTACCTGCTGGGCTCCCGCGGCCCCATGGCCGGCGCGCTGCCGCCGCCGGGGCTGTACCTGCAGAACGACCTCTACCGCTATGCGGGCAGTGCCGGGGCGGCCAAGGACTTCCCCGTCGGCGGCCGGGTGGTGGCCGGCATCCAGCTCGAAACCCGGCTGGCGATGCCGACCCTGCTCTGGTCCACGCCCTGGCAACTGGCGGGCGGCAACCTGGGGCTGTCCTGGAGCCAGCCCCTGGGCGGCCCGGCCCTGGACGTCGACGCCGAGCTGACCGGGCCCCATGGCCAGCGTCTGGGCACCGACGTGCACGCCTCGAACTACACCTACGGCGACCCGGTGCTGGCGGCGATGCTCGGCTGGCACCGCGGCAACTTCCACTGGCAGGGCGGGGTGGCGCTGAACGTACCGGCGGGTGACTACGACGAAGACGCCCTGGCCAACGTCGCCTTCCACCACTGGGGCGCCGACCCCTTCGCCGCGCTGACCTGGTTCGACCCGGCCATCGGCCTGGACCTGTCCGTGGCCGCCGGCGTGACCTTCAACGCCGCCAACCCGGCCACCGATTACCGCAGCGGCAACGAGGCGCACCTGGAATGGAGCGCCGAACAGCACTTCGGCCCGCGCTTTTCCGCCGGCCTGCTCGGCTACCACTACCGCCAGGTCAGCGATGACAGCGGCCGCGGCGCCAGCCTCGGGCCGTTCCGCGGGCGCACGCGGGCCCTGGGCGCGACCCTGGCCTGGAACTTCCCCGGTGCGCGGCCCTGGTCGCTGCGGCTGAAGGCCTTCAAGGAGCAGGGCGCATACAACCGCCTGGAAGGCCACGCCGCCTACCTGACGCTTTCCGTGCCCCTGTCTTCGTTCTGACGCGCGGGCGGGGGCCGCACCAGTTCCAACCCAGAACAACAAGGAATTCATGATGAAAGCCACACGCACGATGCTGTCCGCGCTGAGCGTGGCCGTCGCCCTGGCCGCCGGCCACTGCCTAGCCGCGCCGAGCTATGCCGACCCGCAGGTCAGCCTGGTGATGACGCCGCAGAAGGTCGCCCAGGCCCAGGAGATCGACGCCTACACCCTGGGGGTGATGGCCTACACCTGGGGCTACCCGCTGGTGCGCCTGGAGCGGATCCTGCGTGAGTACATCGACGTACCGGCGAACAAGCCGCCGACCAGCTACCGCGCGCCGCTGAACCGCATCGGCTGGGCCACGGCGCTGTCCACCCCGGCGGACAAGGACATGCCCACGGCCAACAACGACACCCTGTACATGAGCGCGGTGGTCAGGCTGGACGAGCCCTACGTGCTGAGCGTGCCGGACACCGCCGACCGCTACTACGTGATCAACGTCTTCGACATGTACCACGACCTGGAGCACTACATCGGCCGCCGCGCCACCGGCACCGGCGCGGGGCGCTTCGCCCTGGTACCGCCGGGCTGGCAGGGGACCCTGCCCGAGGGCGTCAAGGCCCTGCCGGTGAGCACCGACAAGCTCTGGCTGTGGGGGCGCCTGCACATCCGCCAGGGCGAGGACCTGGCGCCGGTACTGGCGCTGCAGGAAGGGTTCGAACTGCGCCCGCTGAGCCAGCTGGGCAAGGCCGGCTACCAGGCGCCGAAGGAAGAGCTGCCGCCGTTGCCGTCGATCGAGGGCGACGACCTGGGCTTCTTCACGCACCTGGGGTACGCCATGCAGCACAACCGCATCAAGACCGTGGACGCGGCGCTGGCGGGGCAACTGCAGCGCATCGGGCTGAGCGCGGAACACGGCTTCGACCGTTCCAGACTCACCGCCGAGCAACTGCGCGGGCTCAAGCGCGCCCTGGCGGACGGCCCGCTGGTGGCCGGCAAGGCCACCATGACCTCCACCGTGCTGCGCAACGGCTGGAACGTGGCCATGGTCAACGAGTTCGGCTACGACTACCCCGGGCGCTCGGTCATGGCCGGCGCCTACCTGGGTGGCAACCTGGCGGAGGAGGCGGTCTACCCGATCCGCTTCACGGACGACCGCGGCAGGCCGCTCGACGGCCAGCACCCGTACCGCCTGACCTTCGCCAAGGCGCCGCCGGTCGGGGCCTTCTGGTCGCTGACGCTCTACAACGCCGGCGACAAGATGCTGGTGGACAACCCCATCGGCCGCTACAAGATCGGCTCGGACACCCCCGGCCTGCAGGTGGCGGCGGATGGTTCCATCAGCATCCCGATCCAGCACGACCAGCCCAGGAGCGAAGACAAGGCCAACTGGCTGCCGGCGCCCAAGGGCGCTTTCTACCTGCTGCTGCGCCTGTACCAGCCGGACGCCGCGATCCTCGACGGCCGCTACGCGCTGCCGCAGGTGAGCCGCGTCCAGTAGCGGAGCAGGGACCAGACGATTGGGTAGGGCGGATAACCGTTCGCGGTTATCCGCCGCTGGTCGTGCCACCGGAGCGTCCGGCGTGGCGGATGCCAATCGCGGACGGAGTCCGCTCCTACGTCGGTGCTTCCCGGAACCGTAGGAGCGGACTCTGTCCGCGATTTGGCGGATAACGCCGTAGGCGTTATGCGCCCTACGGAGCCCGGGAGCTTCGTAGTTCCGCATCACACCGAACGGTCCCCTCTCCCGCTTGCGGGGGAGGGTTAGGGAGGGGGCGGCATCAGGGTTCGCGAGCAAGCTCGCTCCTACGAAGAGGATGTCCGCGTGGGCTGCAACAATTCCTCTCACGCGCGTGCCCGACCGTAGGGCGAATAACCGTTCGCGGTTATCCGCCGTTGGTCGTGCCACCGGAGCGTCCGGCGTGGCGGATGCCAATCGCGGACGGAGTCCGCTCCTACGTCCGTGCTTCCTGGAACCGTAGGAGCGGACTCCGTCCGCGATTTGGCGGATAACGCCGTAGGCGTTATGCGCCCTACGGGGAGCCCGGGAGCTTCGTGGGTCCGCATCACGCCGAACAGTCCCCTCTCCCGCTTGCGGGGGAGGGTTAGGGAGGGGGTGCGGAGTCAGGGTTTGGCAGAGGTGCCTGGGCGAAGTCCGTCCCCTCTCCCCAACCCTCTCCCTGAAGGGAGAGGGGGCTGTCCCGAGCAAGCGGATAACGCAGCGTCAGCCGGCAAACTCGTAGGGCGGATAACCGTTCGCGTGCGGCGCGCAAAAAAATGGCGACCCGAAGGTCGCCCAAAACCACAGGTGCTGCTGCTCAGCGCACCCCGTCGCTGCGCAAGGCCGCGGGGGTGAATTTGGCGGCGGAGGAGGGTTCGCCGAAGCGGATCCAGCTCTTCTCCTCGTTCATCATGCCGCTGACCGCGTAACGGCCGGAGATCAGGTCGTACAGGCTTTCCAGGGCATACCAGGGCACCTGCTGCCTGTAGTCCTGGGTCAGCATGGCCTCGCCCACGCGCCACAGCTGGCCGCGGCCGTCGTACTGGTCGGACAGGGCGATGCTCCAGGAGTCCTCGTCGACGTAGAAGCGGCGCTTGGCGTAGATGTGCCGCTCGCCCGGCTTCAGGCTCGCTTCCACCACCCAGACGCGGTGCAGCTCGTAGCGCGCCAGGTCCTGGTTGACGTGGCCGGCCTTGAGGAGGTCCTCGTACTTGTGCTTCGGCGAGGCCAGCTCGTAGTTGTTGTAGGGGATGTAGATTTCCTTCTTGCCCACCAGCTTCCAGTCGTAGCGGTTGGGCGCGCCGTTGTACATGTCCAGGCCGTCGGAGGTGCGCAGGCCGTCGACTTCCGTGGTCGGGCTGTCATAGGCCACCTGCGGGGCGCGGCGCACGCGGCGCTGGCCGGCGTTGTACTGCCAGGCCATGCGCGGTTCCTTCACCTGGTCCAGGGAGTCGTGCACCAGCAGCACGTTGCCGGCCAGGCGTGCCGGCTCGGTGACCCGCGACTTGTAGTAGTACAGGAGGTTTTCCGCGTCCTTGGCGTCCAGGTCGGCCATGCCCTTGGGCACCGCCAGGTCCTCCTCGTAGCGGATGGCGGTGAAGGCGCCGTTGGTCTGCGGCGCCGCGGTGACCGAGGAGCGCAGGATGTTCACGCCGCGGAAGCGGGTGATGTGGTTCCACACCACCTCCAGGCCGTCCTTCGGGATCGGGAAGGCCACCCAGCGGCTGTCGGCGAAACCCTGCAGGCCGTTGCCGCCTTCCACCAGGCTGGTCTTCAGGGCGCTGGTTTTGGCGGCCTGGTTGATGAATTCCGGGACCACGGTGGTGCGGTGGCTCGGGTAGACGTTCATCTTGTAGTCCGGGTAGCGCTTGAACAGCGCCAGCTGGCCCTCGGACAGCTTCGCCTTGTACTGCTCGAGGTTCTGCGCGGTGATGGTGAACAGCGGCTTCTCGCCGGCGAAGGGGTTGCCGGGGAAGCCCTTGGCGTCCACCGGGGCGGCGTTCTGGGCCAGGCCGCCGGTCCAGGCGGGGATGCTGCCGTCGGCGTTGCCGGCCTTCTCGGCGCCCAGCGGGGTGAGGCTGGCGCCCAGCTTGGCGGCCTCGTCCGGGGAGACCGCGGCCAGTACGCTGCCGGCCAGCAGGGACAGGGTGAAGACGCCGATCACTCGTAGTGCTTTGTTCATCGTTGAGTCCTCGCGGATTAGAAGTTCACGCCGACGCTGAACGCGAGGAAATCGCGATCGATCAGGGTGTTGTAGTCGCCACCGAAGAAGTTGGTGTACGACAGGCTGGCGGTGTAGGTGCTGCGGTAGTCGGCATCCAGGCCCAGGCTGATGGCCTTGGCGCCTTCGTTGAAGGTCGGGCCGTAGCCTTCCACGTCGTGGGACCAGGCGATGTTCGGCTTGAGGTTGATGCCGGCGATGGCGTTGCCGTAGTCGAGGATGGCGCGGGTGCGGTAGCCCCAGGAGGTGTTGGTGTAGAAGCCGTGGGTGTTGCCCGGCGCCCACTGACCGTACTCGGGGGTGCGGCCGTAGCGCATGGAACTGGTGGGTTCCAGGTCGCTCAGGTGGGTCAGGCCCAGTTCGCCCACCAGGGTCAGGCGGTCGGCGCCCATCACCTGTTCGAAGAAGTGGGTGAAGGTGGTCTGCAACTGGGTCATCGGCTTGCGCTCGTAACCATGGTTGTCGGCACCGGGGGCGGTGGGCATGGTCGGCGAGGTGGTCGGCGCGATGGGGTTGAGCACCGCCAGGGAGATGTCCGGGGTGTTGATCTGCAGCGGCATGTTCGGCCGGTAGCTGACCTCGCCCTGCCAGGCGGTGCCGGTGGGCAGCGTGGTGGCGAAGCTCAGGCCGTAGAGGCGGATGTCCTCGGGGTACTCGATGAAGTAGTTGCTGTTGCCCAGCACGGTGCTCAGGGCCATGCCCTGGACCACCGAGGAGCAGCCCGGGCGGCCGCCGCAGGCAGCGCCGGTGGCGGCCAGGATGCGCCCCAGCGAGGCCAGGGTGTCGGCGCCGGCGGTCTGGCTGCTGTAGTAGGGGTTGCGGCTGTGGTAGTTCATCGCATAGGCGCCGTACTCCACGTCGTCGGTCATGAAGCGCAGGGCCAGGCCCCACTGGCCGCTGTCGCGCGGGTCGCGGTCGCCGCTGCGGGGCAGGATCACCCCTTCGTCGTTGGCGATGAAGCCCTGGCCGTTGGCCGCGGCGATGGGCTCGAACTGCGCCATCAGCGCGCCGAAGCCGGGCGCGGCGTTGTTGGCGTTGTTCAGGTTGCAGCCGTGGGGTACCACGTCGCCGCCGAAGAAGGTGCCGCAGTTGTCCAGCACCGTCTTGTCCCAGCCCAGCTGGTAGAAGCCCTCGGCGGAGAAGCTGTCGGTGATGCTCTGCGACAGGTAGAACATGTTCACCGGCAGCAGCGCTTCCTTGATCTCGGCACCGGGGCGGCGGATGGCGGAAACGTCGATGGGGTTGATGCTGTTGATGCTGTTGGGGATGAAGGTGCTCTCGCCCCAGCTCACCACCTGCTTGCCCAGGCGCACGCTGCCCGGCAGGTTGGAAATGTCGTAGTTGTGGTAGACGAAGGCATCGAGCAGCTGTGCGCCGGAGGAGCGGGCACCCTTGTCGCGGCCCTCGTCGCTGATGTCCTTGAACGGCCGGCTCTCGTCCTTGAGTTCGAAGTCGTACCAGTACTTGCCACGGACGAACAGGCCGGTGTCGCCGTACTTCAGCTCCAGGTCGTGGATGCCCTTGAACAGCTTGGAGAAGGTCTCGCCCTTCTTGAAGTTCAGGCGGCCGTCGTCGGTGGTGTGGGTGGCGGTGTTGCCGCCGTTGTTGTAGCCGATGAAGTCCTGGTGGGGGCTCTGGGTACTCCAGCTGGCGCCGATCGACAGGGAGGAGTCGAACTGCCCCTCGATCTCGCCGATGCTGAAGTTGACGGCCTTGGCCGGGGCCGCGACGCCCAGGGCCACCGCCAGGGCCAGCAGCTGCGGTTGGAAGAAGCCAGGTCTTGTTATTGTTTTCATGTAGTGCTCCGGTGCTCGGTTGGAAGACTGCAGGCACAACCTATGTGGAGCGCCGGGCGCGGATAAGCGCGCGAAAGTACGAGTGGCGTGTCGGAAGAAGGTATGAGTCGTGCTGTGGCGCGGGTTTCAGCGGGGTTCAGCAATGCGATGAATGGTCCTTCATTCACTGGCTCGGTCAGACGTGGGAATTGTCCGAAGGAATTCACCCATGGCAACGCGCGCACCGGGCCAGTACCCGGTGCGTTCGGAGGTCAGGAGGGCGCCGCGGGCGCGCGGATCAGATGAGATAGCCGCCGTCCACCGCCAGGCTGATGCCGGTGGTGTAGCTGGAGGCGTCGCTGGCCAGGTAGAGCACGGCGCCGGCCATCTCCTCGGGGTTGGCCACGCGCTTGAGCGGCACCCGCTGCAGGATGCCGTCGAGCACCGCCGGGTTCTGCACCAGGGCGGCGGCGAACCTGGTGTCGGTGGGCCCTGGCAGCAGCGCGTTGCAGCGCACGCCAAAGGGCGCGCACTCGCGGGCGAAGACCTTGGTCATGCTGATCACCGCGGCCTTGGTCACCGAGTAGATGCCCTGCAGCTCGCCGGGGCTGACGCCGTTCACCGAGGCGACGTTGACGATGCTGCCGCTTCCCTGTTCCTGCATCAGCCTGCCGGCTTCCACCGACATGTAGAAGTAGCCGCGGATGTTGACGTCCACGGTCTTCTGGAAGGCGGCGACGTCGGTGTCCAGCACGTTGCCGTACTGCGGGTTGGTGGCGGCGTTGTTGACCAGGATGTCGAGGCGCCCGAAGCGCTCGCGGATCCAGTCGAAGGTGGCCCGGACCTGCTCCGGCTCGCCGATGTGGCAGGCCACGGCAGAGGCCTTGCCGCCGGCGGCCTGGATGGCCTCGGCCACCGCCTGGCAGCCCTCCAGCCTGCGGCTGGAGACGATGACCAGGGCGCCCTGGCGGGCCAGCAGGTGGGCGATGGCCTCGCCGATGCCGCGGCTGGCGCCGGAGACGAAGGCGACCTTGCCGCCGAGGTCGAAGGGGGCGGATGTGGACATTGGGCTGCTCCGGGAATGCTGTCGGGAGGTGCCGGCCACCGCCCCCAGGTCGGGTCAGGGGGCACGTCGAGGGGCGGGGCCGGCCAGGCGAGGATAGGCAGCGGGGTGGCGGGGCGATATCGCCCGGAAGTGCGATCAGGATGATGAATGGGGATGATGGGGGCGGCGCGTGGCGAGCCGGCCCCGGGTGGCGCCTCAGGCCTGCTCGCGGGCCGGCAGCATGGCGCGCAGCACGTCGTCGCGGCGCACGTGGTGGTGCCAGATGGCCGCGGCGGCATGGCCGAGGATCAGGGCGAAGAGCAGGTACTGGGCGGTGACGTGGAAGGCCTTGGCCGCCTCGCGCACGGCATCGGCAAGCGGCAGCGGCGGGATTTCCACCAGCCAGAACAGGCTCACCGGGCGCTTGCCGAACAGCAGGCCGCTGAGCGGCATCAGGATCAGCAGCGCATACAGCAGGGCATGGCCGGCCTTGGCGGCCAGCAGGTTGAGCCGCTCGCTGGCCGGCAGCAGCTGCGGCGCGCCATGACGGGCGCGCACCAGCAGCCGCGCGACGGTCAGCAGCAGGACCGAAAGGCCCAGGGACTTGTGCAGGGTGAACACCCCGCCGGCGCCGCCGAGCAGGCCGGCGAACAGGTCCTTGCCGTAGGGCAGGGCGATGATGGCCAGCACCAGCAGGGCGCTGAGCCAGTGCAGGGTGATCTGGGCGGGGGTGTAGCGGGCTTGGGTCACGGGGCTTTCCTCATCACGTGCGTTGTCCTGCTCGCGGAAGGTGGCGAGCGGCGTCTTTTTTCGTCGTGGGAATGGAGGAGGGTAACCGAAGGGGGCCGCCGCCGCCGAAGCGAAGGCGTTGCAATATGTTGTGGAGGGGGCCGTCGGCGGCCGTGGGCGTCGGGTTCAAGAGCCCCTCTCCCCAACCCTCCCCCGCAAGCGGGAGAGGGTTGGGGAGGGGGTGCGGCGTCAGGGTTGGCAGAGGTGCGTGGGCGAAGTCCGTCACCCTCTCCCCAACCCTCTCCCTGAAGGGAGAGGGGGCCGTTCGGCGTGCACGGATAACGCAGCGTCAGCCGGTAAGTCCGTAGGGCGAATAACCGTTCGCGGTTATCCGCCGTTAGCCCAAACACCGATGCCCGACGACGATGGCGGATAACGCCGTAGGCGTTATGCGCCCTACGGGTTTCCAGAGAAACCTCCGCGCGCACCGGAACGCCCCTTCAGAAGGCCGAGCGAAACCGGCGCTCAGGAGGTCATGCGACATGGATGTCGCGAGAGCCCCGATGGGCTAGCCAAAGCGACTCGCCCGAGGGGGCGAAACGAGAAACATCAACGCACTCGGAGCGGCGCGCCACACCACTCCCCAATCCACTGGTTTCCCGCGTTCGCGGGAATGACGATGGGGAGATAGGAGCACAGTGTCCCCCTCGCTCCTGCGAGAAGCGAAAGCGGCTCAGAACCCGCTTTCGCGCATGAAGACCGCCGCCAGGTGCATCAGGCCGTCGGCCAGCAGGCTGCGGCGCTGGCCTTCGATCTGCAGGTGGCCGCGGGTCTCGTGGAGGTTCGGCGGGGCTTCGTCGAGCTGCACCAGCACGTGGAACAGCGGGCTGCTGGGCACCAGCTGGTCGCCGTGGGGCTGCACCGCCAGGGGGCCGCCGTGGCGGGAGGCCAGGGCCGGCTGGCCGAGCTGGCCGATGCGCGTGGTGCCTATCTGCAGGACCTTGCCGGGGATCGCCCGGGGCACGCCTTCGGGGTAGAAGCGCACCGGGCTGCCTTCGCCCAGGCGCTGGATCTCGTCGGGGCCGACGTAGGCGTCCACCTGCCAGCTGCGTGGGTCGATGAGCACGCCCAGGGGCTCGCGGGTGCCGATCCACTGGCCGCCGTGCCAGTCCGGGTTGAGGTCCAGCCACTGGCCGGCGAAGGGCGCCTGCAGGTTCAGCCGGGCGATTTCCGAGCGGGCGGCGCGGGCTTCCTGGAACTGCACGCCGTAGCGCTGGCGGGTGGCGGCTTCCTCGGCCAGGCCCGCGGGGTCGGCCAGCAGGCCGGCCAGGCGGGCGCGGTAGCCCTGCATGCTGGCCTCGTTGCCGGCCAGGCGCAGAGTGATGTCCGGCTGGTCGAGCACTACCAGGGTCTGCCCGGCCTGCACCTGGCCGGCCTTGCGCACTTCCTGCAGCAGGGCCGGGAAGGGCGCGTAGAGGCGCACCTGGTGCTCGGCGCGGGCCAGGCCCACGGCGTGGATCTGGCTGCGCCAGGGGATGGCCACCAGCAGCAGGATGGCCGCCAGCAGGAGGAAGAAGAGGTGGCGGCGGCCGCGGCGCACTTCGCCGCGGTGCTGCCACCAGTGTTTCAGTTCGCGCCAGATCGGCTGCACGATGAACCAGGAGATTTCCACGGCGAACAGAAAGATCCCGAGCAGTTTGAAGAAGAACAGGTAGACGGTCACCGCGATGCCGAGGAACAGCACCAGGCGGTACACCCAGGTGACCATGGCGAAGGCCACCAGCAGGCGCCGCTGGCGCGCCGGGAAGGCTTCCGGCCAGGCTTCCTCCAGGCCCAGCAGGTTGCGCCGCAGGGTGACCTTGGCCAGGGCCGTGGCGCGCTCGTGCAGGTTGGGGAAGTCGAGCAGGTCGGAGAGGATGAAGTAGCCGTCGAAGCGCATGAAGGGGCTGGCGTTCAGCGCCAGGGACAGCGCCCAGCTGGTGGTGGCCAGGTACAGCAGGGCGTTGCGCAGCGGGCCCGGGTCGCTCAGCGCCCAGCCCAGGGTGGCGAGCCCGGCCAGGCCCAGCTCGGTGAGGATGCCGGCGCTGGCGATGGCCAGGCGTTGCCGCGAGCTGCGCAGCTTCCAGCTTTCGCCGGTGTCGGTGTAGAGCATCGGCCACATCACCACGAAGGCGATGCCCATGTGCGCCACCTTCAGCCCCAGGCGCGTGGCCACCAGGGCGTGGCCCAGCTCGTGGAGGGTCTTGGCCACCACCAGGGCCAGGGCGAAGCTGAGCAGGCCCTCGGTGGAGAAGGATTCCACCACGTCGTGGCGGAAGCTGTCCCACTGGTGCGCCACCAGGACGATGCCGAGCAGGCCCAGGCCCACCACCAGCACGCCGGTGAAGGGATGGAACAGCCAGCCCAGGGCGCCGGCCAGGCGCCGCAGGTGGCGCTGCGGGTGCAGCAGCGGGATGCGGAAGAACAGGTAGTGGTGCAGCCACCACTTCCAGGTCAACCACTGGTTGCCCTCGCTGGCCTCGCGCAGGCGCTCCAGGGCCTGGGCGCCGGGGCGCACCAGCTGGTGGCGCTCGAGGAACGCGCGAAAGCCCAGGACCTGCTCGGCGTCGGGCTTGAGCGCGGTCTGCTCGGCGATCTCCTCGGCGATGCGCCGCGGCGTCTGCTCCCAGCGCAGCAGGCATTCGAACTCCAGCCAGCCGATGCGGAAGAAGCGGTTGGTGACGTTGTCGTGGATCACCCAGGCCGGCTCGCCGTCGCTGTTGGTGCCGGCCTCGGCGATGTCGAGGTCGTCGCGCAGCGGCGGCGTGGGCAGGTCCTCGAGGGCGGCGTCCATCACCAGCCCGTCCAGGCGCGGGCGGCGGCCAGGGGCCGGCGCAGCAGGTAGTAGCCCAGCGGCACGCGCTCGCCATAGAGCTTGGCGGTGCCGTGCAGGCCCAGGCGGGCATGCTGCGGGGCGCCCTCGACGCTGGCCAGCAGGCGGTAGGAGGCCACGCCGTCCTCGCCGGGGCGCGCCTCGTAGCTGGTCTCGAGGATTTCGCCGTGCAGCGGCGACAGCGGGTAGGCGGTGAGGAACAGGGTGACCGGCGCGCCGCTGTCCAGGGCGATGGCGTCGGCCACCGGCAGCTGGATGCGCATGCCCGGCTGGCTGGGGTCGGCGACCTGGAGGATGCGCTCGCCGGTGACCACCGGCTTGCCCAGCCAGTCGTTGGGGTCGCTGTACACCGCCACCCCCGCGCGCGGCGAGAGCACCGTGGTGCGCGCCAGTTGCGCCTGCACCGCGGCCAGCTCGGCGCGGCGCTGCCGCGCGGTGCCGTTGAGCACCGCCAGTTCGCCCTTGCTCTGCGGGTTGTCGAAGGCCCGCTGGCTGGCGGCCAGCAGTTCGGCGTCGGCCACCGCGACTTCCTTGGCCAGCACTTCGGCGCGGCTGCGCAGGGTGGTCTCGTCGAGGGCGAACAGCGGGGTGCCGACCGTGACGCTCTGGTTCGGCCGCACCAGCATGCGGGCGATCACCCCGTCGATCGGCGAGCTGATCACCTGGGCATTGCGCGACACCACTTCGGCCGGGGCCAGCGCGGTCTGTCGCACCGGCACCAGCAGCATTACCGCCAGCACCACCGCAGCGAGCAGCAGCTGGCGCTTGCCGGGGCGCCAGAAACGCAGCGAGCGCGGCTTGCCGAAGGCGGCCCAGCAGTGCGCCCAGGTCTGGAAAACGCCCTGCAGCAGGCTCTCCACCGAGGGCGCCGGGGCTTCGTCGAGGAGGAACACCAGCAGCCCCAGGCGCTGGCCGTGGCGGTCATGCAGGGGGATGACCCAGAGCCCGCCGGGCCACCATTCGGCCCAGCCTTCGGCGATGTCCTCGGGCACCTCCAGGGCCTCGCGGGGCAGCCAGCGCGGCGCGGCGTCCTGCACCTGGCCGCTCAGCCAGCGCCCGGCGCGGCGCAGCCAGACCAGGTAGGGCGAGTCCTCGGTGGGCCGCGCCAGGCCCGAGATGCACAGCAGCTCCAGCTGCTGGCCGCGCTGGGCCAGCACCAGCGCCTGGTGGAAGCGCAGCAGGGCGTAGAGGTCGTTGGCCATGGAGAAGGCCAGGGCGTTCAGCGACTCCGCGGCCAGGGCGCGGTCGCGCAGGTTGGCCAGGCTCAGCAGCAACTGGGGTGGCGGGAACATCTCGCTCATGGCCGCTCACTCTTGCGCATCGGGGAAGCGCGCGGTACCGCTCATCCCCGCGATCAGTTCAGGATAGGCCGCATCCAGGCGCGCCTCCAGCTCGACGGTCTGGGCCACGGCGTCGACCCGCGCGTTGATGGCGCTGACCTTGGCCGGGTAGCGCTTGCCGGTCTCGTGGATCTCCACCTCCACGGGCATGCCCGGCTTCAGCCGCGGCAGCAGGGTGGAGGGCACGTTCAGGCGCACCTTGAGGGCGCCGTCGCTGACCAGGTCGAACAGCGGCGCGCCGGCCTGCACGGTCTGGTACGGCTTGACGTAGACCTTGGCCACGCGCCCGGCGAAGGGCGCCTGGATCTGGCAGTAGCCGGCCTGGGCGCGGGCCAGGGTGAGGGCGCCCTCGGCCTTGCTCACCTCGGTGGTGGCCATGGCCACTTCCAGTTCGCCGGCGGCGTCGAGCTTCTGCAGGTTGCGCTTGGCCGCCAGGTTCTGCCGGGCCATGCCCAGCTCGGCGCTGGCGACCTTGGCGCGGGCCTGCACCTCTACGCATTCGAGCTGGGCCAGCAGGGCCTGCTTGGCGACCTTCTGGCCAAGGCTGGCCTTGAGCTCGCCGAGGGTGCCGTTCATCTGGCTGGACAGGGTGGTCTCCAGGTCCGACACCAGCAGCACGCGGATGGCGTTGGGTTCGTCGCCGGCGGCCGGCGGCGGGAGGGCGGGGTCGCCGTCGGCGGCGAACGCCGACGGCAGCAGGGCGAGGAACAGGCAGGGCAGGAACGACAGGTACGGCTTACGGCTGTGCGGCATTGGCGCTTCCTTCGTTGCTGCTGGAGAGGGTGCTGTTGCCCGTGCTGTTGCTGGCGGTCAGCAGGTTGCTGCCGGTCTCCTGCTCCAGGGTGCGCTGGATTTCCCGGGCCAGGGTCTTCACGTCGTGGTTTTCCACCTTGTCCGGCAGCACCGAGAACCCCACCGAGTTGTACAGCCGGCCCCAGGCGGCCTGGGCGTCGGAGTAGGCGGCCTCGCGCTGGTAGCGCGAGAGCAGGTAGCGGCCCTCGGCGCGGATCAGCTCGAGCTCCGTGCCCAGGGCGGCGCTGCGGGCCTTCTGGGCGTAGTCCAGCAGGCTCTTGTCGACGCGCAGGCTGTCGTCGGCGAACTCCACCTCCTGGCGCGCCAGCTGGTAGCGCAACAGGCCGACGCGGACCTGGGTGAGGATGGCCATGGACAGCGCGGTGCGGCGCATGTCGTCGGTCTTGGCCTGGGTTTGCTGGGCGGTCTTCAGCGCCGGGTACTGCAGCAGGCGCAGCAGGTTGATGGAGACCTGCACGCCGGTCTCGTTCCAGTGGTTGTTGTACAGGTACTTGTTGGAGTCGTACTGGTAGCCGTAGTTGACGCTGACGTTGGGCCACAGCTGGGCCTTGGCGATCTTCAGGTCGTTCTCGTCGACGCGCTTGCGGTACCACTCCTCCATGATCTCCGGGCGGTGTTGCAGCGACAGCTGCTCCAGCTTCTCGACGTTGCCGGTGACCATGGGCAGCGGCTGCTCGCGGGTGTCGGCCAGGACCATCTTCGAGTTCGGCGGCAGCGACATCAGCGCGGCCAGCTCGGCGCGGGCGAACTCCAGGTCCTGGCGGCGCACGGTGAGCATGTACACCGAGTCGAGCAGGGCGCGCTGGTAGGCGAGGATGTCCTGGCGCGGCAGCAGGCCCTGGTTCTCGGCCTCGCGGGCGGCGGTCAGGGCGCGATGGGTGCGCATCAGCAGGTTGTCCACCTCCGGCAGCAGGCGCTGGGCGCCCAGGGCCCGCCAGTAGGCGTTGCGCACGTCTTGCAGGACGTTCTGGGCGACGCGCTCGCGGCGTTCCTCGGCCATGAGGATCTGGTCGGCCTTCTGCTGGGTGCGGTAGTAGGCCACGCCGAAGTCCAGCAGGCTCCAGGACAGGCCCAGGCTGTCGATGTCGCGGTAGCGCTCCTCGGAGGTGGACGGGCGCAGGGAGACCTGACGGTCCTGGATGCCGATGGAGGTGCCGCCGGAGTCGTTGTTGCGCCCGGCGTAGCCGGCCGAGGCCACCAGGCGCGGCAGCATCTCGTGGGCGGTGACGTCGCGCAGGTCGGCGGCCAGGGCGCTTTCCAGCAGCTTCAGGCGGTAGTCGAGGTTGTATTTGAGGGCCCGCGCGGCGGCCTCGTAGAAGGTGATGGGGGCGGTCACCGCTTCCTGCTCGCGGTACATGCGCGCCTGGTCGTCGATGACGCGCTGGCGCATTTCCTGTTCGTCGTAGGGTTTGGACTCCATCAGCGAGGAGCAGGCGGCGAGCGCAGTGCTGACGGCGATGATGGCACTCAAGGCCTTGAGGCGATGTCCCGGCATAAGCGTTCCTTGATCCATGCGTGGTTTTCTCTGTCGGTCCTGATTCAGTTGGCGCTGCCCCGGCGTTGCGCGGCCTGGCGTAGCTGCTCGCGGAAGCCGCGGGCGGTCTGCGCGGGCTTCTCGGCCGGCACCAGGTCGCTGGCGCGCGGCGCCCACAGCGAAGGCTCGCTGAGCAGGCCGTCGGCGCTGAGGTTGGCCCGGCCGTGGCGGCCGAGTATCCAGGCCATTTCCTGCTCGCTGGCCTTGCGGCTTTCGGCTACTGCCTGGGCCACGTACTGGCCGGGCACCAGGCCAAGGCCCGCGCCGACCGACTGCGACTCGACCTCGGGTGTGAGGAAGAGGTCGGCGCGGTTGCCATCCACGTGCCACATGGATTGCATGAGGCGCTGTTCGATGCGCTCGACCTCCGGCAGCACGAAGATCGCCGGCTGCAGGTCGAGGTTGACGGGCGTCGGCGCGCGGTCGCCGGAGCGCCCGCCGAAGTAGGGGCCGGCCGGTGGCTGGATGTACGGCGAGGCGATGTCCAGGGTGATGGTCAGCTGGGCCTGGTCGGTGGCGCCGGCGAGGTCGGCGACGGTGTAGGTGAAGATGTCCTGCAGCACCTGGCCCAGGCCGGCGGCGGCGAGCACCTCGGGGTTGGTCATGTCGATGCTGTAGGTGTAGCTGCCGTCGGCATTGAGGGTCAGGAAGCCGTAGCGCCCGGCGAGCACCTGGCCGATGGCGCCGGCGCTGCCGCTGCCGTTTTCCGCGCCGGTGCGCACGCCGACCACGGTGAGGGCGTCGCCGCCGTCCACGTCGCTGTCGTTGGGCAGCACGTTGCCGCTGGCCTGGGGCGCCACCACCTGGTCGCTGGCGACGTTGCCGTCGTCGCGCGCCACCGGGTTGTCGTCGGCGCCCTGGATGACCACGGTCAGGCGCGCATCGGAAGTGGCACCGGCGGTGTCGCGCATGCGGTAGGTGAAGACCTCGCGCAGCGTCTGGCCTGCGGTGCGCAGGGCCTGGACCACGGGGTCGGCGTTGTTCACCTCGTAGCGGTAGCTGCCGTCGGCGTTGAGCAGCAGGGTGCCGTAGCGGCCCTGCAGCACGCTGCCGGCATTCGCCGCGGCGCCGGTTTCGCTGCTCACCGTGAGTACCTGGCGCGTCTCGCCGTTGGCCACGCCGTCGACGTCCTGGTCGTTGTCCAGCACGTTGCCGGTGGGGTTCACGCCCGGGGTGCCGTTGTTCACCCCGCCGGCCTCCACGGCGATGGCGCTGTCGTCCCGGGCGATGGGGGTGTCGTTGGCGCCGTGGATGACGATCACCAGCTGGGTGCTGCTGGTGGTGAACCAGCGGTCGGCGATGGTGTAGGTGAACACGTCGGACAATGTCTGGCCGGCGATGCGCAGGGCCTGCACCTCGGGGTTGGCGTTGTCCACCCGGTAGCTCCAGCTGCCGTCGGCGTTGAGCGTGAGGGTGCCGTAGCGGCCCGGCAGCGGCACACCCACCAGGCCGTCGGGCGGGGTGCCGGTGTCGGTGCCGGTGCGTACCTCGGTGACGGTCAGCGGGTCGTTCTCCAGGTCGGTGTCGTTGCTCAGCACGTTGCCGCCGGGGTCCACGCCGGGGACGTTGTTGTTCAGGCCGCCGGCCTCGGTGGCGTCGCCGCTGTCGGGGTTGGCCACCGGTGGCGAGTTGAGGCCGAACACCACGATGTGCAGTTGCGCCAGGTCCACCAGGCCGCCGCCGTCGCGCACTTCGTAGGTGAAGTAGTCGCTGAGGGTTTCCAGCAGGCCCAGCTCCTGCACGGCCGGGTTGCTGTTGTCGACGTGGTAGGTGTAGGTGCCGTCGGCGCCGATGATCAGTTGCCCGTAGAGGCCGTTGACGATGGTGCCGTTGGCGTTGCTGGTGCCGGCGCTCACCGCCTGCAGGGTGCCGCCGGCGCTTTCCTGGCCGCTGCGGATGCCGCTGACGTTCTTGCTGTCGCCGGCGTCCACGTCGGTGTCGTTGTCCAGCACGTTGCCGCTGGGGTCGAAGCCGTCGCTGATGTCCGGCTTGGCGGCCAGGGCGAGGTCCAGGTCGTCGTTGGCCACCGGGGTGTCGTAGGCGCCGCGGATGGTGAGGGTGATCTGGGCGATGTCGGTGGCCCCGGCGGTGTCGTGCATGCGGTAGCTGAAGGTTTCCACCAGCGTCTCGCCGGCCTTGAGCGCCTGTACCCGGGCGTCCTGGTTGTTCAGCACGTAGCTGAAGGCGCCGTTGGCGCCGAGGGTCAGCACGCCGTACTGGCCGGCGATCACCTGGCTGCCGTTGACCGCGGTGAAGGTGCCGTTGGCGGCCTCGGTGCCGGTGCGGATGCCGTCGACCGTCTTGCTGTCGCCGGCGTCCACGTCGGTGTCGTTGGTCAGCACGTTGCCGCTGGGGTTGCTGCCCGGGGTGCCGTTGTTCACCCCGCCGGCCTCGATGGCCTCGGCGCTGTCGTCCACCGCCAGGGGGTTGTCGTCGCGACCCTGGATGGTGATGGTCAGGGTGGCGGTGGTGGTGGCGCCGGCCAGGTCGCGCAGGGTGTAGGTGAAGACTTCCTGCAGGGTGTCGCCGGCGGTGCGCAGGGCCTGCACCCGCGGGTCGGCGTTGTTCAGCACGTAGCTGAAGCTGCCGTCGGCGTTGAGCGTCAGGGTGCCGTAGGTGGCGGCGAAGGCGCTGCCCACGGTGCCGATGCTGACGCCCTGGCGGAAGCCGGCCACGCTGAGCACGTCGCCGGCGTCCACGTCGCTGTCGTTGCCCAGCACGTTGCCGCTGGGGTTGCTGCCGGGCGTGCCGTTGTTCAGGCCGCCGGCCTCGATGGCGGTGGCGCTGTCGTTCTGCGCCACCGGGGTGTCGTTGGCGCCGCTGATGGTGATGGTGAGGGTGGCCTGGTCGGTGGCCTGGGCGGTGTCGATCACCGTGTAGGTGAAGGTGTCGACCAGCTGGTCGGCGCTGCTGCGCAGGGCCTGCACCCTTGGGTCGCTGTTGTCCAGGCGGTAGCGGTAGCTGCCGTCGGCGTTGAGCGTCAGCCAGCCGTACTGGCCGCGCAGCTCCACGCCCAGGCTGCCGGCGCTGCCGCTGCCGGACTCGGCGCCGGTGCGCACGGCGCTGACGCTGGTGGTCTCGCCGTTGGCCGGGGCGTCGACGTCGCTGTCGTTGCCCGGCCCGGCCGGGTCGGTGAGCAGCACGTTGCCGGTGGGGTCGACGCCCGGCTGGTTGTTGTTGATGCCGCCGGCCTCCACCGCGGCGGCGCTGTCGTCGCGGGCCACGGGGTTGTCGTTCTGGCCGTGGATGACGATCAGCAGGAAGGACGGCTCGGAGAAGCCGCCCTCGCCGTCGGTGAGGGTGTAGGTGAAGCCCTCGAACAGGCGGTCGGTGTCCAGCCGCAGCGCCTCGACGTCGGGGTTGGCGTTGTTCAGGGCGTAGCTGTAGGTGCCATCGACGTTGATGGTCAGGGTGCCGTAGGTGCCGTCGATGATGGTGGGGCCGGTGCTCGACAGCGGGGTGCCGTTCACCGTGGCCACGCTGATCGGGTCGCCATCCGGGTCGGTGGCGTTGAGGGTGATGTCGCCGCTGGGGTCGCTGCCGGGGGAGGTGTTGTTCACCCCGCCTTTTTCCACGGCGGTGGCCACCACCACCTGGGCTACCGGCGGGTCGTTCACCCCGCGGATGGTGATGACCAGTTGGGCGCGGTCGGTGAGGCCCTCGGTGTCGGTGATCTCGTAGGTGTAGATGACCTGGATGGTCTGCCCGGCGGCCAGGCCCTGGATGGTGGCGTTGTCGCTGTTGACGTCGAAGGTGAAGGAGCCGTCGGCACCTATGGTGAGGGCGCCGAAGGAATCCGGGTCGGTGATCTGGGCGCCGTTCTGCTCGGCGTAGGTGGCCTGGATCACGGTGCCGTTGCTGGTGGAGGTGCTGTCCGCGGCCACCAGTGTCATGCCGGGGTTGGACAGCTCGGTGGCCGAGCTGATGCCGGTGACGTGCAGGTTGGTGTTGGGCCGGTCGACGCGGTCGACGTCGCTGTCCACGCCGTTGCCGCCGGGCTGGGTGGCCGGCCCCGGGCGGCTGGGGAAGAGGATGACGTTGCCGCTGGGGTTGCTTTCCAGCGTGGGGTCGTTGGTGGCGGCGGCCTGGGCCGAGGCCTGGTCGTCGCTGGCCACCGGGTTGTCGTAGGCGCCGTTGAGGGTGATGCGCAGCTCGGCCAGGTCGCTCAGGCCACCGGCATCGGTGACGCGGTAGGTGAAGTATTCGAACAGCTGGTCGCCTGGCACCAGGCGCTGCACCGCGGTGTTGTCGTTGTCCACTACGTAGGTGTAGCTGCCGTCGGCGTTGATGGTCAGGGTGCCGTAGGTGCCGGCGATGACCGTCGGGGTGCCGTCGACGACGTCGGTGATGCCGCCGGAGGCCGACTCGCGCAGGTTGCGGATGCCGGTGACGGCCTTGGTCTCGCCGTTGGCCGGGCTGTCGACGTCGGTGTCGTTGGTCAGCACGTTGCCGCTGGGGTTCACGCCCCCGCTGCCGTTGTCCACCCCGCCGGCCTCCACCGCGGTGGCTTCGTCGTTGACGCCCACCGGGGTGTCGTTGGCGCCGTGGATGGTGATGGTGATGGTCGAGGTGGCCGTGGCGCCGGCGATGTCGCTGATGGTGTAGGTGAAGGTTTCCGTCAGCGTCTGCCCGGACAGCCTGAGCGCCTGCACTGCCGGGTTGTTGTTGTCGACGATGTAGGTGGTGCCGCCGGCGGCGGAAATGACCAGCGTCCCGTAGGTGCCGCCGACCAGGGTGAAGGCGTTGGCCGGCACGCTCTGCTGGTTGCCGCCCTGGGGCCCGGCGCTGATCACCCGCAGCACGTCGTTGTTGGTGGCGATGTCGACGTCGGTGTCGTTGGTCAGCACGTTGCCGCTGGGGTTGCTGCCGGGGGTGCCGTTGTTGGTGCCGCCGGCCTCGATGGCGTCGGCCGTGTCGGGGTTGGCGACAGGCGCGTCGTTGACCGGGTCGACGATGATCTGCACCGTGTCGATGTCGACCAGGTCGTCCCCCGGCTGCCCGGGAATGCCATCGTTGTCGGCGTCGCCGAAGTTGCCCTGGTCATGGGTTTCCATGGTCAGGGTCTCGCCGTCGCGGAAGGTGTTGAAGTCCTGGTTGCCCTTGTAATAGACCTGCGACAGCAGCACGTTCAGCTGCTGCAGGGTGCCGGTGAGCACCAGGGTGTTGCTGGCGCCGCCGGGCGGCGTGGCGTTCGGCGCCGGCGTCGTGGCGCTCTGCCAGAGCACGCCGTGCTGCACCGTGAGGGTGATGCTGAGGATGCCGCTGCCGGCGTCGGAGTCGGCCACGGCCAGGCCGCCCAGGTGCAGCACCGTGTCTTCCTGGCCGTGCTGCCCGGCGAGGGTATTGATCGGTGCCTCGTTGATGTGCACGTAGCCGGCGTCGGCGGTGCCGCTGGCGCCTTCGCCCAGGGCGACGTTGACGCTGCCCAGGCCGCTGGCGCTGGTGCCGGTGTCGGTATCGATGCGCACGTGGAAGCGGTTGGTGGCGCTGAGCTGGAAGTTCTGCGGCACCACGATCAGGTAGTTGCCGGCCGGCAGCAGGGCGAACTCGTAGTGGCCGTTGGCGTCGGTGAGGGTGCTGAACACGCGGTCGTCGCCATTGCCGAAGATACCGTCGGCGCCGGCCCAGGTCAGCTGCACGGTCAGCCCGGCGAAGCCGGTGCCGTCGGGCGTGGTGCTGTTGTCCGCCGACGGGGTGTCGTCCCACAGGGTGCCCTGCACCAGGCCCAGGCCGGCGCCTTCGCTGAGCACGTAGTTGTTCAGCCCGGCGGTGCCGTCCTGGCCGGTGCGTTCGCCGTCGGCGCTGCCGCCGGTGCCGGGCAGCGAGCCACCCCAGCCGCCGGTCTCGAAGGCGGTCGGCAGGCTGGTCCAGGTCAGCACCGCGGCGCTGGCCGCGTTGTCCGGGACCACGGTGTTGGGCACGGTGACGGTGTAGATCACCTGCACCTTGTCACCCACCGCCAGGCGGTCGAAGTCGATGGAGATGGCGCCGTTGGCGCTGACGCTGATGCCCGCCGGCAGGCTGGCCAGGTTCAGCGCCGCGCCGTTGATCAGGATGCTCTGCACCTGGTAGTTGCTGCCGTTGGGGAACTGGTCCTGCAGGTGCACGTTGTAGGCCGGTATCTCGCCGTTCTGGGTGAAGCTCACCGAGACCGTGGTGGTCGTGGTGCCGACGCCCGGCAGGATGTCGATGACCTGCTTGTCCAGGCCGGTGAAGCCCGGCTCCACCACGCGCTCGAAGAGGATGTCGCTCTTGCCGCGGTCGACGTCCTCGCCGGGCAGGCCGACGTGCTCGAAGGCCTGCACGCCGAGGCTGGCGCTGCTCTGGTTGCTGGCCACGTTGGTGACGCGCACGTTGAACTCCAGCACCACGCCTTCGATGTCGGCGTCGCTGGTCTCGGTGTTGGTCAGGTTGCCCAGGTTGAAGGTCGCCGTCTGGCTGCCGTCGGGGTTGGTCACGATGGTCACGCGGCTGCCGTCGAACAGGCCGCTGGGCACCACGCCGCTGAGGTCGGCGTTGAGCGGCTGGGCCACGGCGCTGTTCTGGTTGCCCTGCATCCAGATGCTGCCGCCGGTGACCAGGGTGGCGTCGCTGGACAGCCCGTTGAGGTTGCTCGACACCAGGGCGATGAGGATGTTGTTCAGGTCGGCCGGGATGAACTCCAGCCCGGCGGCCAGCTCGATGCGGATCTGGTAGTTGGGGTTGTCGCCGGTGGGCACCAGCACCGCCACGCGGTAGCGGATCACCTCGCCCACGGCCACCGTCTCGGTGATCCCGGAGGTGTCGGTTGCGCCGCTGCCGTTGGTGGGCGGCGGGGTGTCCTGCATGCCGCCGACGTGGGAGATGCGGATGCCGTTGCTGACCGGGAAGGGCAGGATGGAGTTCAGCCGGTAGTCGTTCAGGGTGCCGCCATCGAGCACGCCGTCGGCGCCGGTGCGTTCGCCGGCGTTGGCGCCGTCGAGGCTGGTCCACTGCACCTGGGCGACGTTGCTGAACACCGCCTGGCCGGCGGCGCTGGCGTTCACCGTGCCGCGCAGGTGCAGGACGATGCTGCCGCCCTTGGAAATGTCGATGTTGGCGCCGCTGGCGGTGACCAGCTGGCCACCCTGGATGACGAAGTCGACGCCGCCGTTGTTGGTGGCGCCCGAGTAGATGACACCGGTGATGGTCACGCCGTCCAGCTCGCTGGGCAGGGTGTCCAGCAGGCTGATGTCGAAGGCGGCATAGTCGTTGGCGCCACTGCCGTTGCGAATGGTGATGGTGAAGTCCACCACGTCGCCTTCGTCGAAGCCGCCGAAGTCGGGTGTGGTGTCGACGGTCTGGGTGACCTGCAGGGTGGGCTCGCGCAGGGTGACGGTCGGCGCGCCGCCGCTGAGGTCGACCTGGCGGTCCAGCGGCGTGGCGCCGTTGGGCGTGTCGCCGTCGGGGTCCTGGTAGTGCAGGTTGGCGCTGTTCTGCAGCGACTTGTTGGCCTGGTTGCCGATGACGTTGCTGGCCACCAGCTGCACGCGGATGACGAAGGTGTTGTTGCCGGTGTTGTTGTCCGCGCTGGTGGCGAAGGCACTGAAGCTGAAGCGCGCGTCGACGCCGTCGGCGCCCAGGGTGCCGCCGACGCCGGCGATGCCGCTGATCACCACGTTGCCGGCGAAGTCCTGGGCCAGGCTGCCTCCGCTGCCCGCGGCGGTGAGGATCAGCTGGTAGCCCAGGCCGCCGTTGAAGCTGGTGTCCAGGCGCATGCCCGGCGGGATCAGGTCGTCGATGCTGAGGTTGCTGGTGCTGCCCTCGGGCAGGCGCACGACGATGTCGTAGAGCATGCTCTCGCCGACCACCAGGTTGCTGCCGGTGGTGTGGCTGGCGCTGGAGTCGCCGTCGTCCAGGCTGCCGCCGGCGAAGACCTTGCTGATCACCGGCGCGGCCACCTGCTGGTTGGCCAGCTCGGTGAGGTCGGCGCCGGGGAGGAAGTCGCTGCCGCCCTCGACGCTGGCGTAATGGGACAGGCTCGCCGTGCTCTGCAGGGTGCGGCTGGCGGCCACCGAGGTGTTGACGGTGACGTCGTAGGTGATGACGACGATGTTCTGCCCGCTGTTGTCGGCGGCGGTGCCGGACCGCCCGGGCAGCAGCGTGGCCACGGCCCCGGCGTCGAGGAAGGTGATGGTGTTGCCCGAGACGCTGTAGTCCACGTTCAACTGCAGCAGGGTGCCGTCGCCGCGGTAGATCTGCAGGTTGGCCGCGGCCAGGCTGCCGCCGACGAAGGCCAGGTCCGGCGGCAGGGTGATGCTGGTGACCACGTCGAAGGCGCCGCCGCCGCCGCTGTTCTCGATGGCGGTGGCCAGGCGCAGGGTGTCGCCGGCGTCGATGCCGCTGACGTCGCCGTTGATCGCCGCAAGGTCGGTGACGTTGCCGCTGAAGGGCTTGCCGCCGGTGCCCGGCGCGGTCCAGGTGCCGCTGGTGCCGGTGACCGTGCCGTTGCTGCTGGAGACCACGCCGTGCTTGATGTCCAGCACCGGCTCGGCGATGGATACCACTTCCTCGACGTCCGAGGACAGCAGCGGGGTCTGGTTGATGGTGGTGGTCTGGCTGGACTGCGCCAGCACGTCCAGCGAGCGCTGGTCGGCGAAGGGTTGGTCGCCGACGCGCAGGGTGAAGGTGACGACGATCTTGCCGCCGGCGATCTGGCTGATCTGGTAGTCGCCGAAGTCGAACACGATGGAGTTGCCGGGGCCGACGGACACCGTGACCGCCCGTCCCGGGTCGCTGTCGCCGGCACCGAAGTTCCACTGGTTGACGCCATTGCCCTGGACCAGGGTGCCAAGGCTGCTCACGTCCAGCAGCGGCAGCGGCAGGTAGGCGGTGAGCTGGAAGTTCTCGTAGTCGCCGGTGACCAGGTCGTAGGACAGCTGGAAGGTCACCAGGTCGCCCGGGCGCAGTTCGCCGGAGGCCGGCGGGGTGCCACCGTTGACCTGGACGATGTCGATGTCCACCTGGCTGGTGGCGATGGTGCTGCTGGTGCTGGAGCCGTCGCTCTGGTCGCCGCCGATGTTGACCACGTCCTCGAGCACGGTGGCGGTGACGGTGGCGTTGTTGCCGAAGCTGTCGCCTTCGTTGATCTCGCTCTGCGGGTAGGTCGAGGTGTAGGCCTGGTTGATGAAGACGTTGTAGCTGATCACCGCGGTGGTGGCGGCGGTCTGCACGTCGTCGAAGGCCAGGTCGCCGAACAGCGCGCCGAGCAGCTCCGAGGCCTGGCGCAACGACTCGCCGATGTCGATGACGATGGTGGTGGTGCCGTCGGCGTTGGCGGTGGCGGTGTAGAGCAGGTTGATGGTGCCGGTGGCGCCGTTCTGGCTGACGGCCATGGTCAGCGGGCCGGTCAGCGTCTGGCCGTCGGCGAGGGTGTCGGTGATGGTGAACTGGCCTTCGCGCAGGAGGTTCTCGCCGAAGGCGAAGTAGTCCGACAGGGCCACGTTGAGCACGTAGCGCAGGGTGTCGCCCGGGCTCAGGCCGGTGGTGCCGACGTCGGTCTGCAGCACCGCCTGCTTCTGCAGGGTGATGGCCTTGGCGACGAACTCGCCGCCGGTGCCGTCGCCGGTGGCGCTGAAGTCCACGTCGGTGGCTGGCGGCGTCAGGTCGCGCGGGTCCAGCGGCGTCCACTGGCCGGTGGCGCTGGGGGCGCCGAAGTCGATGGTCACCGGGTTGCCGGTGGCGGGGTCGAGCACGGCGTTGCCGTCGGCGCCCACTTCCGGCACGTAGAAGGTGACGGTGGAGGTGGTCGGGGCGCTCAGGGTGGCGTAGGTGATGCTGTAGGAGGTGATGAAGATGCTGTCGCTGGCGATGGCCGCGGCGATCGCCGCCGGGTTGGTCAGCACGGTGCCGTCGAGCAGGGTGATGGAGGTCAGGGTGCCGCCGGCGCCGGGGGTGATGGCGGTGACCTGGACGTCGCCCGGCACGCTCTGGGTGACCACCACGTTGTGCAGCGTCTGGCCGCTGGCCGGGGTGACGGTGACTGTCTGGTTGTGGGTGAAGTTGGGGCCGGTGGCGGTCTCGCCCTCGGTCATGTCGATGCTCTGGGTGAGGTCGACCAGGGTCGGGTGGACCAGCAGCGGGTGCAGGGTGGCCTCCACCAGGCTGGGGTCGACCGTGGGGTTGTTCAGCGAGTCGTTGCCGTACTCGAAGCCGCCGCGGGCGCTGATGGTCAGGTCCGGGTTGCCGCCGGTGAGGCTGGTGTCGGCCAGGTTGCTCAGCCGCGCGGTGATCTGCAGGGAGATGGTCGGCTGGTCCTGGGACACGCTGGCGTAGGGCACCTGCAGCACCACCATCTGGTCGCCCGGACGCATGCCGACGCTGGCGGCGGTGATCACCAGCGGATTGCCGTCCGCGCCCTTGGCCAGCGGGTGGGTGGCGTTGCCGTTGGCGTCGAAGGTGACGACGAAGGATTTCACCGTCTGCCCCAGGTAGGTGGCGCTGACGAAGCTGATGCCGTCGTCGCCGTCCTTGCCGGTGGCCGGCAGGAACAGGTCGATGTAGGGCGCGTAGCCGACCTGGCTGGAGGCGTTGCTCAGGTCGACGGTGAAGGTGAACTGGTCGCCGATCAGCACGTCGCTGTCGGGCATGCCGATGCTCACCGTCGGCGCGGCGTCGGCCAGCAGGCCCTGGAAGCTGGCCAGGGTGCTGGCGGACAGGGCGATGCTCTTGTCCAGGTCGCCGTGGTGTACCTCCAGGTTCCAGTCGCCGCCGGCCGAGCCCGCCCCGGTGGCGTTGCTGGAGGCGCCGACGTCGGCGCCGGTCCATTGCGCCAGGCGGTCGACCAGGGCCTGGCCGGCGGAGCCGGCGCCCACGGCGCAGCCATAGAGCTGGATGTCCGCGCCGGCCTGCAGCTCGCCATGCCAGCCGCTCAGGGTGCTGCCGAACTGGTCGAGGTTGGCCGCGGTGAAGGTCTGGTTGCCCAGGGTGAACTGGCCGGAGGCGCCGTGGGAGAAGATCTGGATCGAGTCGACCTTGCCCAGCTGCGCCAGGGTGGCGCTGATGGCGGCCAGGGCGTCCTGGCCGGCGTCCACCACCAGGGTGGTGACGTTGGCGGCGAGGTTGGCGGTCAGCTGCTCGCGGTTCTCCACCCGGCTGTCCAGCACCACCAGGGTGCGCGACTGGCCCGGGGCCTTGGCTGCTGCGGCCTGGGCGTCCGGGGTGCTGGGCGTGTGGCTGGCGTCGGCCTGGCCGGCCGGGTCGGTGTCGTGGTGTTGCTGGTCGGCGGCGGCGGATGCGGCGGCGCCATCGAAGAGGATCCTGGGCTCCAGCGCCAGGGCCTGGCCACGGGGACGGAAAGCGGCAGCCAGGTGGCTCGGTTTCGGCATGTCCATACGAATACCCACATCGGAAATCGTCAGCGATCGAAAACAACGCCCGGACTTCTAACGCGAGCATTTCCTGGCCCTTAGCCTAGTCAGGAATCGTGAAGTTGCTCAGATTTGTTACATCAATTCCTTAAGGAAGTTTCTGAGGTATATGCATTAGATGAATGAGTGCTTGCGGAAGTATTTCATGACCGAATGGTCATGTTGCTCCGCGGCCTCTAGGACGGGCTTTCCTGTCGGGCGGACAGGGCTTTGGAAGTTGCCTCGGCCTGACTGTTTTCATTTGGCGACAAGTATTGTCCGGGCTGTTACAGGTGCGGCTCGAACAGGCTCTTCAGGCATTGGCGCGAACGCTCCGGGGAACGGATGATTTCATATTGCCATTGCCTTTTCCCGCGCCAGCCCGCACCATGCGGCGCCGGCCCCCATGGGGCGCCGGATGGTCCGCTGGCAGGAAGTGACGATGTTGTCGAACGGGCGAATGGGGGGCTTGCGGCGGCGCTTGCCGTGGCTGGCCGCCATGGTCGTGAGCGGTACCTTCGCATGGCTCCCGGGGTGGCTTGCGGCGGATTGGGACTTCACCCTGATCGCCCGCCGCGCCGAGGCGCTGTATGGCCCCCTGGGGCCCGGCCGGGCACGCATCGAGGCCTGGCAGCGCATGCTGGCCGACGAGGCGGGGGCCGACGAGCAACAGCAACTGCGGGCGGTCAACGACTTCTTCAACCGCCAGTTGCGCTTCACCGACGACCTCGGCCTGTGGCACCAGGTGGACTACTGGGCCACGCCGGTGGAGGCCCTGTCCAAGGGGGCCGGCGATTGCGAGGACTTCGCCATCGCCAAGTACGTGAGCCTGCGCCACCTCGGCGTGCCGGCGCAGAAATTGCGCATCACCTACGTCAAGGCGCTGCGCCTGAACCAGGCGCACATGGTGCTGACCTACTACCCGCGGCCGCAAGCGGTGCCGCTGGTGCTGGACAATCTGATCGGCAGCATCCTGCCGGCCTCGCAGCGCGACGACCTGCAGCCGGTGTACGCCTTCAACGGCGAGGGGCTGTGGCTGGCCAACGCCGGCGCGGACAAGCAGGTGGGCGACAGCAAGCGGCTGTCGCGCTGGCAGGACCTGTTGCGGAAAATGGAGGCCGAGGGGTTCCCCTCGCGCGAGTAGCGGAGTCGAGATGTCCCTGTTCAAACAACTCCTGGTCGCCATCTGCCTGTTCCTGGTGGTGGCCTTCGGCGGCAGCTTCATGGTGGGCCTGGAAAGCTCCCGCGAGCAGTACGTCAACCAGCTGCGCTCCCACGCCCAGGACGCCGCCACGGCGCTGGGGCTGTCGCTCACCCCGCACATCGACGACCCGGCGATGGTCGAGCTGATGGTCAGCTCGATCTTCGACAGCGGCTACTTCGAGCGCATCCGCGTGGTCGACCTGGCCACCGGCAAGGTGATGGTGGAGCGCCAGGGCGTGCCGGACGCCGTGGCCTCGGGCGCGCCGCAGTGGTTCGTTGCGCTGATCGGCCTGCCCGCGGCCGGCGGCGACGCCGTGGTCAGCCGCGGCTGGACCCAGGCGGCGCGGGTGGAGGTGGTGAGCCACCCGATGTTCGCCATCGCCAAGCTCTGGCAGAGCGCCCTGGGCAGCCTCGGCTGGCTGCTGCTGTGCGGGGTGGCCAGCGCGCTGCTCGGCGCCTGGCTGCTGCGCCGCCAGTTGCGCCCGCTGGACTACATGGTGGCGCAGTCCCATGCCATCGCCCGCCGCGAATTCCTCAGCCTGCCGGAACTGCCGCGCACCCCGGAGCTGCGCCGCGTGGTGCAGGCGATGAACCAGATGGTGGAGAAGCTCAAGGCGCTGTTCCAGGAGCAGGCCGAGCGCAGCGAGCGGCTGCGCGACGAGGCCTACCAGGACAGCCTGACCGGGCTGGGCAACCGGCGCTTCTTCGACCTGCAGCTGCAGGCGCGGCTGAGCGCCGAGGACCAGGTCAGCAGCGGCTACCTGCTGTTGCTGCGGGTGCTCGACCTAGCCGGGCTCAACCAGCGCCTGGGCGGCCAGCGTACCGACGCCCTGCTCAAGGCGGTGGCCGAGCAACTGCAGCGTGCCAGCCAGGGCCTGGGCGCCGGGCGTACCCTGGCGCGTACCCGCGGCGGCGAGTTTGCCCTGCTGGCCCCGGGGCTGCTGGAAGAGGAGGCCGAGCAACTGGCCACGCGCCTGGAGGGCATGCTCGCCAGCCTGGCCAGCACTGGCGCCAGCGACCAGCCGCGGGTCGCGGCCATCGGCCTGGTGCCGTTCCACCCCGGCGAGGCGCCGGCGAGCCTGATGCAGGGCGTCGACCAGGCCCTGGCCCAGGCCGAGCGCCAGCAGCACTGCGCCTGGGCGCGGCTGGACGGCGAGCCGACGCCGCTGGCCGATGCGCGCCACAGCTGGCACCAACTGCTGGAGCGGGCGCTGCGCGATAAGCGCTTCGAGCTGTACTTCCAGCCGGTGGTGGCTTGCGAGGACGCTGAGCTGGTGCTGCACCACAAGGTGCTCTCGCGCCTGCCAGACGGGCAGGGCGGCAGCCTGGCGGCGGGGCGTTTCCTGCCCTGGCTGGAGCGCTTCGGCTGGTCGGCGCAGCTGGACCTGCTGATGCTCGACCTGACCCTGGCGCACCTGGCCGGCCACGACCAGGTGCTGGCGCTGAACCTCTCGGGCGCGCTGCTGCGCGACGAACGCGCCCTGGCCCGGGCCTTCGAACGCCTGCGCCAGCACCCGCAATACGGCGGCCGCCTGGTGCTGGAGCTGGAAGAAGACCAACTGCCCGACCAGGCCGCCCTGGAGGCGCTGACCCGGCGCCTGCGCGAGCTGGGCTACGGCCTGGCGCTACAGCACTTCGGCGGCCGCTTCAGCATGATCGGCAACCTGGCGCGCCTGGGCCTGGCCTACCTGAAGATCGACGGCAGCCACATCCGCGCCATCGACGTGGAGAACGACAAGCGCCTGTTCATCGAAGCCATGCAGCATGCGGCGCACAGCATCGACCTGCCGCTGATCGCCGAGCGCGTCGAGACCGAGGCGGAGTTCCGCGTGCTGCGGGGGATGGGCATCCAGGGCGTGCAGGGGCAGCTGTTCGGCGCGCCGAGGCCGTGGGGGAAGGGGTGAGCCCGGTGTTATGGCCGGCGGCGGATAACCGCGAACGGTTATGCGCCCTCCGCGTACGTGCCTCCTGCAAGGGCACGGCGTATCGGCACCCGTAGGGCGCATAACGCCTACGGCGTTATCCGCCATTATCCGGGCTCCGGTGTTACGGCCAACGGCGGATAACCGCGAACGGTTATTCGCCCTACGCGTACGTGTTTCCCGGCAACCTGTAGGAGCGGATCTTATCCGCGATTTCGCCGGCAAGGCCGGCGCCCAGGCCATCCTATGACATAGGCGTTGGGCTCAAGAGCGCCCTCACCCCAACCCTCTCCCGCAAGCGGGAGAGGGGGCTGTCCTCTGCGAGAGGAAAGGCCGGCGTCATCCTCACACCTCCGTCATTCCCGCGACCCTCCGGCGCGATGCGGAACCACGAGGCTCCCGGGTTCCCCGTAGGGCGCATAACGCCTGCGGCGTTATCCGCCAAATCGCGGACAAGGTCCGCTCCTACGGTTCCAGGACACATCGTCGTAGGAGCGGACTCCGTCCGCGATTTTGCGCGTCAGATCAACCCGCCATCCTCGTCCTCGTCGATCAGCCGGTGCAGGCCGCCCAGCGCCTCGCGTGCCTGGGTGCGGCTGAGCAGCTTGGAGCGCGCCGCCTCGGGCAGGTCGGTGATGCGGATGACGCCCTTGGCCATCAGCACCGAGATCAGGTCCTCCAGCACCCGGATCATCTCCAGGTCGCTCTGCTGCAGCTGGTGCAGGCTGGATTCGGCCTCGCGCCAGGCGCGCACTTCCTCGTCGCCGTCGGCCAGGCTGCCGCTCATGCCGGCGAAGGCGGCGCTTTCGACGCGTATCAGCCGGCCTTCGGCGTCACGCTGGATGTAAGGCATCGCCTCGTCTCCATCAGGGGGTGGGGTACGCGGCGGCGCCGGAGGGGCGCCGCCGCGCGGGCTCAGTGGTGCTCGGTCTTCACCAGCGGGTCGGCGCCGGCCACCAGCGACTTGACGATGTCCGCCGAGGTCGCCCCGTAGGTCTTGAGGTCGACGCCGGTGAGCTTGATGGTCACGTCGGTCGAGCTGTTCACCTGGCCGGTGGTGCTGATCTGCAGGGTCGAGGTCGCGGTGTCCACCTTCAGGTAGCTGAGGATGTCGTTGTGCGCGGCATCCGGCAGCAGGTCCACCAGGTCGATGCGGTCGCCATCGCCGGGCTTGAAGTCGGTGATGGTGTCGTTACCGGTATCGCCGGCACGCCAGAGGAAGGTGTCGGCACCTGTGCCGCCGGTCAGGGTGTCGTTGCCCTTGCCGCCGATCAGCAGGTCGTTGCCGCTACCACCGTCGAGGGTGTCGTTGCCCAGGCCGCCGTACAGGGTGTCGTTGCCACTGCCACCATTGAGGGTGCTGTTGCCCGCACCACCGTAGAGGATGTCGTGGCCGTCGCCGCCGTTGAGGGTGTCGGTGCTGCCGTAGCCGTGCATCAGGTCGTTGCCGGTGGTGCCGGAGAACGAGTTGGTGGTGGTCGAGGCGACGGTGATGCTCAGCGTCTGCGTGGCGCTGGCCGTGCTGCCGTCGGACTCGGTGGCGATGGCGGTGACGCCCAGGGTCAGGGTGCCGTTGTAGCCGCTGGCCGGCAGCAGCTGCAGGTCGTGCAGTTGCGCCTCGGTGAAGCTCCAGCTGCCGTCGGCGTTGTGGGTGCCGCTGGTGAAGGTGGCGTCGTTGGGGACGCCGGTGATCTTCACCGAGAGGCTTTCCGAGCCGTCGGTGTCGCTCAGGGCGGCGTTGATGCCGACGTCGATCGGCGCGCCGTAGGTCTTGCCGCCCAGGGTGAAGGTCGGTGCACCCAGGCTCAGGCTGGAGTCCTTGTCGGCGTCGCCGCCGTTGAGCACCAGCCAGTCGAAGTGGTAGTCGCCGCTGCTGGTGGCGGTGTAGGTCTGTACGCCACTGCCGTTGACGCTGGCGCCGCGCTGCTCGGAGGAGGTCACCTGGATCAGTTGGCGGACACCGTCGGGGCCTGTGACCACCAGCGCGACTATGTCGTTGAAGCCGTTGCTGATCTCGCTGCTGGAGTTTTCACCGTTGGTGAAGGTCCAGGCGAAGCTGACCTGGGTGCCGGCCTTGAGCGAGTAGTCCGAGCTGGTCAGCGAGCCGTCGATGACGTTGACGTTGCCCGTATGGGTGAGGGCGCCGCTGGGCGGGTTCATGCCGTCCAGGGCCCCGGAGCTCAGGCCGGTCTCGGTCTCCAGGTTGGCCTGGCTGATCGCCTGGGTGGTGCTGATGCTGGTGGCGCCGGGGTTGAGGGCGAAGATGCTGCCGCTGTTGAGCAGCGGCACGTCGGCCACCGGCGTGACGCTGACCGCCACAGTCGAGCTGGCGGTGCCACCGTGCCCATCGCTGATGGTGTAGCTGATGGTGTCGCTGCCGCTGAAGTTGGCCTTGGGCGTGTAGGTCAGGGTGCCGTCGCTGTTCAGCGTCACGCTGCCATTGGTGGCGGAGGCGCTGGTGACGCTCAGGGTGTCGCCGTCGACGTCGCTGTCGTTGGCCAGCACGTTGAGGGTGACGGGCTTGTCTTCCTGGGTCGATGCGCTGTCGGCCTTGGCCACCGGCGCATCGTTCACCGCGTTGATGCCGACGGTCACGGTGGCGGTGGAAGTGCCGCCGTGGCCGTCGCTGACGGTGTAGGTGAAGCTGCCGGTGCCGTTGACGTCCTTGGCCGGGGTGAAGACGACGTTGCCGTTCTCCAGCTTCACCGTGCCGTTGACCGCGCCCTGCACGCTGAGGATGGACAGGCTGTCGCCGTCGACGTCGCTGTCGTTGCCCAGCAGGGTCTTGGCGGCGATGGTCAGGGCGGTGTCCTCGTTGGTCACCAGTTCGGCCAGCGGGTGGCTCAGGCTGCTGCCGCCGAGCACGCTGTAGCTGCCGCCAGCGGGGGCCAGCTCGACCTTCAGCTGGGCGTTGCCGCCCTGGTCCCAGTAGAGGATCTCGATCTGGTGGTTGCCGCCCTGGGCGATGGTGAAGCTGTCCGACACGCGGGCCGTCGGGCTCTGGTTGGCGTCGTACTTGAACACCTCCACGCCGTCGATGCGGATGCTGAAGCCGTCGTCCGCCGTCACCCTGAACGTGTAGTTACCGGCGGCGAGGTTGACCAGCCCGGTGAGCTGGACGATGGCGTCGGAGGTATTGGCCGGGTCGGTGCTGAGCGAGGTGGCGTCGCTGCCGAGGAACTTCTGCAGCTGCTGGTCGCCGCCCAGGTCGCTGCTCACGCCGTTGCCGTAGTTGAGCGCCGTGGCGGTGAAGGTGGCGCTGGGGGCGGTCTTGGCGATGAAGGCGCTGATCATGCTCAGGCTGGTCAGGTTGCTGCCGTCGGTGCCTTCGCGGTAGCCCCAGTAGTTGCCCTGCAGGCCGCCGACCAGGTAGTTGTCGTTGACCGCCACGGGGTCGTCGTTGACCGGGGTGACGTTGACGGTGAGCTTGTTCGGCGTGCTGTCGAAGGCGCCGTTGCTGTCCTTCACCGAGAAGGTGAAGCTGGCGTAGTTGTCGCCGTTGGCGTTGGCCGCCGGGGTATATGCCAGCTTGCCCAGGTCGGCCGCGGCTATCACCTGGCCGGCGCTGACCGCCACGCCGTTGAGGGTCAGCTTGCCGGCGCCGGGCAGGCTGTCGATGCGCACGGCGCTGAGGGCGTCGTTGTGGTCGACATCCTGGAAGCCGAAGTCGGCGGCGCTGAAGCTGCGGCTGCTGTCCTCGTCCAGGGTGATGGTGGCGTCGGTGCCGGTGGGCGCGTCGTTGGCGCCGGTCACGGTGATGGTCACTGTGGCCGGGGCGCTGGTGGCGCCTTCGGTGTCCTTGGCGGTGTAGGTGAAACTGACCTGGCGGCTTTCGCTCGGGGCGAGGCTGTCGAAGTCGCTGCCCGGGTTGAACACGTAGGTGCCGTCGGCGTTGAAGGTCAGGTGGCCGTTGCCGGCGCCGGGCCCGCTGACCAGGGTGTAGCCGTTGGGGTTGACCGTGCTGTCGACGTCGCTGGCGGCCGGTACATGGTCGCTGAGCACGCTGTTTTCGCCGGTGGTCTTGCTGTCGTTGGCGGCGACCGGGGCGTCGTTCACCGGGGTGACGGTGAGGGTGACGGTGGACTCGGTGGTGCCGTTGTGGCCGTCGCTGACTACGACGGTGAAGCTGTCCGGGCCGTTGTAGTTCGCGCTCGGCGTGTAGGTGTACTGGCCGGTGCTCGGGTCGAGCACCAGGGTGCCGTGCTTCGGTTCTCCACCTGATTTCAGGGTATAGGTGAGGGCGTCGCCATCGACATCGCTGGCCACGACCTGGCCGGAGACCGGGGTGTCCTCGGCGGTGGTCTGGCTGTCATCGCTGGTTACCGGGACATCGTTCACCGAGGTGACGGTGAGGGTGACGGTAGATTCGGTGGTGCCGTTGTGACCGTCATCGACCACTACGGTGAAGCTATCCGGACCGTGGTAGTTCAGGTTCGGCGTATAGGTGTAGCTGCCGGTCGCGGTATCCAGCACCAGGGTGCCGTGAGCCGGCTCACCACCGGATTTCAGGGTGTAGGTAAGGGCATCACCATCGACATCACTGGCCACGACCTGGCCGGAGACCGGAGTGTCTTCAGCGGTGGTCTTGCTGTCATCGCTGGTCGTCGGGGCGTCGTTCACCGAGGTGACGGTGAGGGTGACGGTGGACTCGGTGGTGCCGTTGTGACCGTCATCGATCACTACGGTGAAGCTATCCGGACCGTGGTAGTTCAGGTTCGGCGTATAGGTGTAGCTGCCGGTCGCGGTATCCAGCACCAGGGTGCCGTGAGCCGGCTCACCACCGGATTTCAGGGTGTAGGTAAGGGCATCACCATCGACATCACTGGCCACGACCTGGCCGGAGACCGGAGTGTCTTCAGCGGTGGTCTTGCTGTCATCGCTGGTCACCGGATCATCGTTCACTGAGGTGACGGTGAGGGTGACGGTAGATTCGGTGGTGCCGTTGTGGCCGTCATCGATCACCACGGTAAAGCTATCCGGACCGTGGTAGTTCGAGTCCGGCGTATAGGTGTAGCTGCCGGTCGCGGTATCCAGCACCAGGGTGCCGTGGGCCGGCTCACCGCCCGACTTCAGGGTGTAGGTGAGGCTATCGCCATCGACATCGCTAGCCACGACCTGCCCGGAAACCGGGGTGTCCTCGGCGGTGGTCTTGCTGTCATCGCTGGTCGTCGGGACGTCGTTCACCGAGGTAATGGTGAGGGTGACGGTGGATTCGGTGGTGCCGTTATGGCCGTCATCGATCACCACGGTGAAGCTATCCGGACCGTGGTAGTTCGCGTTCGGCGTATAGGTGTAGCTGCCGGTCGCAGGATCCAGCACCAGGGTGCCGTGTGCCGGTTCACCGCCCGACTTCAGGGTGTAGGTGAGGGCGTCACCGTCGACGTCGGTAGCCACGACCTGCCCGGAGACCGGGGTGTCTTCGGCGGTGGTCTTGCTGTCGTCGCTGGTCACCGGGACATCGTTCACCGAGGTGACGGTGATGTTGACGACGGATTCGGTGGTGCCGTTGTGGCCATCGTCGACCACGACGATGAAGCTGTCGTCGCCGTGGTAGTTCGCGTTCGGCGTATAGGTGTAGTTGCCTGTCGCAGGATCCAGGACCAGGGTGCCGTGTGCCGGCTCACCGCCCGACTTCAGGGTGTAGGTGAGAGTGTCGCCATCGACGTCGCTGGCCACGACCTGGCCGGAAACCGGGGTGTCCTCGGCGGTGGTCTTGCTGTCGTCGCTGGTCGTCGGGGCGTCGTTCACCGAGGTGACGGTGATGCTGACGGTGGATTCGGTGGTGCCGTTGTGGCCATCGTCGACCACGACGATGAAGCTGTCGTCGCCGTGGTAGTTCGCGTTCGGCGTATAGGTGTAGTTGCCTGTCGCAGGATCCAGGACCAGGGTGCCGTGTGCCGGCTCACCGCCGGATTTGACGGTGTAACTCAGGATGTCTCCGTCGACATCGCTAGCCACGACCTGCCCGGAGACCGGAGTGTCTTCAGCGGTGGTTTTGTTGTCATCGCTGGTCACCGGGACATCGTTCACCGAGGTAATGGTGAGGGTGACGGTGGACTCGGTGGTGCCGTTGTGGCCGTCGTCGATCACCACGGTGAAGCTGTCGTCGCCGTGGTAGTTCGCGTTCGGCGTGTAGGTGTAGCTGCCGGTCGCAGGATCCAGCACCAGGGTGCCGTGGGCTGGCTCGCCGCCGGATTTGACGGTGTAACTCAGGATGTCTCCATCGACATCGCTGGCCACAACCTGCCCGGAAACCGGGGTGTCCTCGGCGGTGGTCTTGCTGTCATCGCTGGTCACCGGATCATCGTTCACTGAGGTGACGGTGAGGGTGACAGTGGATTCGGTGGTGCCGTTATGGCCGTCGTCGATCACCACGGTGAAGCTGTCGTCGCCGTGGTAGTTCGCATTCGGCGTATAGGTGTACTGGCCGGTGCTTGGGTCGAGTACCAGGGTGCCGTGTGCCGGCTCACCGCCCGATTTCAGGGTGTAGGTAAGGGCATCACCGTCGACATCACTGGCGACGACCTGGCCGGAGACCGGGGTGTCCTCGGCGGTGGTCTGGCTGTCATCGCTGGTCACCGGGACGTCGTTCACCGAGGTAATGGTGAGGGTGACAGTGGACTCGGTGGTGCCGTTATGGCCGTCATCGACCACCACGGTGAAGCTATCCGGACCGTGGTAGTTCAGATTCGGCGTATAGGTGTAGCTGCCGGTCGCAGGATCCAGCACCAGGGTGCCGTGGGCCGGCTCACCGCCCGACTTCAGGGTGTAGGTGAGGCTATCGCCATCGACATCGGTGGCCACGACCTGGCCGGAAACCGGAGTGTCCTCGGCGGTGGTCTTGCTGTCATCGCTGGTCACCGGGACATCGTTCACCGAGGTGACGGTGAGGGTGACGGTGGATTCGGTGGTGCCGTTATGGCCGTCGTCGATCACTACGGTGAAGCTATCCGGACCGTGATAGTTCAGGTTCGGGGTATAGGTGTAGCTGCCGGTCGCGGTATCCAGCACCAGGGTGCCGTGTGCCGGCTCACCGCCCGACTTCAGGGTGTAGGTGAGGGTATCGCCATCGACGTCGCTGGCCACGACCTGACCGGAAACTGGGGTGTCCTCGGCGGTGGTCTTGCTGTCATCGCTGGTCGTCGGGTTGTCGTTCACCGAGGTGACGGTGATGTTGACGACGGATTCGGTGGTGCCGTTGTGGCCATCGTCGACCACGACGATGAAGCTGTCGTCGCCGTGGTAGTTCGCGTTCGGCGTATAGGTGTAGTTGCCTGTCGCAGGATCCAGGACCAGGGTGCCGTGTGCCGGCTCACCGCCCGACTTCAGGGTGTAGGTGAGAGTGTCGCCATCGACGTCGCTGGCCACGACCTGACCGGAAACCGGCGTGTCCTCCAGCGTGGTCTTGCTGCCGTTATCGGCCAGCGGCACGTCGTTCACCGAGTTCACGGTGATGTCCAGCGTCGAGCTGGAGCCGGTGTTGGTGGTGTAGGTGATCTGCGGTACGGCGCCGTGGTAGTTGGCGTCCGGGGTGAAGCTGTAGCTGCCGTCGGCGTTGATGACGAGGCTGCCGACGCCGACGATGGTGGTGCTGGTGCCGGCGGCGATGCTGCCGCTGAAGCCGGCGACGCTGTAGCTGCTCACGCTCAGGATGTCGTCGATGTCGACGTCGTTGGTCAGCACGTTGCCGCTCACGCTGCCGCTGTCCTCGTCCAGGCTCGCGTAGTTCGGCGCCAGTACCGAGGGATCGTCCACCGGGGTGACGTCCAGGGTGAAGGTGTGCGGAGTGCTGTCGAAGGCGCCGGCGCTGTCCTGCACGCTGAAGCCGAAGCTGGCGTAGGGTGCGCCATTGCCGTTGGCGTCGGGGGTGAACAGCAGCTTGCCGAGGTCGGCGGCGGCGATCACCTGGCCCTGGACGACGGCGACGCCGTCGAAGGTCAGGCTGCCGGCGCCCGGCAGGCTGTCGATGCGCACAGCCTGCAGGTGCTGGCCGGCATCGGCGTCGTTGAAACCGAAGTCGGCGGCACTGAAGCTGCGGCTGCTGTCCTCGGCGATGCTGTCGGTGCGGTCGGCGCCCTGCGGCGGGGTGTTGCCGCCCACCTGCACGGTCAGGCTGCCACTGGCGCTGCCGCCATGGCTGTCGCTGATCTCATAGTGGATCACCACGTTGCCGCTGACGTTGTCGCCGGGCACGAAGTTCAGGGTGCCGTCGGCGTTGATGCTGATGCTGCCCTGGCTGGGGTCGGCTAGCACCGCCTTGCTGACGCTGAGCGTGTCGCCGTCGACGTCGGTGTCGTTGCCGAGCACGTCGATGCTCGGCAACGCCACGTTGATCGGGGTCTGCGCCTGGTCTGCGTTGGCCACCGGTGCGTCGTTGGTGCCGGTAATGGTCAGAGTGAGGGTGCTGCTGCCGGTGGCGCCGTATTCATCGGTCACCGTGTAGCCGATCTGCAGCACCTTCACCTGGTTCGCGGCCAGGCTGTCGTAGGCCGGGTCCTTGGCGTCGAACACCCAGCTGCCGTCGCTGCGCAGGGTGAAGCCGGCCGGCGCGGTGCCGTCGACGGAGTAGCTCAGCTGGGCGCCATGGTCGACGTCGCTGGCCTGCAGCTGGCCGGTGATCTCGCTGACCGGCTTGAGCTGGTTCACCAGCGCCTGGTTGTTCGCACCGTTGCTGGTGAGGGTCCAGCCGGTGCCGCCTTGCACCGCCTGGCCGACCGTGCCGACGACGCTGGCTTGCGGCGGCAGGTTGCTCAGCACCAGGGTGGAGTCGACGGAGCTGTCGCCGCTGTCCGCCACGCCGATCACCAGGGTATAGGTGCCCGGCTGGTCGAAGGTATGGCTGAAGGCCTGCGGGCCCGAAGTGCCGTAGTCGCCCACCGCGGCGACGCTGCTCAGCAGGGTGACGACCTGGCCGTTGACCTGCACGAAGGCGAAGTCGTTGAAGGGCGCGTAGTCCTGGGTGCTGAACGTCCAGTTGAAACCGATGGTCTCGCCCGGCTGCGTGGTGGTGATGGTCAGGGTCAGCGCCGAGCCGTCGGTGGCATTGGCGACGGCGCCCGGCTGCAGGCTGCCGCCTTCCACGGCGCTGGCGCTGGCGGCCTGGGCCACCGGCGCGTCGTTGCTGCCGACGATGTTGACGGTGACGCTGGACGGCGTGCCGTCCGCGCTCTGGACGCTGAAGGTGTCGGTGAGTGTCTCGCCCTGCTTGAGCTCGTTGTAGGCCGAGTCGGCGGTGTAGCTCCAGGTGCCGTCGGCAGCCAGGCTGAAGTGGCCGTACTGGCCGGCGACGTTGGTCTGCTCGACGAAGGTGGCCGGGCTGTCGACGTCGGTGACGGTCAGTTGGCCGCCGGTGCTGACCGGGGTGTCGGTCTCGTTGACGTTGACCTGGGCGCCGGTGATGACGGCGGCGTCGTTGGTGCCGTCGATGGTTACGCTGACGCTGGAGGTGGTGCCGTCGGCGCTCGTCACGGTGAAGGTGTCAGTCAGCGACTGGCCGACGTTCAGCTGGTTGTAGGCCGAATCGGCGGTGTAGCTCCAGGTGCCGTCGGCAGCCAGGCTGAAGTGGCCGTACTGGCCGGCGACGTTGGTCTGCTCGACGAAGGTGGCCGGGCTGTCGACGTCGGTGACGGTCAGTTGGCCGCCGGTGCTGACCGGGGTGTCGGTCTCGTTGACGTTGACCTGGGCGCCGGTGATGACGGCGGCGTCGTTGGTGCCCTGGATGGTCACGGTGACGCTGGAGGTAGTGCCGTCGGCGCTCGTCACGGTGAAGGTGTCGGTCAGGGACTGGCTGGCGCTGAGTTCGTTATAGGCCGAATCGGCGGTGTAGCTCCAGGTACCGTCGGCGGTCAGGGTGAAGTGGCCGTACTGGCCGGCGACGTTGGTTTGCTCGACGAAAGTGGCCGGGCTGTCGACGTCGGTGATGCTCAGTTGGCCGCCGGTGCTGACCGGGGTGTCGGTCTCGTTGACGCTGACCTGGGCGCCGGTGATGACGGCGGCGTCGTTGGTGCCTGTGACAGTGATGGTGATGGTTTGCGGGGGGCTCAGCGCACCGCTGTCATCCTTGGCCTGGTAGGTGAAGGTGACATCGCGGCTGACGTTGGCCGGCAGGCTGTCGAAGTCCTGGCCCGGATCGAAGCGGTAGCTGCCATCGGCGTTGAAGGTGAGGGTGCCGTTGCCGGTGCCGACGTCGCTGGTCAGCTGGTAACTGGCGATGATGCCATCGACATCGCTGGCAGCCGGTACCTGGCCGTTGAGGACGGTGTTTTCTTCGGTGGTGGCGGCACCGGCCTGGGCCACTGGCGCGTCGTTGGTACCGGTGACGGTAATGGTGATGGTCTGCGCAGCACTTAGCGCGCCGCTGTCGTCCTTGGCCTGGTAGGTGAAGGTGACGTCGCGGCTGACACCGGCCGGCAGGCTGTCGAAATCCTGGCCCGGATCGAAGGTATAGCTGCCATTGGGGTTGAAGGTCAGCGTGCCGTTGCCGGTGCCGACATCGGTAGTCAGTTGGTAGCTGGCGATGGTGCCGTCGACATCGCTCGCGGCCGGGACCTGCCCGTTGAGGATGGTGTTCTCTTCAGTCGTAGCGCTGCCAGCCTGGGCGACCGGTGCGTCGTTGGTACCGGTAATGGTCAGAGTCAGGGTGCTGGAGCTGGTGGCGCCCTGATCGTCGGTGACGATTACTGGGATGCTGATGACCTGGGTTTCGTCATTGGCCAGGTGCTGGTAGGCCGGGTCCTTGCCATCGAAGGTCCAGCTGCCGTCGGATTGCAGGGTGAAGCCTGCGGGCGCATTGCCGTCGATGCTGAAGGTCAGGACCGCGCCGTCATCGGCGTCGGTGGCCGTCAGTTGGCCGGTGCTCACCTGGTCTTCGTCGACCGCTGCGCTGGCGGCTTGGGCGACAGGGGCGTCGTTGGTGCCGGTGACGGTGATGGTCAGGGTGCTGCCACTGGTAGCGCCCTGGTCATCGGTGACGACCACCGGAATGCTGATGACCTGGGTTTTTCCCTCAGCCAGGTGCTGGTAGGCGGGATTGCTGGCGTCGAAGGTCCATTTGCCGTCCTGATCCAGGGTGAAGCCGGCGGGAAGCGGGCTGTCCGAGCCGAATTGCAGTTGGGCTCCTTGGTCGGCATCGGTGGCCTGCAACTGGCCGTTGATCTGGCTGTCCTCGTTGACCACTGCAGTGGCCGCCTGAGCTACCGGCGCATCGTTGGTGCCGGTGACGGTAATGGTGATGGTCTGCGGGGCACTCAGTGCGCCGCTGTCGTCCTTGGCCTGGTAGGTGAAGGTGACGTCGCGGCTGACACCGGCAGGCAGGCTGTCGAAGTCGTGGCCCGGATCGAAGGTATAGCCACCATTGGAGTTGAAGGTCAGTGTGCCGTTGCCGGTGCCGACATCGGTAGTCAGCTGGTAGCTGGCAATGGTGCCGTCGACATCGCTGGCGGCCGGGACTTGGCCATTGAGGATGGTGTTCTCTTCGGTCGCGGCGCTGCCAGCCTGAGCCACCGGCGCGTCGTTGGTGCCAGTGACGGTAATAGTCAGAGTGCTGGTGTTGGTGGCGCCCTGGTCGTCAGTGACGATCACCGGAATGCTGATGACCTGCGTCTCGCCATCCGCCAGATGCTGGTAGGCCGAGTCCTTGCCGTCGAAGGTCCAGCTGCCATCGGCCTTCAGGATGAAACCGGCGGGCGCATTGCCGTCGATGCTGAAGGTCAGGACCGCGCCGTCATCGGCGTCTGTGGCCACCAACTGGCCGGTGCTTACCTGGTCTTCGTCGGCCGCCGCGCTGGCAGCCTGAGCGACGGGGATGTCATTGGTGCCGGTGACGGTAATGGTCAGGGTGCTGCCGCTGGTAGCGCCTTGGTCATCGGTGACGACCACCGGGATGCTGATGACCTGCGTCTGACCGGCAGCCAGGTGCTGGTAGACGGCATTGCTGGCGTCGAAGCTCCACTTGCCGTCCTGATCCAGCGTGAAGCCAGCGGGCAAGGGGCTGTCCGAACTGAACTGCAGTTGGGCTCCTTGGTCGGCATCGGTGGCCTGCAACTGGCCATTGATCTGGCTGTCTTCGTTGACCGCGGCAGTGGTGGCCTGGGCCACCGGCGCATCGTTGGTGCCGGTCACGGTGATGGTGATGGTCTGCGGATCGCTCAGCGCGCCGCTGTCATCCTTGGCCTGGTAGGTGAAGCTGACATCGCGACTGACGCCGGCCGGCAGGCTGTCGAAGTCGTGGCCCGGATCGAAGGTATAGCCGCCATTGGGGTTGAAGGTCAGCGTGCCGTTGCCATTGCCGACACCACTGGCCAACTGGTAGCCGGCAATGGTGCCGTCGACATCGCTGGCCGCCGGGACCTGGCCATTGAGAACGGTGTTCTCTTCGGTCGTAGCGCTGCCGGCCTGGGCGACCGGTGCGTCATTGGTCCCGGTGACGGTAATGGTCAGGATGCTGGAGCTGGTAGCTCCATGCTCATCGGTGACGATGACCGGGATGTTGATTACTTGCGTCTCACCATCCGCCAGATGTTGATAGGCCGGGTCCTTGCCATCGAAAGTCCAGCTGCCATCGCTTTTCAGGGTGAGGCCGGCGGGCGCATTGCCGTCGATGCTGAAGCTCAGGACGGCGCCATCATCGGCGTCAGTGGCTACCAATTGGCCGGTGCTCACCTGGTCTTCGTCGGCTGCTGCGCTGGCAGCTTGGGCGACGGGGACATCGTTGGTTCCGGTGACGGTGATGGTCAGGGTGCTGCTACTGGTAGCCCCCTGGTCATCGGTGACGACCACCGGGATGCTGATGACCTGGGTTTGTCCCGCAGCCAGGTGCTGATAGGCGGCATCGCTGGCGTCGAAGCTCCACTTGCCATCCTGGCCCAGGGTGAAGCCGGCGGGTAGGGGGCTGTCCGAGCCGAATTGCAGTTGGGTGCCCTGGTCGGCATCAGTGGCCTGCAATTGGCCATTGATCTGGCTGTCTTCGTTGACCGCGGCAGTGGCGGCCTGAGCTACCGGCACGTCGTTGGTGCCGGTCACCGTGATGGTCAGCGTGCTGCTACTGGTAGCGCCCTGATCATCGGTGACGATCACCGGAACGCTGATCACCTGGGTTTCACCAGCGGCCAGGTGTTGGTAGGCCGCATCCTTGCCGTCGAAGCTCCAGCTGCCGTTGGGCTGTAGGGTGAAGCCGGCGGGGGCATTGCCATCGATGCTGAAGCTCAGGACGGCGCCGTCGTCGGCATCGGTGGCCACCAGTTGACCGGTGCTCACCTGGTCTTCATCAACGGCAGCGCTGGCGGCCTGGGCAACGGGGATGTCGTTGGTGCCGGTGACGGTAATAGTCAGGGTGCTGCCGCTGGTAGCCCCCTGGTCATCGGTGACGACGACCGGGATGCTGATGGTTTGAATCTCGCCTTCAGCCAGATGCTGGTAGGCAGGATTGCTGGCGTCGAAGCTCCATTTGCCGTCCTGCCCCAGCGTGAAGCCGGCGGGCAGCGGGCTGTCCGAGCCGAACTGCAACTGGGCGCCCTGGTCGGCATCGGTGGCCTGCAACTGGCCGTTGATCTGGCTGTCCTCGTCGACCGCCGCAGTGGCAGCCTGGGCCACCGGTGCGTCATTGGTGCCGGTCACCGTGATGGTGATGGTCCGCGGATCGCTCAGCGCGCCACTGTCATCCTTGGCCTGGTAGGTGAAGGTAACGTCACGGCTGGCACCAGCCGGCAGGTTGTCGAAGTCCTGGCCCGGATCGAAGCGGTAGCTGCCGTCGCTGTTGAAGGTCAGCGAACCGTTGCCATTCCCTACATCGCTGGTCAACTGGTAGCCGACGATGCCGCCGTCGACGTCAGTGGCCGCCGGAACCTGGCCATTCAGAACGCCGTTCTCGCCGGTAGTCGCACTGCCAGCCTGAGCGACCGGTGCGTCGTTGGTACCGGTGACCGTGATGGTCAGCGTGCTGCTACTGGTAGCGCCCTGATCATCGGTGACGATCACCGGAACGCTGATCACCTGGGTTTCGCCAGCGGCCAGGTGTTGGTAGGCCGCATCCTTGCCATCGAAGCTCCAGCTGCCGTTGGGCTGTAGGGTGAAGCCGGCGGGCGCATTGCCATCGATGCCATAGGTCAGGACGGCGCCATCGTCGGCATCGGTGGCCACCAGTTGACCGGTGCTCACCTGGTCCTCGTCGGCCGCCGCAGTGGCGGCCTGGGCCACAGGCGCATCGTTGGTACCGGTGACGGTAATGGTCAGGGTGCTGCTGGTGCTGGCGCCCTGGTCATCGACAACGAAGTAGGGGACGTTGATGACCTGCGTCTGTCCTGCAGCCAGATGCTGGTAGGCGGCATTGCCGGCATCGAAGCTCCACTTGCCATCCTGGCCCAGGGTGAAGCCGGCGGGCAGGGGGCTGTCCGAGCCGAACTGCAACTGGGCGCCCTGGTCGGCATCGCTGGCCTGCAACTGGCCGCCGATCTGGCTGTCTTCATCGACCGCCGCAGTGGCGGCCTGGGCTACCGGCGCATCGTTGCTGCCGGTAATGGTGATGGTGATGGTCTGCGGATCGCTCAGCGCGCCGTTGTCGTCCTTGGCCTGGTAGGTGAAGGTGACGTCACGGCTGGTACCGGCTGGCAGGCTGTCGAAGTCCTGGCCCGGATCGAAGCGGTAGCTGCCGTCGCTGTTGAAGGTCAGCGTGCCGTTGCCATTCCCTACACCACTGGTCAGCTGGTAGCCGGCGATGCTGCCGTCGACGTCAGTGGCCGGCGGAACCTGGCCATTCAGGACGCCGTTCTCGCCGGTAGTCGCAGTGCCGGCCTGGGCCACGGGCGCATCGTTGGTACCGGTGACGGTAATGGTCAGGGTGCTGGTGCTGCTGGCGCCCTGGTCGTCGGTTACCACCACCGGGATGCTGATCACCTGGGTCTGGCCTTCGCCCAGGTGCTGGTAGGCCGGGTCCTTGCCGTCGAAGCTCCAGCTGCCGTCGGGCTGCAGGGTGAAGCCGGCGGGGGCCTTGCCGTCGACGGCGAAGGTCAGGCTGCTGCCGGTGTCGGGGTCGCTGGCGGCAATCTGGCCGGTGAGCTGCCCGTCCTCGGTTGCCTGGGCCTGGGCGTTGGTGGCCCGGGGCGTGTCGTTGGCGCCCTGGATGTCGATGTCGATCACCCGGGTGTCGCTGGCCCCGGACGGATCGCGCACGGTGACGGTGAAGCTGTCCTGCGGGTGCTGGCCGGCGGGCAGGGCATTCACCGCGGCGGCGTCGACCACGTAGACGTAGCTGCCGTCGGGGTTGACCGTGAGCTGGCCGAAGGCGCCCTTGGCGCTGCCGCTCCAGGTCAGTTGGTCGCCGTCGACGTCGCTGGCCTGCAGCTGGCCCTTGATGTCGGCGAAGCTGTCGTTGGCCGAGGTGTCGACGAGGGTTGCGCCGTAGCTGCCGCTGGCCACCGGGGCGTCGTTGACCGCGCTCACGCCGATGTCGACGGTCAGGCTGCTGGACGCGCCGCGGTTGTCGGTGACCGTCACCACGAAGCTGTCGGCGCCGTTGTAGTCGGGGTTGGGCAGGTACTGCCAGGTGCCGTCGGCGTTGACGATCAGGCTGCCGTTGGCCGGGCCCCGGGCGAGGGAGTAGGTGAGGCTGTCGCCGTTCGGGTCGCGGGCCTGGAAGGCGCCCTGCAGCAGGGTATCTTCGGCGGTGCTCAGTTGCAGGCCGGCGAGGGCGTTGCCCTGGTCGTCGACGAAGCTGGGCGCGAGGTTCGGCGCCTGCTCCTGCTGGCGTTCGCCGTCGCCCTGGCCGGCAGCGCCCGGGCCGCTGGTGGTGTAGCCGATGCTCGGGTCGACGTGGCCGCCGGTTTCCTCCAGCAGCACGAAGCTGTGGCCGCCGCCGGCCGGGCCGCTGCCACCGGCGCTGGCGCTCGGGCCGGCCGCGGTGGGGGCGAGGGTCTGGGTCGGGTCGGCGCCGGCGGCGATGGCCTTCTGCAGCTCCTCGGTGCTGCCCGCTGCGGCAGCCGGGGACGGCGCCTGGGGTGCCAGTTCGTTGGCGCTGAGCTGGCTGTCGCGGCCCAGGTCGAGCACGCGGCCGTCGGGCAGCTTCAGGGCCACCGCACCGGCGTCGCCGGTCTGCACCAGGTCGCCCAGGAAGATCCGGTCGCCCTCGACCAGCACCCTGCGCTGCCCCTCGGCGGATACCGCCAGCACTTGCCCGATGACGCTTTTCACCACTGCGACGACGCTGCTCATTGCACTTCTCCCCTGAGGCGGATGCTGGCGTGCCGGCCGGGTCGCGGCCCTGATGGCGGCGCCAGGTGGCATTCCCTTGTCGGCTGAAGCTGGAAAACTGACGTCAACTAATTGGCTTAATATGTTTTCGCGATTAGGTTTATGCCAATCTATTGACCATTTCCGAGGCATCCTAAACAATTGGCAAAACGATGTCACTGTGATGTCAAAGAGCCTCGCGAAAAAATTTTCCACGGGGTTCCGGGCGCCAATGACCTCCTCACGTGCAGCGCATTCGCCGGTCCTCCGATGCCACCCCTGGGTACACGAATCGCTGTCCATATCCCTGCGATAAGGATGTTCAAACCATGCGTTTGCGTTTCGTGCCCCTGTTGCCCCTCGCGCTGGCCTGCGCGGCCCCTGCCCATGCCACCACCCTGAACGAAGCCATGCAGCGCGCCATGGACGTGCACCCGGAGATCCAGGCCGGGGTGAACAGCCGCCTGGCCGCCGACCAGCAGCTGCGTGCCGCCCAGGGCGGCTACCTGCCTTCGGTCGACCTCACCGCCGGCTATGGCCGCGAGGGCGCCGACAACCCCACCACCCGTGGCGAGGGCGACCACTGGCGGACCATGAACCGCGGCGAGTCGGCGCTGAGCCTGCGGCAGATGGTGTTCGACGGCTTCGCCACCTCCAGCGAGGTGGGCCGCCAGAAGGCCACGGTGAACTCCCGCGCCTACGCGCTGCTGGGCACCGCCGAGCGCACCGCGCTGGAAGTCGCCCAGGTCTATACCGACGTGCTGCGCCGCCAGGAGATGGTCCGCCTGGCCGAGGAGAACCTGAAGAGCCACCAGCGCATCTACGACCAGATCAGCCTGCGCAGCGCCCGCGGCGTCGGCCGCCTGGCCGACCAGGACCAGGCCGAGGCGCGCCTGGCCCAGGCGCGCAACAACCTGCTCACCGAGCAGACCAACCTGGCCGATGCGCGCACCAACTACCTGAGCGTGGTCGGCGCCGAGCCGCTGGAGCTGAGCGAGCCGGCCGGCCTGCCGGGCCTGTTGCCGCAGGACCTGCAGGACGCGCGCCGGCAGTTGCTGGAGAACAGCCCCATCCTGCGTTCGGCCGAGTCCGACGTGGCCGCCGCCGAGAAACAGTACGAGGCGGCCAAGGCGCCGTTCTACCCGCGCTTCGACGCCGAGCTGTCGCGCAACGCCGACAACAACCTCTCCGGCGACCCGGGCCACAACAACGATTGGCAGGCCATGCTGCGCATGCGCTACAACCTGTTCGCCGGCGGCAGCAACAAGGCCGAGCTGCAGTCCAAGTCGTACCAGGCCAACCAGGCCCTGGACATCCGCAACAACGCCCTGCGCCAGCTCAACGAAGAGCTCGGCCTGGCCTGGAACGCCCTGGCCAACGCCCGCGACCAATTGCCCATCGCCCGCCAGTACGTGGACTACAGCACCCGCGTGCGCGAGGCCTACCAGAAGCAGTTCAGCATCGGCGAACGCACCCTGCTGGACCTGCTGGACAGCGAGAACGAACTGTTCAACGCCTCGCGCCGCCTGGTCGACCTGCGCTACACCGAGCTGTTCACCCAGTACCGGGTGAAGGCCACCCTGGGCGAGTTGCTCAAGAGCCAGGGCGTGGTCGCGCCCCTGGCCAGCGTGGCCAGCGAAGACGTCAAACCCCAGGTGCAGCTGCCCGGCCTCAACTGAGCCGGCCCCGCACCCAACCCCGGAGTAGAGCCGCGTGGATCAGGAAACCAGCCGAGTCCCCTTGAGTCGTGATCCGCGCGTCCTGCTGGACGACCCCCTGCTGGACAGCCTGCTGAGCCTGTGCGCGCTGCACCGCAAGCCGGCCAGCCGGGCCATGCTCACCAGCGGCCTGCCGCTGCCCGGGCAGCGCCTGTCCGCCGAGCTGCTGCCGCGCGCGGCGGCCCGCGCCGGGTTGCAGGGGCGCCTGCTGCGGCGGCCGCTGGAGCAGATCCCGGCCATCGCGCTGCCGGCCATGCTGCTGCTGCGCGAAGGCCGCTGCGCCGTGCTGCTGGGCTGGGAGGCCGGCGGCGAGGCGCGCCTGCTGCTCAGCGAGAGCGACGGCGGCGAGGTGCGCGTGGCCCGCGAGCTGCTGGCCGAGGACTACGCCGGCCAGGCCTTCTTCGCCCAGCCGCAGCACCAGTACGACCTGCAGCACGGCGAGATGATCCCCCGGGCGCGGCGCTGGTTCCGCGACACCCTCATGCGTTCGCGCTGGCTGTACGTCGATGCGGTGGCGGCGAGCCTGCTGATCAACCTCATCGCCCTGGCCGCGCCGCTGTTCGTGATGAACGTCTACGACCGCGTGGTGCCCAACCAGGCCGCCGCCACCCTCTGGGTGCTGGCCATCGGCATCAGCGGCGCCTACCTGTTCGACCTGCTGCTCAAGACCCTGCGCGGCCTGTGCCTGGACCTGGCCGGCAAGAAGACCGACCTGATCATCAGCGCGACCCTCTTCGAGCGCATCGTCGGCATGGACCTGAAGCAGCGCCCGGCGCGGGTCGGCAGCTTCGCCCAGAACATCCACGAGTTCCAGACGCTGCGCGACTTCCTCGCCTCGCTGACGCTGACCAGCCTGATCGACCTGCCGTTCACCCTGCTGATCCTGCTGGTGATCGGCATCATCGGCGGGCCCCTGGTGTTCGTCCCGCTGCTGGCCTTCCCGCTGGCCGCCGGCATCGGCTGGCTGCTGCAGAAGCCGCTGGTGGAGACCATGAACCGCACCATGGCCCTGGCCGCCGAGCGCCAGTCGAGCCTGATCGAGACCCTCGCCGGGCTCGACGCGGTCAAGGTCAACAACGCCGAGAGCGAGCGCCAGTACCTCTGGGAGCAGACCATCGGCACCCTCGGCCGCCTGGAGCTGCGGGTCAAGCTGCTGTCCAGCCTGGCGATGAACCTGACGCTGCTGATCCAGGCCCTGGCCGGGGTGGTGATGATCATCGGCGGCGTCTACCTGATCATCGCCGGCGACCTCAGCATGGGCGGCCTGATCGCCTGCTACATGCTCAACGGCCGCGCCCTCGGTCCGCTGACCCAGCTCTCCGGGCTGATCCAGCGCTACCAGCAGGCGCGCCTGACCATGCACAGCACCGACCAGATGATGGCCCTGGAGCAGGAGCGCAACAGCAGCGAGCGCCCGCTGAGCCGCCAGCAGCTGCAGGGCGGCATCGAGCTGCGCCAGCTGAGCTTCGCCTACCCCAACCAGCAGGTCGAGGCGCTGCACGACATCAACCTGGCGATCCGCCCCGGCGAGAAGGTCGGCATCATCGGCCGCAGCGGCTCGGGCAAGAGCTCCCTGGCCAAGCTGATCGTCGGCCTGCACCGCGCCGACAGCGGCAGCCTCCTGGTGGACGGCGTCGACACCCGGCAGCTGGACGTCAGCGACCTGCGCCACAACATCGGCTACCTGCCCCAGGACATCAACCTGTTCAGCGGCAGCCTGCGCGACAACCTGGTGGCCGGTGCGCGCTACGTCGACGACGAGACGGTGCTGCGCGCCGCCGAACTGGCCGGCGTGCACGAGTTCGCCCGGCTGCACCCGCAGGGCTACGAACTGCAGGTGGGCGAGCGCGGGCTGAACCTCTCCGGCGGCCAGCGGCAGAACGTCGCCCTGGCCCGCGCAATGCTGCTGGACCCGCCGATCCTGCTGCTCGACGAGCCCACCAGCTCCATGGACAACGCCGGCGAGGAACGCCTGAAGCAGCGCCTGCAGCCGCTCATCGCCGGCAAGACGCTGCTGCTGGTCACCCACCGCGCCTCCATGCTCAGCCTGGTGGAGCGCCTGGTGATCGTCGACCGCGGGCGGATCATCGCCGACGGCCCCAAGGACGTGGTACTGGACGCATTGAAGAAGGGGCAGATCAGTGTCGCTTAATCCGTTCGGCCTCTTCGGCCAGTCCATCCGCGGCTACTTCCGCGGCAGCGAGGACCTTTCCGGGCAGCCGTTGCCGGAAGTCAGCAAGGCCCTGGTGGAAGACGCCCCGCGGGTGGTGCGCCTGACCATCTGGACGCTGGTCGGCTTCGCCCTGTTCCTCGGCCTGTGGGCGCACTTCGCCGAGATAGACGAGGTGACCCGCGGCGAAGGCAAGGCGATTCCCTCGTCCAAGGTGCAGAAGATCCAGAACCTGGAGGGCGGCATCGTCTCGCAGATATTCGTCCACGAGGGCCAGGTGGTGCAGGCCGGCGAGTCGCTGATGCGCCTGGACCCGACGCGTTTCGAATCCAACGTCGGCGAGACCGAGGCCGACCGCCTGGCCATGTTCCTGCGCGTGGAGCGCCTGTCCGCCGAGGTGGAGGACCGCGAGCTGCGCATCCCCGACGATGTCCGCGCCAAGGTCCCGGGCCAGGCCGGCAGCGAGGAGGCGCTGTTCCACAGCCGCCAGCAGCAGCTCAAGGACGAGGTCGCCGGCCTGGAGCAGCAGCTGGTACAGAAGCAGCAGGAGCTGCGCGAGTTCGTCTCCAAGCAGGCGCAGTACCGCAACAGCCTGGAGCTGCTGCGCCAGGAAATCGCCATGTCCGCGCCGCTGGTGGGGCAGGGCGCCATGTCCCAGGTGGAGCTGCTGCGCCTCAAGCGCGCCGAGGTGGAGAACCGCGGCCAGCTGGACGCCACCAGCCTGGCCATTCCCCGCGCCGAGGCGGCGATCAAGGAAGTCGAGCGCAAGGTCGCCGAGACCCGCTCGCGCTTCCGCAGCGACGCGCTCAAGGAACTCAACGAGGCGCGCACCGACCTGAGCAAGGCCGAGGCCACCGGCAAGGCCCTGGAGGACAGGGTCAACCGCACCCTGGTCACCTCGCCGGTGCGCGGCATCGTCAAGCAGCTGCTGGTCAACACCATCGGCGGGGTGATCCAGCCGGGCAGCGACCTGGTGGAAATCGTCCCGCTGGACGACACCCTGCTGGTGGAGGCGCGCATCCGCCCGCAGGACATCGCCTTCCTGCACCCCGGGCAGAAGGCCATGGTCAAGTTCACCGCCTACGACTACACCATCTACGGCGGGCTGCCGGCGGAGCTGGAGCAGATAGGCGCCGACACCGTCACCGACGAGGACGGCAACAGCTTCTACCTGATCAAGCTGCGTACCCGCAAAAGCCACCTGGGCAGCGACGAGAAACCGCTGCTGATCATCCCCGGCATGATCGCCAGCGTGGACATCATGACCGGCAAGAAGAGCATCCTCAGCTACCTGCTCAAGCCCATCCTGCGGGCGCGGGCGGAGGCTTTGCGGGAGCGTTGAGGCGTACCGCCGGGGTGTCCGGCGCGGCCGATGCCAATCGCGGACGGAGTCCGCTCCGACCGTGCTTCCCGGAACCGTAGGAGCAACTGTCTTCTGGGCTCCGTCGTTCGCGGGAGTGACTGGATCGAAATTCGCGTCTCCCATCTTGCCCCATTGTAGGAGCGGGCCCTGCCCGCGAATCGCGCGCAGGGCGCGCTCCTACAGGTGGGACAGCGGTGGCGGCGTAGGACTCTATCCGCGATCGGCGGATAACCCCTTCGGGGTCATTCGCCCTACGGGTGCCATCGATGGAATTTGCCGGCGGTTATGGTGTATCGGGTGCTCTTCGAATTCCTCCCGCCCCTTCAATCCCGCATGCCCTCAGGCCGGTTCCTGGCAGACGTCCACCCAGTCGGCCTCGACCAGGCTGGCCAGGCGTTCCGGGGCGATGCGCACGGCGCTGTGCAGGGCGCCGGCCGCCGGCAGCACCTCGTCGAAGGCGCGTAGCGACACGTCGCAGTACACCGGCAGCGGGCTGGCCAGGCCGAAGGGGCAGACGCCGCCCACCGGGTGGCCGGTCAGTTCCACCACTTCCTCGGCGCCGAGCATCTTCGCCTTGCCGCCCAGGGCTTCCTTGAGCTTGCGGTTGTCCAGGCGGGCGTCGCCGCGGGCGACCACCAGCACGGTGCGCTCGCCCACGCGCAGGGATAGCGTCTTGGCGATGCGCCCCGGTTCCACGCCGTGGGCCTCGGCGGCCAGGGCAACGGTGGCGGTGCTGGTGTCCAGCTCGATGATGGCGATGTCGGGGGCCTTCTCGGCGAAGAAGGCGCGGACCGATTCCAGGCTCATGCAGGGGCTCCTTGCTCGGGGATTTCTCGGGAACGGGCCAATCTAGGGCCTGGGGCGGCGGGCGTCCAGCCTGGCGAGCGGCGATCCCGTGGCGCCGGCCACCGGGCGCATTCGTCGCGCCGGCTTGTACCCTCGCGCTCCCTGTCTATCGTTCTTCCTGCCATTGCCGCCCCGACGGTGCCGACGAACGGTCGGCGCCGCTGTCGATTGCGCCACCCGCGCATCGACTAACCGGCAGAGCGGGGCAGCGGGCCCACTCGACTTCACGAGAAGAGGAGAACCACCATGCGCTTCATGGCGATAGTCAAGGCCACCGCCGACTCCGAGGCCGGCGTCATGCCCTCCGAAGAGCTGCTGGCGGCCATGGGCAAGTTCAACGAGGAACTGGTGGCCGCCGGGGTGATGCTCGCCGGCGAGGGCCTGCAGCCCAGCGCCAAGGGTGCCCGGGTGCGCTTCGACGGTGCCTCGCGCACGGTCATCGACGGCCCCTTCGCCGAGACCCGCGAGCTGATCGCCGGCTTCTGGCTGCTGCAGTGCGACTCGCTGCAGGAATGCGTCGACTGGATCAAGCGCAGCCCCAATCCCTTCGACGGCCCGTCGGAGATCGAGATTCGCCAGGTCTTCGAGGCCGAGGACTTCGGCGCCGAATTCACCGAGGAACTTCGCGAGCAGGAAGAACGCCTGCGCGCCCGGATCGCCGGCAAATCCTGAGCCGGCAGGAGACTCCAGATGAAAATCCAGGCCTACCTGATCTTCGACGGCAACTGCGAGGAAGCCTTCACCCGCTACGCCGAAGTGCTCGGCGGCAAGCTGCCGATGCTGATGCGCTTCAAGGACGCCCCGGACATGGGGCAGATTCCGCCGGATGCCGCCGACCGCGTGATGCACGTGCGCCTGGAGGTGGGCAACCAGGTGCTGATGGGCTCGGACAACTGCCCGCCGATGCCCTACGAGGGCACCAAGGGCGTGTCCGTTTCCCTGCAGGTGGACAGCAAGGCCGAGGCCAGGCGCATCTACGATGCCCTGAGCGAGGGCGGCCAGGTCACCATGGAACTGCAGCAGACCTTCTGGGCCGCCGCCTTCGCCATGTTCACCGACCGCTTCGGGGTGCCCTGGATGGTCAACTGCGAGCAGGATCGCTGACTGCGGATGCCCCGGGGACGTAGGGCGTATGACGCTCCGCGTCATACGCCGTTTGGCCTTGGTTTCAGGCAGCGCCGAATTCGACCTCGGCGCCACCGGTGATCGCGGTGAATCGGCGTACAACCGCGAACGGTTGTACGCCCTACGCCCAGGCATCCATGGCAGTAGAAGTGTTCGATAACCGCACCGATAGTCGATAATCGCATTGTTTGGTCCCGGTGGCCGGCGCTACTGTCTTGCCCATCGGCATCCCCGGATGCCCTGGACCCAAGACGAGACCGACAATGGCTGAACTCCTGACCCTCCGCGAAGCGGTCGAGCGTTTCGTGAACGACGGCGATACCGTCGCCCTCGAAGGCTTCACCCACCTGATCCCCACCGCCGCTTCCCACGAACTCATCCGCCAGGGCAAGAAAGACCTGCACCTGGTGCGCATGACCCCCGACCTGGTCTACGACCTGCTGATCGGCGCCGGCTGCGCACGCAAGCTGACCTTCTCCTGGGGCGGCAACCCCGGCGTCGGTTCGCTGCACCGCCTGCGCGACGCGGTGGAGAAGGGCTGGCCGCGGGCGCTGGAGATCGACGAGCACAGCCACGCCGACCTGGCCAACTCCTACGTGGCCGGCGCCTCCGGCCTGCCGTTCGCGGTGCTGCGCGCCTACGCCGGCTCCGACCTGCCGAAGGTCAACCCGAACATCAAGTTCATCGAGTGCCCCTTCACCGGCGAGCAACTGGCCGCCGTGCCCTCGGTGCGCCCGGACGTCACCGTGATCCACGCGCAGAAGGCCGACCGCAAGGGCAACGTGCTGCTGTGGGGCATCCTCGGCGTGCAGAAGGAAGCCGCCCTGGCCGCCAAGCGCTGCATCGTCACCGTGGAAGAGATCGTCGACGACCTGAACGCGCCGATGAACGCCTGCGTGCTGCCGACCTGGGCGCTCTCCGCCGTCTGCCACGTGCCCGGCGGCGCGCACCCGTCCTACGCCCACGGCTACTACGAGCGCGACAACCGCTTCTACCAGGCCTGGGATCCGATTGCCCGCGACCGCGAGAGCTTCACCGCCTGGATCGACACCTACATCCGCGGCACCAAGGATTTCAGCGAGTTCCAAGCCAAGATCGCGGAGGGCAAATGATGAGCGCCTACAGCACCAATGAAATGATGACCGTGGCCGCCGCCCGCCGCCTGAAGAACGGCGCGGTCTGCTTCGTCGGCATCGGCCTGCCGTCCAAGGCCGCCAACCTGGCGCGCCTGACCTCCTCGCCGGACGTGGTGCTGATCTACGAATCCGGCCCCATCGGCGCCAAGCCCAGCGTGCTGCCGCTGTCCATCGGCGACGGCGAACTGGCCGAGACCGCCGACACCGTGGTGCCCACCGGCGAAATCTTCCGCTACTGGCTGCAGGGCGGGCGCATCGACGTCGGCTTCCTCGGCGCCGCCCAGGTCGACCGTTTCGGCAACATCAACACCACCGTCATCGGCGACTACAACTCGCCGAAAGTGCGCCTGCCCGGCGCCGGCGGCGCCCCGGAAATCGCCGGTTCCGCCAAGGAAGTGCTGATCATCCTCAAGCAGTCGCACCGCACCTTCGTCGACAAGCTGGCCTTCATCACCTCGGTCGGCCATGGCGAGGGCGGCGACCACCGCCAGCAGCTCGGCCTGCCCGGCAGGGGCCCGGTGGCGATCATCACCGACCTGTGCATCATGGAACCGGAAGCCGGCACCCACGAATTCATCGTCACCGCCCTGCACCCGGGCGTGACCCGCGAGCAGGTGGTGGAGAACACCGGCTGGGCGATCCGCTTCGCCGAGCAGGTGGTCGAGACCGTGGCCCCCACCGAGGTGGAGCTGGAAGCCCTGCGCGCCCTCGAAGCCCGTACCGCCGCCGCCCATGGCCAGCAAGGGGGTGAGGAATGAGCCGCGAGGTCTTCATCTGCGACGCCGTGCGCACCCCGATCGGCCGCTTCGGCGGCGCGCTCTCGGCGGTGCGCGCCGACGACCTGGCCGCCGTGCCGGTCAAGGCCCTGGTCGAGCGCAACCCGCAGGTCGACTGGGCGCAGCTGGACGAGGTGTACCTCGGCTGCGCCAACCAGGCCGGCGAGGACAACCGCAACGTCGCGCGCATGGCGCTGCTGCTGGCCGGCCTGCCGGAAAGCGTCCCCGGCGTGACCCTCAACCGCCTCTGCGCCTCGGGCATGGACGCGGTGGGTACTGCCTTCCGCGCCATCGCCAGCGGCGAGGCCGAGCTGGTCATCGCCGGCGGCGTCGAGTCCATGTCCCGCGCGCCCTACGTGATGGGCAAGGCCGACAGCGCCTTCGGCCGCGGCCAGAAGATCGAGGACACCACCATCGGCTGGCGCTTCATCAACCCGCTGATGAAAGCCCAGTACGGCGTCGACGCCATGCCGCAGACCGCCGACAACGTCGCCGACGACTACAAGGTCTCGCGCGCCGACCAGGACGCCTTCGCCCTGCGCAGCCAGCAACTGGCCGGGCGCGCCCAGGCCGCCGGCTACTTCGCCGAGGAAATCGTCCCGGTGGTGATCAAGGGCCGCAAGGGCGAAACCGTCGTCGATACCGACGAGCACCCGCGCCCGGACACCACCCTGGAAGCCCTGGCCAAACTCAAGCCGGTCAACGGCCCGGACAAGACCGTCACCGCCGGCAACGCCTCGGGCGTCAACGACGGCTCGGTGGCGCTGATCCTGGCTTCCGCCGAGGCGGTGAAGAAGCACGGCCTGAAGCCCCGCGCCAAGGTGCTGGGCATGGCCAGCGCCGGCGTCGCCCCGCGGGTGATGGGCATCGGCCCGGTGCCGGCGGTGCGCAAGCTGCTGGAGCGCCTGAACCTGGCGGTGAGCGACTTCGACGTCATCGAACTGAACGAGGCCTTCGCCGCCCAGGGCCTGGCGGTCACCCGCGAGCTGGGCATCGCCGACGACGACGCGCGGGTCAACCCCAACGGCGGCGCCATAGCCCTCGGCCACCCGCTGGGCGCCAGCGGCGCACGCCTGGTCCTGACCGCCGTGCACCAGCTGGAGAAAAGCGGCGGCCAACGCGGCCTGTGCACCATGTGCGTGGGCGTGGGGCAGGGCGTGGCCCTGGCGGTCGAGCGCGTCTGAGGCTGTCTATTGGTTTCCCGCGAACGCGGGAAACCAGCGACTGAAGCTGCAATAATCCCGGCGCCCGCATTCCAGCGGGCGCCGCCCATGAATGAACGGGAGTTTCCGATGCCTACCGTCAAGCTCGCCGACGGCGACCTGAACTACCTCCTCGAAGGCCCGGCCGGCGCGCCGGTGCTGGTGCTGTCCAACTCCCTGGGCACCGACCTGCACATGTGGGACGCACAAGTGCCGGCCTTCACCCAACACTTCCAGCTGCTGCGCTACGACACCCGCGGCCACGGCGCCTCGCTGGTCAGCGCAGGCCCCTACAGCATCGAGCAGAACGGCCGCGATCTGCTGGCCCTGCTGGATGCCCTGGGCATCGCCAAGGCCAGCTTCTGCGGCCTGTCCATGGGCGGTCTGATCGGCCAATGGCTGGCCATCAACGCCCCCGGTCGCATCGAGCGCCTGGTGCTGTGCAACACCGCCGCGAAGATCGGCACCCCGGAAGTCTGGAACCCGCGCATCGACACCGTGCTCTCCGGCGGCGCCCAGGCCATGCGCGACCTGCGCGACGCCTCGATCTCGCGCTGGTTCACCGCCGACTTCGCCGAGGCCCAGCCGGCCAAGGTCGAGCCCATAGTGGCCATGCTGGCGCAGACTTCCCCCGAGGGCTACGCAGCCAACTGCGCCGCCGTGCGCGACGCCGACTTCCGCGAGCAACTGGGTGCCATCCGCGCACCGACGCTGATCGTCTGCGGCAGCGGCGACCCGGTGACCACCACCGAGCATGGCCGCTTCCTGCAGGAACATATCCAGGGCGCCGAACTGGTGGAATTCCACGCCGCGCACCTGTCCAACGTCCAGGCCGGCGAAGCCTTCAGCGACAAGGTGCTGGCCTTCCTGCGCGCTTGATGCGGCTCCGCTCCACGCTCTTGTAGGAACTGTCTTGCAGCCTGCGCCGAGATGCTCTTCGTAGGAGCGAGCTTGCTCGCGAACAAAAGCGGTGCCATGCGGTTCGCGAGCAAGCTCGCTCCTACAGGTTGCCGGAAGGCGTGGCATTTCCCTGTAGGAGCGGACTTTGTCCGCGATTGGATTCACCCGCCACGCCGGACACCCCGATGGCACGGCCAACGGCGGATAACCGCGAACGGTTATTCGCCCTACGGTCGATTGCCTCCGCCACGCGGAACCATCCGGTGGCACGGTCGTAGGAGCGGACTCCGTCCGCGATCGGGCTTTCAGGATGACACCGGACTTCCCGACAACGCCGGACGGCTCCCTCTCCCGCTTGCGGGAGAGGGCTGGGGAGAGGGCGCAGGGTCAACCCGAGGCACAGTTACTGCCGGGGAATGCCATTCGGGGCCATGGCGGTGGGTATCGCTCCATGTCCACCCATCCATCCTACAGGCGCCACGTCAGCCTCAGACCTGCTTCACGCGGCGGGCTGTAGACGGTGACGAAGCCGTTCTGGTAGCCCACCGCGTCGTAGCGCTGATCGGTGGCGTTGTCGGTATAGGCCGCGACTTCCCAGTTGCCGCGCTGGTATCCGGCCACCAGGTTCACCAGGGCATAACCATTGCGTTCATATTGGTTGGCCGCATCCAGGTAGACCTTGCTGCTGCCTGTCACGCTGGCTTGTGCGTACCAACCCTGCGGCGCGTCGTAGCGGATGCCGATGTGCCCGGTCAGATCCGGCGCGAACGGGTTGTGCTTGCCGTCGTAGTCGGCAGCACCATCCTGGAAGCGGTCGAAGCGCGTACGATTCCAGGCCAGCCCGCTCTTGAGCTGCCAGCCATCGCCGAGCAGGTAGTCCATATCCAGCTCGACGCCCTTGGACGTCGCCGTTGCGGCGCTGGTGATGTACATCATGCCGACGGTGGGCATCTGCATGACCTGCATGTCATCGATGTCCATGACATAGGCGGCCAGCGAATAACGAATGCGCTTGTCGAGAAGCCAGCCCTTGAGGCCGGTTTCATAGGACCAGTTCTTCTCCGGGTCGTAGGGCAGATAACCCATGGCGGGGGCCAGCACATTGAAGCCGCCTGTGCGCACGCCCCGGCTGGCACTCACATACCATTGGTGATTGGCGGTTATCTGGTATTGCAGTGCGAGTTTGGGCGATACGTGTGTCCAGCCTTTTTCCTGGCTTGTAGCCCCTCGCGGATGCAGTTCCACTTCATTGCGCTCGATACGTGCTCCGGTATCCAGGGACCAGTTGGCTGACAAGGGGAGATTCCAGTGGGTGAACAGGGCGGCGGTATCGCTCTCTTGATCTGCGCGGATGTCCGACAGTCCCATCATGGTCTTGCTGGTGCTGTGCAGATCGTTGTCGCTGTGATCGCCATAGACGCCAACCAGCCAACTGGACTCCCCAAGTTTTCCCTCCAGGCGGAACTCCTGGGATAGCGTGCGCAGATGATGATCGCGCCCGACGTGCAAGACGTCGGGCGGCATGAAGTCCGTGTCCTGCTGAATCCGGTCCTTGAAGTCGTTCCACGCCGTCACCGAATGCAAGCGCAGGCCCGAGGCGAATTCATGCTGGACATTGAAGGACAATGCCTGCCCCTCGGAGCGATTCCAGCTCGGCGTTCCGGAAGCGACCTGCGCTCTTGGCGCGCTGGGTGAGCCCCAGAGGGATGCGCCATCGTCATACGCCTGACGCGTATAGCGCATGACCACATCCGTCGAGGCCCCTGGCGTCCAGCGCAGCCCCATATTGAGGTTGTTCTGCTCGCGATCGTCCTCTTCGTGCCCCGTGTGGGTGTTGTCGATGAAGCCGTCCTGGCTCGACCAGTTGCCCGATACGCTGGCATATAACAGGTCGTCCACCAGCGGCTGGCTGAGCGCGAAGCGCATGACCCGCTTATCCCGGCTGCCTGCTTGCGCTGATACGCTGGCTTTGGGCGTGGCGTCCATCGGCAGGCTGTGGATGGCAATCACGCCGGCCTCGGCGTTGCGGCCATACAGGGTGGATTGCGGACCGCGAATGACCTCGATGCGATCCAGATCCAGCATGCCGTTCTCGAACCCCTGCGCCGTCAGCGTGGGAACGCCATCGACCAGCAGCAGAGTGGAGGTGGAGAAGCTGTTGAAGTTGGCCGTCAGCCCGCGCATGACAGGCGAGTTCATACCCGCTTGCCCGAACGGCTGGAATGACAGGCCGGGAATACGTCCTTCCAGTTGCTCGAGGCTGGTAATGCCGGACTGCTCCACATCCCGGCCATCGATCACCGCCACGCTGGCGGGCACTTCTTCCAGCGGTCGTTCCATTTTCTCCGCGGTGACGGTAATTGCCGGTAGGGCCTGGGGTTCTTCCTTGGCGTTGGTGGCATCCGCTGCGAATGCCGCCTGGGTATCAGGCGCAAAGGCGGAGATCAGAACGGAGGCCATCATGGCCCGCCGGCCAAGCGCCCTTGCACCTTTGCCCCTGCGAGGGATGGGGCCTCGTGGTCCCTTCATATGTGCTCCTTCGAGTTTTGCTTCAGTTCCGCTGTCGGTTGCCCGGTCACGTAGGGCTCAACGCCTGGTTCGTGGGCCTCTTCGGCCAATATCGACTGTGCCGAGCGCTCCACTTTTCCGCGTACCTGCCAGGCCAGGACGAAGGAGAACAGCACCCCCAGGGTCAACATGAGGAGCATGCCGGTGTAGCCCAGGCAGTCGAGCAGCACTCCCGCCGCGATCGGCACAGCCAGGCGCGAGACGGTGAATACCGTGGTTTGCAGGCCATAGTCCGAGGCGTTGCGCTGGCGCCGGGTGAAGAACATCGTCAGCCCGAACATCAGTGCCGAGACGGCTCCCATGCTGGCCGCCACGCCGATGGCGCTGGCGATCAGCCAGGTCGCCCCCAGTCCGGCCCAGACCGTGAGCGTCAATAGCGCAAGCGCGCACAGGGCCGCCAATAGGTACAGCGCGATGGCCCGTGCAGCGCCCAGTCTCGGCACCAGTTGCCCGCCGAGCAGACTGGACAGCGCGCCGGTCATGCTGCCGACGACACCGACGATGAGGGCCACGCGCTCCAGCGGCATGCCCATGTCGAGCATCAGCGGTTTGAGGTAGAGCCACACCGCGCCTATGCAGGGGAAACTGGTCAGCAGCAACAGCGTCCATTGCCGTGCTCCCGGCTGGCTGAAAAAGCCGGCCCAGTCCGCCTTCACGCTCGGGGCTGGCGCAACGCCAGAGGTTGTCTGCGCGGGCAATGCCGCCTTTACGCGCAGCGACAGGAAGGGCAAGGCACCGATCAGCAGACCTGCGCCCATCAGCCAGAAGGGTGCCCGCCAGCCCAGACGCGACTGCACCATGATCAGGATGCCGCCGCCGAGGATGGCAGCCAGGAACAGCGCGGCAGAACGGATGCTGCCGGCGCGCAACTGCTCACTGCGTGGCAGGCACTGCACCGCCAGCGCATTCAGTGGGATATCGGCCCAGGTGGCGGCAATGCTGATGGCGAAGGTCAGTGCAAACAGCATTACGCGATCGCCGATCAGGTCGTGCCGACCGATCAGCCAATACAGCGCCAACAGCAGCGCACAGAGCAGCAACAGCCAGTGCACGAAATGCCCGCGCCCCAGGCGTATGCGCTGTACAGGTAAGGCAAGCAGGAATTTGAAGATCGCCGGCAGCGCGGCAAGCTGGAACAATCCGATCTCGGTGCCGGTCCAGCCGTGCTGACGCATCACCAGCGGCATGCCGAACATCAGATAGATGCCGGGCACCGCCAACGTCAGGTTCATCCAGCCGAACAACAGCTGCAGGCCGAACAGCCCGGACCTGCTCATGGGCGGTCCTTCCCTTTGCGGGCAAGCAGAACGGCAACGGGGGCTACCGGAAAGCGGACGTCGTCCAGTTGCTCGACCCGGTCGAACCCTACCCGCTGCAGCTGTGTTGCCAACTGCCCAGCGTGCCACACGTGGCGCCCCTGCATGCGCATGTGCAGGTAATACTGCAGAACCGGCCTGGCCTGGCGCGCGGCGTCCGCGATCTCGGCATGGCAACAGACAAGCAGCCCGCCTGGACGCAGCGCCGTATACAGGCGGTTCAGGGTGGCCGGGACATCCGGCACGAAATGCAGCACCGACGAGCACCAGATCAGGTCGTAGCCGCTGCCGAAATCGTCCTGCGCCAGGTCACCGCCACATGCGGTCAAACGGCCGGAAAGGGCGGCATGCTCGATGTTCTGCTGCGCCACCGCCGCGACAGCCGGGTACTCGAACACCGCGCCGGACAGTTCCGGCTGCAGCTTCGCCAGCGCGATCGCCACCAGGCCGGGGCCGCCGCCCAGGTCCAGCATCCGCCGCGCCGTGGCGAATTCCGGCTGCTGGCCGAGGACCGCGCAGGCCACTTCGACCGTGATCGCCTGCTGCTCCTGGGCAATCTGCACCCGGGCCGCCTCGGCCCAGCCTTGTTGCTGCGCAACCGGGGCGGGCAAGGGTGGCGTGCGCTCGCACAGTTGATCGGGCAACTGCATGCCTGCCTGCCGTAGCACACGATGGCGATAGAGCAAGGCATCTCCGCAGTAACGGGGCGAGCCCGCATGCAGGTAGGGTTGCAGTTCAGTACGCGTGCGGTAGGTGGCCTCGCCGTTGGCCGTGTACTTGCGCTCGAGCACATCCAGGCTCCATAACAGCTCAAGGAAATAGCCGGCGTTGGCGGGCAACAGCGACAGGCGTTCGGCGAGTTGTTGCGTGCTGACGTAGTCGTCCAACTGCACGAACATTTTCGCCTCCAGGGCTGCCCGCAAGGCGTCGGCACCCAGGCCGGCCAGTTGCATGTCCCAGCAGGATTGCAGGACGTGGGGTCGGGCGAGAGGAGGAGGGGGCGTCAGGTTCTCGATGGGTTCAGGCGCCATGGCTAGCCCCTCTGCTCTGTGAATCGAAGGCATCGGTTTTCCTTTTCGGCTTTGTTCATGGGGAGGCAATGCTGGTCCCCGATGGAGCGATGCCTTAAATTAATGAGAATCATTGCTTTTTAGGTATGCGAGAGGCACGGATTTCTATGCGGAAGATCTGGAGGGGCGGAAGGAAGAGATGAGCGCACGCAAAAGCCGCTGTCGGCTGACACTGGAAGCCCCCCGCATCCGCAGCGTCCTGGCGGACGGCAAGACACGCCTGCAACTACCCGACGAAATCGGTAATTGCTTCCATGATTTTGTCGAACTGGAGCCAGGGCTGGGCCTGGGCAGGCTGCACTACCGCCCCGGCATTGCATTGACCGAGGAAACCCACGGGCCGCACGAGGGGCGGGTCATGGTCATTACCCTCGGCATGAAAGGTCGCTCCCGCTACGAAGGGCAAGACGCCACCCGCCTGGAATTTCAGAAGGGCTATACCACCGTCTCTTCATTCCAGGGCATAGCCGGCGAGAGGCGCTACGAGGCGGATGAAACCGTGTCGCAGCTGCGCGTGGTGGCGCATGAGTCCCTGGTCGGCAAGTACCTGGGGCCGCAGCGGGCCGCGGAAATCCTCGGCAGCCGGCAACTCAGCCGCCTGGCTTTCCGGGCCAGCACGCCGGCGGCGATGGCCCATGCCAATGCGCTGATCAGCCACCTGCTACCTTGCCGGAGTCAGCTCTCGCGGCTGGACCTGCACATCCACGCCCTCAGCCTGCTCAACGAACAGTTCAGCCTTCTGTTGCCGGAACATGGCGCCGCTTCGTCCCCGTTCTCACCGGCGGATATCGAGTGCATCGAGCGAGCGCGGCAGATGATGGACGAGCACCTCGACAAGCCGCTGACGCTCGATTACCTGGCCACCTCCGTGGGCATCAACAGGAACAAGCTCAAGGACGGCATGCTCTACCTGTACGATGCCACGCCGGCGGCACTGCTGCTGATGCTGCGCATGACCAGGGCTCTCAGCTTGCTGGAGACCGGCGAGCGGGTCTCCCAGGTCGCCTGGCAGGTGGGCTACGGATACGCCAACAATTTCACCGCTGCCTTCACCCGTTACTACGGCAAATCACCCAGGGCCCTGTTCGGTCGTCGGGTTGCAGACACCTGAGGCGGCCTTTGCGCGGTCCCGATCTGCAACCGGCAGGCATGGCCCGCCTTATGACTTCAGCGCTTCGAGGTCCCGGTACAGCTCCAGCGCCTGCGGGTTGGCCAGGGCGTCGGTGTTCTTCACCGGTCGGCCGTGCACCACGTTGCGCACCGCCAGCTCCACTATCTTGCCGCTGAGGGTGCGGGGGATGTCCGCCACCGCGATGATCTTCGCCGGCACGTGGCGTGGCGTGGTGTTGGCGCGGATGGTCCGGCGGATCTTTTCCTGCAGCGCTTCGTCCAGTTGCACGTCTTCGCGCAGGCGCACGAACAGCACCACGCGCACGTCGCCTTGCCAGTCCTGGCCGATGGCGATGGATTCCAGCACTTCGTCGACCTTTTCCACCTGGCGGTAGATTTCCGCCGTGCCGATGCGCACGCCGCCGGGGTTGAGCACGGCATCGGAGCGGCCGTGGATCACCAGGCCGCCGTGGGCGGTTTCCTCGGCGTAGTCGCCGTGGGCCCAGATGCCGGGGAAGGTGGCGAAGTAGGCGTCGTGGAACTTCTCGCCCCGCGGGTCGTTCCAGAAGCCCACCGGGATCGACGGGAAATGCCGGGTGCAGACCAGTTCGCCCTTGCCGCTGCGCAGGCGCTTGCCGTCGTCGTCCCAGACCTCCACCGCCATGCCCAGCCCCTTGCACTGCAGTTCGCCGCGCCACACCGGGGCCGTGGGGTTGCCCAGGGCGAAGCAGGAGACGATGTCGGTGCCGCCGGAGATGGACGACAGGCACAGGTCGGCCTTGATGTCGCGGTAGACGTAGTCGAAGCTCTCGTGGGCCAGCGGCGAGCCGGTGGAGAGCATAGTGCGCAGGCTATCCAGGTGGTGCGTCTGCGCCGGGCGCACGCCGGCCTTCTCCAGCGCCGCGATGTACTTGGCGCTGGTGCCGAAGACGTTGATGCCCTCGGCGTCGATCAGGTCGACCAGCCGCTCGGGGCCGGGGTGGAAGGGCGAGCCGTCGTAGAGCACCAGGCGGGCGCCCACCGCCAGGCCGGAGGCCAGCCAGTTCCACATCATCCAGCCGCAGGTGGTGTAGTAGAAGAGCACGTCGCCCGGGTGCAGGTCGGTGTGCAGCGCGTGCTCCTTCAGGTGCTGCAGCAGCACGCCGCCGGTGCCGTGGACGATGCACTTGGGCACGCCGGTGGTGCCGCTGGAGTAGAGGATGTACAGCGGGTGGGCGAAGGGCACCGGGGTGAACCCGGGTTCGCCGCCGCCCTGGTAGAAGTCGTCCCACAGGGTGACGCGTGCAGCGGATTTGCAATCCGTTGCACGCGCCTCTGGCCGGGCATAAGGCACCAGCACCAACTCTTGCAGCGACGGCAACTGCGCCAGTATCTCGTTGAGCTTGCCGGTCAGGTCCAGCACCTTGCCGGCGTAGCGGTAGCCGGCGCAGGCGATCAGCACCCTGGGCTCGATCTGGCCGAAGCGGTCGATCACCCCCTGGGTGCCGAAGTCCGGCGAACAGCTGGACCAGGTGGCGCCCAGGCTGGTGGCGGCGAGCATGCCGACGAGGGTCTGCCAGGTGTTGGGCATGAAGGCCGCCACGCGGTCGCCCATGCCCACCCCGGCGTCGCGCAGGGCACGCTGCAGGCCGGCGACCTGGGCGGCCAGCTCGGCGTAGCTGAGGCTTTCGCGGCTGCCGTCTTCGCCGATGGCCACCACCGCCGTGGCCCCGTCGCGGCGGCGCAGCAGGTGTTCGGCGAAGTTCAGGCTGGCGCCGGGGAACCAGCGCGCGTCGGGCATTTGCGGGCCTTCTTCGAGCACCGTGCGCGGCGGGCTGTGGAAGCGCACGTCGAAGTCGTCGACGATGGCCTGCCAGAAGGCCTCGCGGTGTTCGACGCTCCAGGCGTGCAGGGCAGGGTAGTCGGCCAGTTCCAGGCCATGGCGCTGGTTGACCTGGCGGCGGAAGGCATCCAGCCGGGTGGCGGCGATGCGTTCGGCGGAGGGGGTCCACAAGGGCTTCATCGGGGCGTCCGTCCATCCACTTCTTGTCCTGCCAGTGTGGCACGGGATTCCGGCGGCTTCAGCCCATCGATGAATGGGCGGGGGACGGGCCCCCGCCTGGCGCGGCGCTACTTCGCGACCCAGCCGCCGTCCATGTTCCAGGCGGCGCCACGCACCTGGGCGGCGGCCTCGCTGCACAGGAACAGGGCCAGCTCGCCCAGTTGGGCGGGGGTGACGAATTCCAGCGACGGCTGCTTTTCCGCCAGCAGGTCGTGGCGCGCCTGCTCGGGGCTGGCGCCGGCGGCTACGCGGGCGTCGATCTGCTGCTGCACCAGCGGCGTCAGTACCCAGCCGGGGCAGATGGCGTTGCAGGTGATGGGCGTGGTGGCGGTTTCCAGGGCGACGCTCTTGGTCAGGCCGACCACCCCGTGCTTGGCGGCGACGTAGGCGCTCTTGCCGGCGGAGGCCACCAGGCCGTGGGTGGAGGCGATGTTGAGGATGCGCCCCCAGCCGCGCCGGCGCATGCCCGGCAGCGCCAGGCGGGTGGTGTGGAACACCGCTGACAGGTTGATGGCGATGATGGCGTTCCAGCGTTCCACCGGGAAGTCTTCCACGGCCTCCACGTGCTGGATGCCGGCGTTGTTCACCAGGATGTCCAGGGCGCCGAACTCGCGTTCGACGTAGGCGATCATCTCGGCGATCTGCGCCGGGTCGGCCATGTCCGCCGGGTGGTGGCCGACGCGGGTGCCGTGGCGGCCCAGTTCGGCCAGTGCGCCGGCGATGTCGCCGAAGCCGTTGATCACCACCTGGGCGCCGGCCGCGGCCAGGCGCTCGGCGATGCCCAGGCCGATGCCGCTGGTGGCGCCGGTGACCAGCGCGATCTTGCCTTTGAGGTTCATGGGGTGTTTCTCCTGCCGGTGGCGGCCCGGAAAGGGCCGCCGGGTGATGCGTGGCGTCAGACGATGCCGGTTGCGTAGAAGGTAGCGATCACCACGAATACCGCCAGGGTCTTGATCAGGGTGATGGCGAAGATGTCCTTGTAGGCCTCGCGGTGGGTCAGCCCGGTGACCGCCAGCAGGGTGATGACCGCGCCGTTGTGCGGCAGCGTGTCCATCCCGCCGCTGGCCATGGCGGCGACGCGGTGCAGGACCTCCAGGGGGATGTTGGCGGCGTGGGCGGCGGCGATGAACTGCTCGGACATGGCCGCCAGGGCGATGCTCATGCCGCCGGAGGCCGAGCCGGTGATGCCGGCCAGCGCGGTGACGGTGATGGCCTCGTTGACCAGCGGGTCGGGGATGCGCTTGAGCGCGTCGGCCAGCACCAGGAAGCCCGGCAGCGAGGCGATGACCGCGCCGAAGCCGTATTCCGAGGCGGTGTTCATCGCCGCCAGCAGGGCGCCGGAGACCGCGGTCTTGCTGCCCTCGGCCAGGCGGCTGCGGATCACCCGGTAGCTGCTGGCCAGCACCAACAGGATGCCCAGCAGCAGCGCCGCCTGCACCGCCCAGATGCCGGTGAGCTTGCTCACGTCGCTGGCCACCGGCGCGGCCATGCCGGCCAGCTGCAGGCTGTGGGTCTTGCCGTAGAGCTGCGGAATCCAGTGGGTGAACAGCAGGTTGGCCACGCCCACCAGCACCAGCGGCGACAGCGCCAGCAGTGGGTTGGGCAGGGCGATGTCGCTGGCGGTCTCCGGCTCGTTGCGCAGCTCGCGGCCATAGCCTTCGCCGGCGGCGTGGGCGCGGTTGGCCTGGCGGCGCAGGAACAGCATGCCCACGGCGAACACGAACAGGCTGCCGATCAGCCCCAGCCAGGGCGCCGCCCAGCCGTTGGTGCCGAAGAAGGCGGTGGGGATGATGTTCTGGATCTGCGGGGTGCCGGGCAGGGCGTCCATGGTGAAGCTGAAGGCGCCCAGGGCGATGGTCGCAGGGATCAGCCGCTTGGGGATGTCGCTCTGGCGGAACATCTCGGCGGCGAAGGGGTAGACCGCGAACACCACCACGAACAGCGACACGCCGCCGTAGGTGAGCAGCGCGCACACCAGCACGATGACCAGCATGGCCTGGCGGGTGCCGAGCAGGCGGATGGCGGCCGCGACTATGGAGCGCGAGAAGCCCGACAGCTCGATGAGCTTGCCGAACACGGCGCCGAGCAGGAACACCGGGAAGTAGAGTTTGACGAAGCCGACCATCTTCTCCATGAACACGCCGGTGAAGGCCGGCGCCACCGCGGACGGGTCGGTGAAGAGCACGGCGAGCAGCGCCGCGATGGGGGCGAAGAGGATGACGCTGTAGCCGCGGTAGGCGGCGAGCATCAGCAGGGCTAGGGCGGCGAGGGCGATGACCACGCTCATGGGCAGTTCTCCTGGAGCCGCGCGGCGCATCGGCCGCGCTTGGTTCTTGTCGTGACGAGGGAAAGGCCGGCGCTTACCAGAGCGGCAGCACGTAGCTGAGGATCAGCCGGTTCTCGTCCAGGTCGTTGCCGAAATGGCTGGAACGCACGGTAGCGTTGCGCCATTTGACGCCGAAGTTCTTCAGCGGGCCGCTCTGCACCACGTAGCCGATGTCGGTGTTGCGCTCCCATTCCTTGCCTTCGGGCCTGCCGGCGCCCAGCTCGATGTCGTCGCCGGACAGGTAGCGCGTCATGAAGGTCAGGCCGGGCACGCCGAGGGCGGCGAAGTCGTAGTCGTAGCGTAGCTGCCAGGACTTCTCGTCGCGGTTGGCGAAGTCGCCGATCTGCACGAAGTTGACCAGGAAGGCGTCGGTGCCGCCGATGTAGGCGAAGCCGGTGTCGCCGTGCATCGCCTGGTAGCCGGCGCCGAAGGCGTGGCCGCCGAGGCTGTAGGTGAGCATGGCGCCGAACGCGCGGTTGTCGACGTTGCTGTGGCCGTCGTCCTTGGAGCGGGCGAAGCGCAGGTCGGTCTTAAGCGCCTGGCCCTCGGCGATGGGCAGCACGTGCAGCAGGTTGACGATGTGCTGGTCGTACAGGCCGTCGAGCCTGGCGTAGTTGTAGCCGGTGGTCAGCTGCGGCGTCCATTTGTAGCTCAGGCCGGCGAAGTCGAAGCGGTCGCTGCTGGCGCTGGCGGTGATGCCGCGGGCGTTGCCGGTGGTGAGGGTCATGTCCTCGCTGTCGGAGGAGTCGCGCTGGCTGACCTGGCGCAGGCGGCCGCCGTCGAAGGTCAGGCCGGCGAACTCGGTGGAATTCAGGTGCGCGCCCTGGAAGGTCTGCGGCAGCAGGCGCGAGTCGTTGGCCAGCACCGTCGGCAGCTTGGGCAGCAGGGTGCCGACCTTGAGCACACTGTGGGAGGCGCGCAGCTTGGCGGTCAGGCCCAGTTCGCTGTAGTCGTCCTGGGCGCCGTGGAGCTTCTCGCGGTCGCGCGGCAGCAGGCCGGAGCCGGCGCGCCCGGGACTGGAGTCGAGCTTGACGCCGAGCAGGCCGATGGCGTCGACGCCCACGCCGATGGTGCCCTCGGTGAAGCCGGATTCGTAGCGCAGCAGGAAGCCCTGCGCCCATTCCTCCTGTTTCGACTGGGGCGCGGCATCCTGGCGGAAGTCACGGTTGAAGTAGAAGTTGCGCAGTTCCAGGCTGGCCTTGCCGTCGGCCAGGAAGTCGGCCTGGGCGGGCAGGGTGATACCGAGGGAGGTGCCCAGGGTGGCGAGGGCGGCGGCATGCTTGAGCGGGGTGCTGCTCATGGTCGGAAGTACTCCTGGCGTGGCGCGGCGGCGAACCGGGGCGGGCCGTGGGCCCCGTGGATGGCGTTCGTGCGCGACACGTTGGTTGTTGTTATGTCGGCGTGCGGCGGGTAGCCGCGCAAGCCGGATAGCGAGAACCGTGCCAGGTAGTTAACTTGCTGATTTAAAAGGAATTTATTTGATATTTACATGCCCGCGCGATGAGTTCTGTCTCTATTCGTGGACAAAACCCTCTTCGTCATGACTGGAGACGCAGGAAAACCGCTGTTGTCTCTAAATGGAGAAAAGTCTCTGTTTCAGGACGGAAGGCCCAGGGCGGCCATCTTCTTGTACAGCGTCGAACGGCCCAGCCCCAGGCGCCGCGCGGCCGCCTCGACGTTGCCGGCGTGTTCGGCCAGCACGTTGCCAATCAGCTCGCGCTCGAAGGCCGCCCGGGCCGAGTGGAAGTCCTGCCCCTCGGCCAGGCTGGCGCGGCTGCCGCCCGCCGGCGCAGGTGGGGCCTGCAACGGGCCCAGGGCCGCATGCAGGGCCTGGGCGTCCAGCTGCGTGCGGTCGTTGAGCAGCACGCTGCGCTCCAGCAGGTTGCGCAGCTCGCGCACGTTGCCGGGCCAGGCGTGGCGGCGCAGCAGGTCGAGGGCGTCGGCGCCCAGTTCGTAGAGCGCGTGCTTGTCCTCGCGCAGGTCGTCGAGGATCGCCTCGCACAGCGCCGGCAGGTCTTCCAGGCGCTCGCGCAGCGGCGGGATGACGATCGGCACCACGTTGATGCGGTAGTACAGGTCGGCGCGGAAGCGGCCCTCGCGCACGGCCTTGTCCAGGTCGATGGAGGTGGCCGCGATCAGCCGCACGTCGCTGCGCAGCACCTCGTTGGAGCCCACCGGCTCGAATTCCTTCTCCTGCAGCACGCGCAGCAGCTTGCTCTGCAGCGGCAGGGGCATGTCGCCGATCTCGTCGAGGAACAGGGTGCCGCCCTGGGCGATCTGCAGCTTGCCCGGCCGCCCCTTGCGGTCGGCGCCGGTGAAGGCGCCCGGCGCGGTGCCGAAGAACTCCGCCTCCAGCAGGGTTTCCGGGATGGCCGCGGCGTTGATGCTGACGAAGGCCTTGCCGGCCCGCGCCGAGGCGCTGTGGATGGCGTGGGCGAGCAGCTCCTTGCCGGTGCCGGTCTCGCCCAGCAGCAACACCGGCGCCTCGCTGGCCGCGGCCCGGCGGGCGCGGCGCTTGACCTCCAGGCTGGCGCTGCCGTTGCCGATGAAGTGCGCCAGGCTGTACTTGGCCTGGCGCGCCTGCAGCAGCGAGCGGGTGGAGGCCAGCTCCTGGCGCATGCGCTGGTAGCGCGTGAGCAGCGGCGACAGCGAGCGCAGCTCGTCGAACAGGGCGAAGCCGATGGCGCCGATGACCTGCCCGGCGTCGTCGCGGATCGGCATGCGCATCACCACCAGCGGGTCGCGCGGCATGTCGAGGATGTCCAGCAGCATCGGCCGGCCGCTGCGCACCACCTCGCGCATCAGGCTGCCGGGGATCACGCTCTCCACCGGGCGGCCGATGGCCTGCTCGGCCCCGTCCAGGCCGAAGCGCTGGGCGTAGCGCTGGTTGATCCAGACGATGCGCGCGTCGCGGTCGACGATCACGGTGCCCTCGCTGAACTGCTCGAAGATCTCGAACAGCGAGCGGATCGCCAACTGGCGGACGCTCTGGTAGTCCGTGAGGGAGTAGGTGTCGTGCATGGGCGGCCTGGTGCTTGGGGGCTTTGAGCGGGCACTGTACCGGGATGTGCTGGGTGGGTCAGTAGGGAAGGGCGGAGTATGGGTTGGGCTCTGGTGTGGCAGGGGAGTCCGCAACCCTCTCCCCAGCCCTCTCCCTGAAGGGAGAGGGGGCTAGTCCGTGCCGAGAGAAGGAATGGTTTCAGCCGGAAACCTCCGGCGTTGCCGGCTAACGCCATGACAGCAAACCCTGCCCAACGGTCCCCTCTCCCTTCAGGGAGAGGGTTAGGGAGAGGGCGCTCTCAGCCTTGGCACCGAAGTGCCGGGAAACCCCGTTCGCGAGCAAGCTCGCTCCTACACCAAGCCAATCCGTGCCTGCGCTCCTCAGTGATTGCCGGCTGACTCATGAGCATCCAAGCACACCGAACAGTCCCCTCTCCCTTCAGGGAGAGGGTTAGGGAGAGGGGCTCTCAACTCCGGACACCCAAGCCCCCGGGAAACACCATCACTCCGCCGCCTGCATCCCCTGCGTCTGCTTCGCCTGCTTGTAGCGCAGCGCCACCGCCGGCACCGGCGAGGCCTTGCCGGTTTCCACCCAGCGGCGGATGCGCGCGGCGTCGGCCACGTGGGTGCGCTTGCCGAAGGCGTCGAGCAGCGCCAGGGCCACCGGGCGGCCGTTCATCACCGTGACCATCACCAGGCAGTGCCCGGCCTGGTTGGTGAAGCCGGTCTTGGTCAGGCGGATGTCCCACTTGCCGGCGCGCACCAGCGGGTTGGTGTTGAAGAAGCTCAGCGCGTAGCTGGGGTGGGTGAAGCGCGCGTCCTTGGTCGCGGTGGTGCTCAGCTCGCGGATCAGCGGGTACTGGTAGGCGGCCTTGACCAGGCGGATCAGGTCGTGGGCGGTGGAGGTGTTCTCGATCGACAGGCCGGTGGGCTCCACGTAGTGGGTGTGCAGCATGCCCAGGGACTTCGCCTTGGCGTTCATCGCCTTGACGAAGGCCACGCTGCCGCCCGGGTAGTGGTGGGCCAGGCTGGCGGCGGCGCGGTTCTCCGAGGACATCAGCGCCAGCAGCAGCATCTGCCGGCGGTCGATGCGGCTGCCCAGGTGCACGCGGGAGAACACGCCCTTCATCTCGGCGGTCTCGGAAATGTCCACGTCGATCTGCTCGTCCAGCGGCAGCTTGGCGTCGAGCACCACCATGGCGGTCATCAGCTTGGTCACCGAGGCGATCGGGCGGACCACCTCGGGGTTGCTGGAATAGACCACCTTGTCGGAATTCAGGTCCACCACCAGGGCGCTGCCGGAGGCCAGGACCAGTTGGCCGGGGGTGACTTCCGCCTTGCTGGCGGCGAGGGAGGGCAGGGCGAGGGCGGCAGTGCAGGCGAAGAGCAGGCCGAGGATCGAACGACGAGTGTTCATGGATGTGATTCGCACAAGTGGGAGGGTCTACATCCGTGTAGGCAATTTCCCAGAATTCTAATCCATGACCGGTGACCGCGCATCAGCCCGACGGCGGCCCGGGGGAAAGAATTTCAAGGGCTTGCGCGTACAAGTGCGTGTATCACTTTGAAAGCGCAACGGCGGGAATGAGAAAGTGTCTCGCCAAGTGTTGCGAAATGCGAATGCGCAGCCCGGGTGTCGGCTGTCGGAATATTCCAAGTGTCTGATTCACAAGGCGTTCGACTTCTGTGGCATGAAGCTTGACTGGCTAAGCTGTAGAGAACGGGGCGGAATGCGGACTTGCGTTTACCTTTACGTTAACGTAAAGATGGTCCGCGAGCCGTCGACCGGCCGGTCATGCCCATGCCTGTGGGCCCGGCCGCGAGCCCAGTCCCAGAACAAGCACAACAAGGGAACGCCATGAACCACCCGAGCTACACCCGTGGCCGCCAGGACAAGCCGCTGCTGGCCATGACCATAGGCGCTGCCTTCGACGACACCGCCAGCCGTTTCGCCGACCGCGAGGCGCTGGTGGTGCGGCACCAGAACCTGCGCTACACCTGGGCCGAGCTGGCCGCGGCGGTCGATGCCACAGCCCGCGCCTTCCTCGCCCTGGGCCTGCGCCAGGGCGACCGCCTGGGCATCTGGGCGCCGAACTGCGCGCAGTGGTGCATCACCCAGTTCGCCAGCGCCAAGGTCGGCGCCGTGCTGGTCAACATCAACCCGGCCTACCGCGCCAACGAGCTGGAATATGCGCTGAAGCAGTCCGGCTGCCGCTGGCTGGTGTGCGCCGACGCCTTCAAGACCTCCGACTACCACGGCATGCTCGCCGAGCTGCTGCCGGAGCTGCGCGACTGCCGCCCGGGCGAGTTGAACAGCGCGCGCCTGCCGGAGCTGAGCGGGGTGATCAGCCTGGCCGCCCAGGCCCCCGCCGGCTTCCTGCGCTGGGACCAGCTGGAGGGTATCGGCGCCGCCGTCTCCGCCGAGGAACTGGCCCAGCGCCAGGCGCTGCTGCAGTTCGACGAGCCGATCAACATCCAGTACACCTCCGGCACCACCGGCTTCCCCAAGGGCGCCACCCTCAGCCACTACAACATCCTCAACAACGGCCTGATGGTCGGCGAAAGCATCGGCCTCACCGAGCACGACCGCCTGGTGATCCCGGTGCCGCTGTACCACTGCTTCGGCATGGTGATGGGCAACCTCGGCTGCCTCACCCACGGTTCCACCATGATCTACCCGGCGCCCAGCTTCGAGCCCGAGGCCACCCTGGCCGCGGTGTCGGAGGAACGCGCCACCGCGCTCTACGGCGTGCCCACCATGTTCATCGCCGAGCTGGACCACCCGCGCCGCGCGGAATTCGACCTGTCCAGCCTGCGCACCGGGATCATGGCCGGCGCCACCTGCCCGATCGAGGTGATGCGCCGGGTCATCAGCGAAATGCACATGGCGCAGGTGCAGATCGCCTACGGCATGACCGAGACCAGCCCGGTGTCGCTGCAGACCGGCCCGGACGACGAGCTGGAAATCCGCGTGACCACCGTCGGCCGCACCCAGCCGCACCTGGAGAGCAAGATCATCGACGGCGACGGCCGCATCGTCCCGCGCGGCACCATCGGCGAGCTGTGCACCCGCGGCTACAGCGTCATGCTCGGCTACTGGAACAACCCCCAGGCCACGGCCGAGGCCATCAGCCCGGCGCGCTGGATGCTCACCGGCGACCTGGCGGTGATGGACGAGGCGGGCAACGTGCGCATCGTCGGGCGCAGCAAGGACATGATCATCCGCGGCGGCGAGAACATCTACCCGCGGGAGATCGAGGAATTCCTCTACACCCACCACGCGGTGGCCGACGCCCAGGTGATCGGCATCCCCGACGAGAAGTACGGCGAGGAACTGGTGGCCTGGGTCAAGTTCCACCCCGGCCACGGCGTCGACGAGGAGGAGCTGCGGGCCTTCTGCAAGGCGCGCATCGCCCACTTCAAGGTGCCGCGCTACTTCCGCTTCTGCGACGACTTCCCGATGACGGTGACCGGCAAGATCCAGAAGTTCCGCATGCGCGAGATCAGCATCGAGGAACTGCGCAGGGGCAATGGCTGACGAGCGCGAGGCGGCATGCCGGTAGAAAAGGGCACCATCTCCATCCGCCTGGTCAACGAGGCCCTGGCCGAACCCGTCCGCCAGGGCCTCGACGCGTCCGCGCTGCTGGCCGCGGCGGGCATCGCTGCCGAGCTGCCCGGCAAGCCCTACGCGCGGGTGCCCATCCAGGCCTACTCGCGGCTCTGGCTGCGCCTGGCGCGGCAGCTGGACGACGAGTTCTTCGCCATGAACCCCCGGCGCATGAAGTCCGGCAGCTTCAACTTCATGGCCCGCACCGCCATCCACGAGGCGAGCCTCGAGGCGGCGCTGGAACGCGCGCTGGCCTTCCTCGGCCTGGTGCTGGACGGCCTGCAGCCGCGCCTGGTCAGCCAGGACGGGGTGGCGGCGATCCAGCTCGACGAGGGTGCGGCGCCGCCGCAGCGGGCCTTCTGCTACTTCACCCTGTACCTGATGGTCCACGGCCTGGCCTGCTGGCTGGTGGGCCGGCGCATCCCCATCCTCGCCCTCGACCTGCGCTGCCCGCAGCCGGACTACATCGAGGACTACCGGGTGATGTTCAGCGACAACCTGCGCTTCGCCCGCCGCCAGACGCGCCTGCTGTTCAACGCCGAGGCGCTGGCCCTGCCGGTGCGCCGTGACGAGCGCGAGCTGCGCCGCTTCCTCGCCGGCGCCCCGGCGAACATCCTGGTGCGCTACCGCGACCCGCAGAGCCTGGCCGCGCGCATCAAGGCCTACCTGCGCAGCCAGCGCTGCGAGCGCTGGCCGGACCTGGAAGCCCTGGGCAGCCACTTCTACATGGCCTCGTCCACCCTGCGCCGCAAGCTGGCCGCCGAGGGCCAGTCGTACCAGGCGCTGAAGGACCAGCTGCGCCGCGACCTGGCCATCGCCCGGCTGGACGCCGGCGAGGGCAACTTCGCCGAACTGGCCGAGGCGCTCGGCTTCGCCGACACCAGCGCCTTCTACAAGGCCTTCCGCAAGTGGACCGGCTCCACCCCCGGCCAGTACCGCGCGCTGATGCAGCAGGAAAACGACTGGCCCGACGCCTCCAGAAATTCCCCGCCAGGCCGATAGCCTGGGGCACTCCCACGTTCCAAGGACTCCCACCCATGTTCCTGACGCGCCTTTCGATCCAGTGGAAGATCACCCTGCTGGCCGGCCTCTGCCTGTTGTGCACCGTGGCGTTGCTGGTCGGCAGCTCGCTGTACCGCATGAACCACAACCTGCAGCTGGTGAAGACGGCCAACGCGCAGATGCTCGAGGACGCGGCCCAGGCGCGCATGCAGGCGCGGGCCGAGCAGCAGGCGGAGACCATCCAGCGCTTCTTCACCGACGTCTACCACTTCGGTGACCAGTTCAGTCGCCAGGTCGCCCAGTTGCGCGCGCAGAGCGCCGGGCATGGCGTGGATGCGCAGGTGCTGCGCGAGGACCTGGTGAAGCTGGTGCACGATGGGCTGAAGTCCAACCCGACGCTGCTCAGCCTCTACGTGGTGTTCGAACCCGACGCCCTGGACGGCCAGGACGCCCGTTTCGCCGGCCAGCAGGCCCTGGGCAGCAGCGAGAAGGGCCGCTTCGGCGCCTACTGGGCGCAGAAGGCCAGCGGCGACAGCAGCCTGGCGGTGACCGAGGCGATGATCGCCGACACCACCGCGATGCTCGACGGCTCGCCCTTCAACACCTGGTACCAGTGCCCGAAACAGAACCTCAGGCCCTGCGTGCTCAACCCGTATTTCGACGACGCCTCGGGCCAGCGCGTGCTGATGACCACCGTGGTGTTCCCGCTGCTGGAGAACGGCAAGCTGCTGGCGGTGGTGGGTGCCGACATCAGCCTCAGCCGCCTGCAGCAACTGGCGCTGGATGGCGACCGTGACCTCTACGCCGGCCAGGGCAGCATCCGCGTCCTCAGCCCGGCCGGGCTGCTGGCCGGCGACAGCCAGGACGCCAACCAGCTCGGCCAGCCGCTGGCCAAGTCCGTGGCCAACGCCGCCGAGATCCTCGGCGTGCAGGCCGCCGGCGCGCCCCGGGCGCTGATGGGCGAGGACCGGCTGCAGGTGGTCGAGCCGCTGCAGGCCATTCCGGATTCGAAGAACTGGGGCGTGCTGCTGGAAGTGCCGCGCCAGGTGCTGCTGGAGCCGTCGCTGAAGCTGCAGGGCGAGCTGGACGCGCGCAACCTCAGCGGCGCGCTCTGGGAAACCGCCTTCGGCGTCGGCCTGGCGCTGGTGGTGCTGCTGTTGCTGTGGCTGACCGCCCGCGGCGTGACCCGCCCGATCCTCGGCGTGGCCGGCATGCTGCGCGACATCGCCAGCGGCGAGGGCGACCTGACCCAACGCCTGAAGTACCAGGGTCAGGACGAATTGGGCGAGCTGGCCGGCTGGTTCAACCGCTTCCTCGACAAGCTGCAGCCGATCATCCGCGACGTGAAGGCCTCGGTGCAGGACGCCCGCGCCACCGCCGACCAGTCCGCCGCGCTGTCCACCCAGACCAGCGCCGGGATGCAGCAGCAGTTCCGCGAGATCGAGCAGGTGGCCACCGCCTCCCAGGAAATGAGCGCCACCGCCCACGACGTGGCCAACAGCGCCGCGCAAGCCGCCGATGCCGCCCGCGGCGCCGACGGCGCCACCCAGGACGGCCTGGCGGTGATCGACCAGACCACCCGCGCCATCGACGAACTGGCCCGCGACATGAGCCAGGCGATGATCCAGGTCGAGGGCCTGGCGGCCAGCAGCGAGCAGATCGGCTCGGTGCTGGAGGTGATCCGCGCCATCGCCGAGCAGACCAACCTGCTGGCGCTCAACGCCGCCATCGAGGCGGCCCGCGCCGGCGACGCCGGGCGCGGCTTCGCGGTGGTGGCCGACGAAGTGCGCAACCTGGCCAAGCGCACCCAGGACT
>NZ_JAZAQP010000010.1:96182-165716 GCF_036231725.1 Pseudomonas sp. JH-2 | reverse complement strand
GCGAAACCGGCGCTCAGGAGGTCATGCGACATGGATGTCGCGAGAGCCCCGATCAGCACAGGGACGTGCTGTCGGGGCGGGCCTCCGTGGCGGGGGAGTTCGTGAGGGTAGCCCGGCTTCATCGGGCCCGTATGCCGGGGCAAGCCTTTTTGGTTACTTTTTGCGGGGGTGGCCTTCCACCGACTGACAAAAGTGACTCGCCCGAGGGGGCGAAACGAGAAACATCCGAACACTCGGAGCGGCGCGTTACACCCAAACCCGACATCTTTTTTTGGTTCCCGCGTTCACGGGAATGACGATATGTAGAGCGGATAACCGCGAACGATTATCCACCCTACTCACCCCGCCGCTCACGCCGCGCCTGCTTGCGCAGCAGCCGCGCGCTGTCCCAGCCGGTGAGCAGGATGGCCAGCCAGATCGGCCCGTAGGTCCACAACTGCTGCGGCTGGAACGCCTCGCCGAGGAACAGCACCGCCAGCAGGAACAACAGCATCGGCTCGACGTAGCTGAGGATGCCGAACAGCCCCATGGGCAGCAGCCGGCTGGACGCCATCATGGCGGCGAAGGCCAGGGCGCTGATCAGCCCGAGCATCGGCAGCAGCGCCCACAGGCGCGGCGTTTCGGCGAACACCTGGCGGTCGCCGAAGTGCCAGATGGTCCACAGGGCGAAGGGCAGCAGCACCAGCATCTCGAAGACGAAGCCGGACAGCGCGTCCACGCCCATGCGCCGGCGCAGCATGAAATACGGTGGATAACCCAGGGCGGTGATCAGGCTGAACCAGGAGAAAGCGCGGGTCAGCCACAGCTCGTGGAGCACGCCGACCAGCGCGCAGGCCACGGCGATGCCCTGCAGCGGCGTCAGGCGCTCGCCATAGAACAGCCGGCCGCAAAGCACCATGGTCAGCGGCAGCAGGAAGTAGCCCAGGGACAGCTGCAGGGTCTGGCCGACCATGGGCGCGTAGATGAACACGCCCCACTGCACCAGCATCATCGCCGCGCTCAGCGGGAAGCACAGCAGCAGCCAGCGCTCGCGCAGCAGGCGCCGGCCGGCCGCGCGCAGCACCTCGCCCTGGCCGGTGAAGGCCACCAGCAGCAGGACCATGGGGATCGACCAGACCACCCGGTGCGCCACGATCTGGATGCTGTCCAGCGGCGCCAGCCAGCGCAGGTAGCCCGGCAGGGTGACGAAGAGTACCGAGGCGGCCAGGGACAGGGCCACGCCGCGACCGGAGATGTTCATGCCACGGCCCTCCGCGCCAGCCCCAGGCGGTTCACCCCGAGCGAGGCCACTATCACCGCGCCGCCCAGGGCCAGGCGGGCCAGGTCGGCGTGCTCGTTCCAGATCAGCAGGTTGATCAGCAGCCCCACCGGCACGTGCAGGTTGTTCATCACCGCCAGGGTGCCGCCGTCCACCAGGGTAGCGCCCTTGTTCCACCAGAACTGCCCCAGGGCGGTGGCCAGCAGGCCCATGAACAGCAGCACCAGCCACTGCACCTCGGTGGTCGGCAGCTTGGCCGGGTTGCCCAGCAGCAGCCAGCCGGGCAGCGCGACCAGCAGCGCGCCGACGAAGAAGTAGCCGAAGCGCCGGTACTGCGGGATGTCCGACGGGTAGCGCGCCACCAGGTGCTTGTACAGCACCTGGCCGGCGGCGAAGGTGGCGTTGGCCAGCTGCAGCAGCAGGAAGCCCTCGATGAAGTCGCCGCTGACGCCGTCGTAGCGGATGATCGCCGCGCCCAGCACGGCCACCGCCGCGGCCAGCAGCGCCCAGGGGTTGAAGCGGCGGTTCAGGGCGTCGTCGATCAGCGCCACGTGCAACGGCGTGAGCACGGTGAACAGCAGTACCTCGGGCACCGTCAGCACGCGGAAGCTCTGGTACAGGCAGACGTAGGTGATGCCGAACTGCAGCGCGCCGACCAGCATCACCCCGCCGATGAAGCGCGGCGCCACCCCGCGCCAGCGGGTCAGCGGCAGGAACACCGCGCCGGCCAGCAGCACCCGGGTGAGCACGGCGAAATAGCTGTCGACCTGGCCGGCGAGGTACTCGCCGATCAGGCTGAAGGAAAACGCCCAGAGGACGGTTACGAAAAGCAGGTAAGGCATGACCGGACAGGCGCACCGAAAAGGGGCGTGGAAAATAGCGGTTTTGCCGGGGCGAAGAAAGGGCCAGGGTGCTGTCCGGCATGAACGGGAGGTTCAGCGTCAACCTGTAGGAGCGGGCCCTGCCCGCGATTCGCGCGCAGGGCGCGCTCCTACATGGGAACGACGTGGCTAGGATTCATCCGCGATCCCGCCGGCAGGGCCGGCGCCCCATGTCATCACGGAAAACCTCATTCGCGAGCAAGCTCGCTCCTACAGGAGCCCAGCGCTTTTCGTAGGAGCGAGCTTGCTCGCGAACCCCGGCAAAGAAAAAGCCCGGTCGACATTCGCGGGGGGAAGTGCGTCGACCGGGCGTCGCGCCCAGGAGCGACGGGCGCGCAAGCGGAAAACCGGAATCCGCGCGGCGGTCAGGCCACCGCGGCCAGTTGCTCGCGGGCCCTGGCCAGGCCTTTCTCGGCGAACTCGGCGCCCATGTTCAGGCCCTCGGCGTGGACGAAGGTGACGTCGTGGATGCCGATGAAGGCCAGGGCCTGGCGCAGGTAGGGTTCCTGGTGGTCCAGCGGGCCGCCGGCGTAGACGCCGCCGCGGCTGGTCAGGATGTAGGCGCGCTTGCCGCCGAGCAGGCCCTGGGGGCCGGTCTCGGTGTACTTGAAGGTGACGCCGGCGCGCAGCACGTGGTCCAGCCAGGACTTCAGGGTGCTGGGGATGGCGAAGTTGTACATGGGCGCGGCCAGCACCAGCACGTCGGCGGCCAGCAGCTCCTCGGTGAGCAGGTTGGAGCGCTGCAGCGCGGCCTGCTCGGCGGCGCTGTGCTGTTCGGCCGGCTTCATCCAGCCGCCCAGCAGGTCGGCGTCCAGGTGCGGCACCTGTTCCACGGCCAGGTCGCGGACCTGGATCTCGTCGGCCGGGTGGGCGGCGCGCCAGTTGGCAATGAATTCGGCGGTCAGCTGGCGGGAGACCGAACCTTGTTGGCGGGCACTGCTTTCGATGACCAGGACACGGGACATGGGCTTGACCTCCAGCGGTCGATTGCGTCGATGGAGGTCAGCTTAGGGCGGAGCAGATCGATAAAAAAGCAGAAATAATTGCTTCAAAATATCGATTTAGTTGATTTGTATCTTGTCTGCTCCTAGTCTGGAGGACATGTGCCGGGGCCTCAGGCCGGCTTGCAGGTCAGCTTGATGCGCAGCTTGATGATGGCGCGGCCGAAGCTGGCGGTGAGGTTGCTGCTCTTGCCGGCGGCGAGCACCGTCTTGCGCACCTTGGGCGTCTCCGGGCCGTTCTGGAACACCGCGGTGCAGGCGACGTCCTGCTTGCCGTAGTTCTGCAGCAGCACGGCGCCCATGCTGTCGCCGATGTCCTGGGTCTGGACGTCGATCTCCGTTCCGTTGAGGGACTTTTCCACCTCGATCGGATAGGCCAGGGCGGTCAACGGCAGCGACAGCAGCAACGCACAGCAGATTCTTTTCATGTGGCGGTCTCGCTCGGTTCAGGCAGAGCGCCAGATTAGACAAGAGGAGGCGAGGATGAAAGCGCCCCGCGTTACCCTGGATCAATGGCGAACGCTGCAGGCGGTGGTCGACCACGGCGGCTTCGCCCAGGCCGCCGAGGCCCTGCACCGCTCGCAGTCCTCCATCAGCTATACGGTGGCGCGCATGCAGGAGCAGCTCGGCGTGCCGCTGCTGCGCATCGACGGCCGCAAGGCGGTGCTCACCGAGGCCGGCGAGGTGCTGCTGCGGCGCTCGCGGCAACTGGTGAAGAGCGCCGGGCAGCTGGAGGAACTGGCCCACCACATGGAGCAGGGCTGGGAACCGGAAGTGCGCCTGGTGGTGGATGCCGCCTACCCCACCCTGCGCCTGGTCCGCGCGCTGTCCGCCTTCGTGCCGCAGAGCCGCGGCTGCCGCGTGCTGCTGCGCGAGGAAGTGCTTTCCGGCGTCGAGGAGGCGCTGCAGCAGGGCCACGCGGACCTGGCCATCAGCGGCCTGAACATCGCCGGCTACCTGGGCGCCGACCTGTGCACCGTGGAATTCATCGCAGTAGCCAATCCGGACCACCCGTTGCACCGCCTGCAACGCGAGCTGACGCACCAGGACCTGGAAACCCAGATGCAGGTGGTGATCCGCGATTCCGGCCGCCTGCAGCCGCGCGACGTCGGCTGGCTGGGCGCCGAGCAGCGCTGGACGGTGGGCAGCCTGGCCACCGCCGCCACCTTCGTCGGCAACGGCCTGGGCTTCGCCTGGCTGCCGCGGCACATGATCGAGCGCGAGCTGCGCGACGGCTCGCTCAAGCCGCTGCCGCTGATCCAGGGCGTCACCCGCGAGAGCCGCTTCTATCTTTACCCGAACAAGGAAAAGCCCCTGGGCCCGGCCACGCAGATCCTCGTCGAGCTGCTCAAGACCTTCGCCAACGTGCCCCTGGACGCCCCCTTCGCCGCGCCGCCGAGCGCCTGACCGGGAGAACCGCCGATGCCCTACCTGCACCACGACGGCCAGCGCCTGTACTTCGAGGACAGCGGCCAGGGCACCCCCGTGCTGCTGGTCCACGGCCTGGGCTCGAGCAGCCGCGACTGGGAGTACCAGGTGCCGGAGCTGCTCAAGCGGCACCGGGTGATCACCCTCGACGTGCGCGGCCACGGCCAGTCCGACAAGCCGCGGGAGCGCTACAGCATCGCCGGCTTCGCCGCGGACGTGGCGGCACTGATCGAGCAACTGCGCCTGGCCCCGGTGCACCTGGTGGGCATCAGCATGGGCGGGATGATCGGCTTCGAGCTGGCCACCCGCCGGCCGGAACTGCTCAAGAGCCTGACCATCGTCAACAGTGCCCCGGAAGTGAAGCCGCGCACCCCGCGCGAGTACCTGGAAGTGGCGCGCCGGCTGTTCCTGGCCCACGTGCTGGGGCTGGACACCGTGGGCAAGGCCCTGGGCAAGCTGCTGTTCCCCAAGCCGGAGCAGGCCGACCTGCGACGCAAGATCCGGGAGCGCTGGCCGCAGAACGACAAACGCGCTTACCTTTCCAGCCTGCACGCCATCATCGGCTGGGGTGTGCAGGAGCGCCTCGGGCGCATAACCTGTCCGACGCTGGTGGTCAGCGCCGACCGCGACTACACCCCGGTGACGCTCAAGCAGGCCTACGTGGAGCGCCTGCCCAACGCGCGCCTGGTGGTGATCGAGGACTCGCGCCACGCCACCCCGCTGGACCAGCCGCAAGCCTTCAACAGCACCCTGCTCGACTTCCTCGAGCAGGTAGACCATTCCTAAAACACCTCAGGAAACATCCGCCAAATGACCCTGTTCAAACGCTTCCTGCTCGCCGCCTGTACCCTCGTCCTGGCCACCTCGGCGCTCGCCGCCGACCCGGCCAAACCTCACGTGCTGCTGTCCACCACCCTGGGCGAGATCGAGGTCGAACTCGACAGCGCCAAGGCGCCGATCAGCGTGAAGAACTTCCTCGGCTACGTCGACAGCGGCTTCTACAACGGCACCATCTTCCACCGCGTGATCCCCGGCTTCATGGTCCAGACCGGCGGCTTCACCGAGAAGATGCAGGAGAAGGACACCGGCGAGCCGATCAAGAACGAGGCCGACAACGGCCTGCTCAACGCCCGCGGCACCCTGGCCATGGCGCGTACCAGCGAAGTGGACTCGGCCACCAGCCAGTTCTTCATCAACCTGACCGACAACGATTTCCTCGACCACGGCCAGCGCGACTTCGGCTATGCCGTGTTCGGCAAGGTCGTGCGCGGCATGGGCGTGGTCGACATGATCGCCAAGGTGCCCACCACCAACCGCGGCATGAACCAGAACGTGCCCGCCGAGCCGGTGGTCATACTCTCCGCCAAGCGTCTCTGAGAATCCCCGATTCCCGCGCTGACGGAGGCCTGAAACGGCGGGCCCAGGAAGGGCCCGCGACAACCGAGAGACATCATGTACCGCCGCTTCGAAAAGCTCATCGACCCCTTCCGCGATGCCCCCGAGCGCATGCCGCCGGCCGACGTCTGGCGCTTCTACACCTACTACCTGCGCCAGGTCTGGCCGGTGTTCTCGGTCCTGCTGGTGGTCGGCCTGGTCGTCGCCCTGATCGAGGTGGCACTGTTCAGCTACCTGGGGCGCATCGTCGACCTGGCGCAGAACACCGCGCCGGCCGACTTCTTCCGCCTGCACGGCAACGAACTGGCCTGGATGGCCGTGGTGGCGCTGGTGCTGCGCCCGCTGTTCAACGCCCTGCACGACATGCTGGTGCACCAGAGCATCAACCCCAGCATGACCAACCTGATCCGCTGGCAGAACCACCGCTACGTGCTCAAGCAGAGTCTGGGCTTCTTCCAGAACGACTTCGCCGGGCGCATCGCCCAGCGCATCATGCAGACCGGCAACTCGCTGCGCGACTCGGCGGTGCAGGTGGTGGACGCGCTCTGGCACGTGGCGATCTACACCATCAGCGCCCTGGTGCTGTTCGCCGAGGCCGACTGGCGGCTGATGATCCCGCTGGTGCTCTGGGTGATCGCCTACGTCGGCGCCCTCGCCTACTTCGTACCGCAGGTGAAGCGCCGCTCGGTGGCCGCCTCGGACTCGCGCTCCAAGCTGATGGGGCGCATCGTCGACGGCTACACCAACATCACCACCCTCAAGCTGTTCGCCCACACCCGCCAGGAAGAGGACTACGCCCGCGAGGCCATCGCCGAGCAGACGCACAAGGCCCAGCGCGCCGGGCGCGTGGTGACCTCCATGGACGTCAGCATCACCATCATGAACGGCATCCTCATCGCCGGCACCACGGGCCTGGCCCTGTGGCTGTGGAGCCAGGAGCTGATCTCGGTGGGCGCCATCGCCCTGTCCACCAGCCTGGTGATCCGCATCAACAACATGTCCGGCTGGATCATGTGGGTGGTCGGCGGCATCTTCGAGAACATCGGCCAGGTGCAGGACGGCATGCAGACCATCGCCATCCCCCGCCAGGTGGTCGATGCGCCCGGCGCCAAGCCGCTGGTGGTGGACCATGGCGAGGTCAACTTCGACCACGTCGACTTCAGCTACGGCAAGGGCAGCGGCCTGATCCAGGGCCTCGACCTGGTGGTGCGCCCGGGCGAGAAGATCGGCCTGGTGGGCCCCTCCGGCGCCGGCAAGTCGACCCTGGTCAACCTGCTGCTGCGCCTGTATGACATCGAGGGCGGGCGCATCCTCATCGACGGCCAGGACATCGCCCACGTGACCCAGGAGAGCCTGCGCGCGCAGATCGGCATGGTCACCCAGGACACCTCGCTGCTGCACCGCTCGATCCGCGACAACCTGCTCTACGGCCGCCCCGGCGCCAGCGAGGAGGAAGTGCAGGAAGCGATCCACAAGGCCCGCGCCAGCGAGTTCATCCCACAACTGTACGACGCCCAGGGCCGCACAGGCCTGGACGCCCACGTCGGCGAGCGCGGCGTCAAGCTCTCCGGCGGCCAGCGCCAGCGCATCGCCATCGCCCGCGTGCTGCTCAAGGACGCGCCCATCCTGATCCTCGACGAAGCCACCTCGGCGCTGGACTCGGAGGTGGAATCGGCCATCCAGGAAAGCCTGGAGACACTGATGCAGGGCAAGACGGTGATCGCCATCGCCCACCGCCTCTCCACCATCGCCCGCATGGACCGCCTGGTGGTGCTGGAACACGGACGCATCGTCGAAAGCGGCAGCCACGCCGAGCTGATCGAACACGGCGGCCTCTACGCCCGCCTGTGGCGGCACCAGACCGGAGGGTTCGTGGGCGTCGACTGAGGGGGCGGTATCCCGCCCCTACGGCCCCCGCGCCCCGTAGGAGCGGACCTTGTCCGCGATAGCCGGACATATCGGCGCGTTTCGCGGATGAGATCCGCTCCTACAGCACGCCCCACGCATCTAATCCCTGGCTACAACCAGACCGCATTCCAGAACGGATAATCGCCCACCCGCCACACCAATCCGGCCCTCACTGGATTGGCCACCACATAACGCGCCACACGGCGTAAATCCTCTTCCCGGCGCAAACCGCGATCATGGAAAGCGGGGGCCCATACCTTCCCCTCGCGCCCTAATCGACGATTGAAATTACGGGTACTGACGGCCTTCAGACGACCGATGCTCGTCTCCAGGCGTTCACCGGCACCGAGCTGGATCAGCCAATGCGCATGGTCAGGCATCAACACCCAGGCGAGCAGGCTGTTGGTGCCGAGTAACGCACGGTTCTCGAAGGTGGCCGCAACCACGCAGGCGCCCGCGAAATGTCCGAAAGCGCTTGTCGCTCGCAGGTGGTCGCGGTGACCAGGTATACCGCTCCCGGCAGCGATACCCGGCCCTTGCGCAATGCGCGATGGCCGGAGGTACGGGTGAAGGAGGACTTGTCGTCCATGGCGAGGTTCCCGAGTTGGCTGGAACCACCTTCGCGGACAAGGTCCGCTCCTACGTAGAGGCCCTGCCTGGCCTTTCTGTAGGCAAGGGCACATACATTTGTGGGAATTCGCCGCCAGTCCGTTAATGAAGCCTTAAGCCTCGACCCTGAACCCTGCGACAAGTCGCCGCATCACCCCGGTCGATGATCATTAGCAAGCACATCAATTTCTCGCCTGAGGTGGTTCGGTGGTCATATCTGTTCCACGCCCCGCCATGCGGTGGACGCCTGACGCATCGCCCCCTGCCCGCCCCCGGACCCGCGGCCAGACATCGGATGCCAGTGCTCCAGGGCGGGGCTTCATCCCCTTCGCTATGAGGACCACCAGAATGAAGATTGCTTCTGTCGTATCGGCGGTGATTTCCAGCCTCGCTCCCATGGCCTTCGCCCAGGACGCGATCAAGGAGCCGGGCGCCGACCTTCCGACGGTCGAATACCACTACGGCATGCCGCTGGACATCGACAAGGTGCTGCACCGTACCGACAACTCGCACAGGGTGGGCGTGGTCCCCGCCTACCTGGTGTACCAGGACCACGACGGCGAGACGCACCGCGTGCGCTTCCTCGAATGGGGCGGCCAGGCGAGCCACGTCTGAGCCCCCACCCGGTCTCGGTCCCTGGCCGACTTGGCCACCCCGCGAGCCTGTCGTAGCGGCCGGGGGCCGACCTTCTTCCCGACTTCCCCAGCTACGCCTGCCGATAGGGCAGCGCCGCCCTCGCCTCCTCGGCGTAGGCGCGGATGCCGGCGCGTTCCTGTTCGAGGAAGTCGGCCACCGCGGCGCGCAGGCCCGGGTGCCCGAGCTGGTGCCAGGAGCGCGTGAGCACCGGCTCGAAGCCGCGGACCAGCTTGTGCTCGCCCTGGGCGCCGGCGTCGAAGCGGCGCAGGCCGTTGGCCAGCGCGTAGTCCAGGCCCTGGTAGAAGCAGGTCTCGAAGTGCAGGCGGTCGTACTCCGCCAGGCACCCCCAGTAGCGCCCGTAGAGGGTGTCGCCGTCCACCAGGCTGAAAGCCATGGCCACCGGCCGGCCGTTACGGCGGGCGAAGACCACGCGGATCATCGCGCCCATGCGCTCGGCCAGCAGGCTGAAGAACTCCCGCATCAGGTATGGCACCTGGCCGCGCACCTCGTAGGTGCTGGCGTAGCAGGCGTAGACGAAGTCCCAGTCGGCCTCGGCCAGCTCGGGGCCTTCCATCCAGCGGAACTCCATGCCCTGCCCGGCCACCTGCTCGCGCTCCTTGCGCAGTTGCTTGCGCTTGCGCGAGGCCAGGGCGTCGAGGAAGTCCTGGAAATCCCGGTAGCTGCGGTTGAACCAGTGGTACTGGCAGCCCAGGCGCTCCAGCCAGCCGTCCTGCGCGGCGATCAGGCCGTCGGCGCGAACATCGGTGAAGTTCACGTGCACGCCGGACCAGACGCCTTCCGCGGTGCCCTCGGCCAGCACGCCCAGCAGTTCGGCGATGCCGTCGTCCGTGCCGAGCAGGCGCGCGCCGCTCACCGGCGAGAAGGGCACGCCCACCAGCAGCTTGGGGTAGTAGCGGATGCCGGCGCGCTGGCAGGCGTCCGCCCAGCCCCAGTCGAACACGTATTCGCCGTAGGAATGCGCCTTCACGTAGGCCGGCAGGGCCGCGCGCAGCCGCCCAGCGTCGTCGAGCAACACGTGGTGCGCCGGGCGCCAGCCAGTGCGCGCGGTGACGCTGCCGCTGTCCTCCAGGCTGGTGAGGAAGGCGTGGCGCAGGAATGGCTGGGCATCCGGCAGCAGGGCGTCCCACTGGCCGGGCGCGAGGTCGCCGAGGCGGGAAAGTCTGTGGATAGGCATGCCGACAGTCTGGCGCCGGGCGCGACGGAAGAAAAGTGCCGCGACGCCCTTCGTCGCCCCGTCCTTGCACGCCCGGCCCGCTGTTCTAAGGTGGGGTTACGCGAAAGCACAGGCCCCGCCCCCGGCGGGACAGCCACGCCAGAGCGGCGCGGCGCCTGGCGCCGGCAATGGCGCGGGTGGCGCCCCTGGCCCGACAGCGAGGTCCATTCCATGCAAACCCTGCAATGCACCCATCGCGACTACACCATCATCGCCCGCGTCTTCGAGCACCCGGGGCTGCCCACGCCCTATGCCGGCGGCTGCCAGATCATCGCCCCGGACGGACGCAGCACACGGCGCCAGCCGCTGCCGACGAAGATGGCCTTCCTCGCCGACCTGGACGCCGCGCAGCACGCCTCCATCGCCCACGGCAAGTGGCTGGTGGACCAGAGCCTGGACAGCGACCGCGACCTGTTCCACTAGGCCTCAGTCGGCCAGGGCCTCGACCACCCCGCCCGGCTCGCCGAGCGGCCGCTGCAGGGCCAGGAACTGCTGCGCCGAGAGCCGCCAGGACTGCCCGGCGGCCCACTCGGCGCAGGCCTGGCGGTCCAGCAACAGGGCGCGCCGGCAGGCCTTGCCCAGGTCGATATCGATGGCGCCGGTGACGCCGTCCTCCAGCACGTCCAGCGGGCCCGGCACCGGGAAGGCGGCCACCGGCGTACCGCACGCCAGGGCCTCGTACATCACCAGGCCGAGGGTGTCGGTGCGCGAGGGGAACACCAGCACGCTGGCCGCGCGATAGGCCTCGGCCAGCGCCTGGCCATGGCGGTAGCCGAGGAACTCCATCTGGGGATAACGTGCCTGCAGTTCGCTGCGCAGCGGGCCGTCACCTACCACGCGCTTGAGGCCGGGCAGGTCCAGGCCGAGGAAGGCCTCCAGGTTCTTCTCCGGCGCCAGGCGCCCCACATAGAGGAACACCGGCCCCACGGCCGGCGCTGCGCCCGCCAGGAACTGCGTGGTGTCGACGCCCTTGCGCCACAACGCCAGGCCCTGCACGCCCCAGTCGGCGAAGGCGCCGCGCATGCGCTCGCTGCTCACCAGCACCGCCGCGCTGGGCCCATGGAAGCGGCGCAGCATTGCATAGCCGAAGGACAGCGGCAGCCAGGGCCAGCGGTTGTTCAGGTATTCCGGGAAGCGCGTGTGGATCGCCGTGGTGAAGGCCAGCCCGCGGCGCAGCAGCCAGCGCCGCGCGGCCCAGCCCAGCGGGCCCTCGGTGGCCAGGTGCACGCAGTCCGGGGCGAAGGCCTCGATGGCCGGGCCGACCTTCCACAGGTCCCAGGCCAGGGGGATTTCCGGGTAGCTCGGGCAGGGCCGGCTGCGGAATTCCACGGGCGACAGCAGGCGCACCTGGTGCCCCATGGCTTGCAGCTCGGCCACCAGCGCGCGCAGGCTGGTCACCACGCCGTTCACCTGCGGCGCCCAGGCGTCGCTGACGATCAGCAGCCTCATGCCGCCGGCTCGACGGCGAGGGCCTCGCTGGCGCGCTGGAGCTGCTCGTCGGCCAGGCGGTAGAGCTGGATGCTGCCGTCCCAGTGCTCGATCAGCGCCGTGCAGGACTCCACCCAGTCGCCGCAGTTGAGGTACTCCACCTCGCCGATCTGGCGAATCTCGGCATGGTGGATATGCCCGCAGACCACGCCGTTCAGCCCGCGCTTGTGGACTTCGTGGGCGATCGCCTCCTCGAAGTCGCTGATGAAGTTCACCGCGGTCTTCACCTTGTGCTTCAGGTACGCCGACAGCGACCAGTAGCCATAGCCGTAGCGGCTGCGCCAGTGGTTCAGCCAGCGGTTGAGGGTCAGGGTGAACTCGTAGGCGGAGTCGCCGAGGAACGCCAGCCAGCGGTGGTAGCGGGTGATGACGTCGAACTGGTCGCCGTGGATCACCAACAGGCGGCGGCCGTCGGCGGTGGTGTGCTCGATCTCGTCGACCAGGCGGATGTTGCCCAGCAGCAGCGTGGAATAGCGGCGCAGGAACTCGTCGTGGTTGCCGGTGACGTAGATCACCTCGGTGCCGCGCTTGCTCATGGTCAGCAGGCGGCGGATCACGTTGGTGTGCGCCTGCGGCCAGTAGATGCCGCCGCGCAGCTTCCAGCCGTCGATGATGTCGCCCACCAGGTAGATGCGCTCGGCGTGGTAGCGCTTGAGGAAGCCCGCCAGGTGCTCGGCCTGGCAGTCGCGCGTGCCCAGGTGGACGTCGGATATCCACAGGGTGCGCACCCGTTGTTTCTTGGTCGGCATCAGGCGTTGGGCGCTGGTCATGGGCGGCCTCCGGCGGGGTTTAGCCGATTCTCCGGCCAGGGGGTGACCCGCGCATGACGGCCGCGCGACAGTCCCGTGACAGCCCGCGCCGCGCTAGACTGTGGGCCTGCCCCCGGAGCCCGCCATGAGCCAGATCCTCTCCCTGCGCCGCTACAGCCACGAACACCTCGCCCACAGCCACGACCACGCGCAGCTGGTCCTCGGCCTGTCCGGCGACCTGGAGTTCGAGGTCGCCGGCCTGGGCAGCCGCGTCACCCGCCAGCGCTTCGCCGTGGTCCCGCGCGGCACGCACCACGCCTGCGCCGCCCCCGGCGGCAGCCAGTGCCTGGTGTTCGACCTGGAGGACGAAGACCTGCTGCTGCGCGGCCTGGGCGACCACGCCGAGAGCATCCGCCGCCTGCTGGAACGCCCCGCCGCCCTCGCCCTCAACCCGGCCCAGGGGCAACTGGTGCACTGGCTGGCCGCCAGCCCCCTGCAGGACCCGGTGATCGCCCGCCAGGGCGCCCTGCTGCTGCTCGCCAGCCTGGCCGGCATGCACGTCGCCGAGGCGCCGGCGCAGCTGCCGCTGGCCAGCCTGGACGCCTACATCGACCGCCACGCCGGGCACCCGCTGCAGGTCGCCGACCTGGCGCGCATCGCCGGGCTGTCGGCGGCGCGCTTCCACGCCCGGTTCCTCGCCGAGACCGGGCAGACGCCCATGGACTACGTGCGCCAGCGCCGCCTGCAACTGGGCCGCGAGCTGCTCGGCAGCACGCACCTGGCGGTGGGCGAGATCGCCGCGCGGGTCGGCTATGCCTCGCAGAGCGCCTTCACCGCCGCCCTGGCCCGCCAGTTCGGCAGCACCCCGCGGCAGATCCGCCGCGAGGCGCGCGACAATTCCCGCTAGTCCGCCGACAGACAAAAGCCCCGCCACGCCCTAGACTGCCGCCATCATCAAGGAGATCAGCGATGTCGGCAGACACCATCGAGTGGCAGGACTTCGAGCGCGTCGAACTGCGCGTGGGCACCATCGTCCACGCCGAACCCAACGTGAAGGCGCGCAAGCCGGCGTACATTCTCCAGGTCGACCTCGGCCCGTTGGGGCTGAAGACCTCCAGCGCGCAGGTCACCGCGCACTACGCCATTGAGGAACTGCTCGGGCGCCAGGTCCTGTGTGTCTGCAACTTCGCCCCCAAGTCCATCGCCGGGGTGCGTTCCAAGGTGCTGGTGACCGGCGCCTACGACAGCGACGACAAGGTGGTGCTGGCCGGCTTCGACAAGCCGCTGCCCAACGGCGCGCGCCTGGCCTGAGGCCTTCCACCGCCAGGCGACTGGCTCCCCGGCACCCACGATAGAGAAGCAATGCGCGTTCCCCGACTGACACCCCGCTCGGCCCTGGTGGGCCTGCACGTAGGCGCCCTGATGTTCGGCCTGAGCGGCATCTTCGGCAAACTCATCCTCGCCGCCCCGCTGGTGATCGTCTTCGGCCGCGCGCTGTTCGGCCTGCTGGCCCTGGGCGGCGCCTTCGCCGGGCACCTGGCCGCGCAACCGCGGCCGGGCCTGCGCCAGGCCGCCGCACTGGCCGGCAGCGGGCTGCTGCTGTGCGCCCACTGGCTGACCTTCTTCCTGGCGGTGAAGGTGGGCAACGTCGCCGTGGCCACCCTCGGCTTCGCCAGTTTCCCGGCCTTCACCGTGCTGCTGGAAGGGCTGCTGTTCCGCGAGCGCATCCGCCGCGCCGAGTACCTGGTGGTGGGCCTGGTGTGCCTGGGCCTGGTGCTGGTGACGCCGAACCTGGACTTCAGCCAGGGCGCCACCGCCGGGCTGTTCTGGGGCATCGCCTCGGGCCTGCTGTTCGCCCTGCTGTCGCTGGCCAACCGCGCCAGCGTGCGCGGGCTGGACCCGATCCTCTCGGCCTTCGCCCAGAACCTCACCATCGTCCTGTGCCTGGCGCCGCTGGCCGTGTTCGAGCTGCCCGCGGTGCGCGCGCTGGACTGGCTGTGGCTGGTGCTGCTGGGGGTGCTGTGCACGGGGGTGGCGCACAGCCTGTTCGTCGCCAGCCTGCAGTTGATCAAGGCACGCACCGCGGCGGTGATCTTCGCCCTGGAGCCGGTCTACGGCATCGCCTTCGCAGCCGTGCTGTTCGGCGAACAGCCGAGCCTGCGCATGCTGGCCGGCGGCGCGCTGATCATCTTCGCCACCTTCCTCAGCGCGCGCAGCGCAACCTAGGGCGTTATGCGCCGAATCGCGGACAGAGTCCTACCCCGCCACCGCTGTCCCACCTGTAGGAGCGCGCCCTGCGCGCGATTCGCGGGCAGGGCCCGCTCCTACAATGGGGCGAGATGGGAGACGCGAATTTCGATCCAGTCACTCCCGCGAACGACAAAGCCCAAAAGACAGTTGCTCCTACATTCCAGGGAAGCACGGGTGTAGGACTCCGTCCGCGATTGGATTCACCGGCCACGCCAGACGTCCCGGTGGTACGGCCTTGGACCCGCTCTTCGTAGGAGCGAGCTTGCTCGCGAACCATCATTTCCAGCGCAAATAAGAAGGCCGCCTCGCAGCATGCGTAACCCGACTCCTTGCCCCGGGGAGGGATTGCCAAGGACTCACCGCACGATTGCCTGCGAAGCGGCCTGTTCGGTCCGGCCCGGGGGCCGGTTGTTTCAGTTGATGCTGTAGCCGCGCCCGTTCAGGCAGGCGCCCAGCGCCCGCCGGTAGGTGTCCGCCACGCCGGGTACCGGCGCCTGGCTGGCCGCGGCCGGGTCGAAGCCGCTCTGGCCCACGGCCCAGGTATGGCACTCGTAGCGGTCGCGGCTCTGCTGGTCGGGGGTCTGCCCGCGCGCCGGGTAGGCGATCACGTCGTAGCTCACGCCCGCCGGGGCCTGCTGCACCGCCGGCGGCGGCTCCACCACCACGTACTGGCGGCGATCGGCATTCCACAGGTAGTAGGTACCCGCGGCCACGAAGTAGAGCGCACTGCCGATCCACAGCGACCGCGCGTAATCCGGCAGGCCATGGCCATGCCCGGGGCCCGGACCCCAACCATGCCCCGGGCCGGGACCATAACCGGGCGGCCCGGCCACGGCGGCGGCCGACAGGCTCAGCGCCAGGGCAGCGGCGATCGACTTGAGCACGGCTTGTGACGACATATTGATTGCACCTCCGGACACGGGCGCCCGAGCACCCGCCTTTCATGGTGCCTATCATCGCCGTTCTGCCGGCCGTTGGTTGTCAGCACTTGGTAAAGACTGGGTAAAACAGCCGATACATCGCCCGCCAGCGCGGGCGATGCAGGCCATGGCGAACCCTAGAGGGGCTCGCGGCTGGCGGCGCCGTCCACCAGGCGGGCGATGCCCAGCGGGTTGGCGTCCTTGAGGGCGGGGGGGAGCAGCGCGTCCGGGTAGTTCTGGTAGCACACCGGGCGCAGGAAGCGGTCGATGGCCAGGGTGCCCACGGAGGTGCCGCGGGCATCCGAGGTGGCCGGGTACGGGCCGCCGTGGACCATGGCGTCGCACACCTCGACGCCGGTGGGGTAGCCATTGAGCAGCAGGCGCCCGGCCTTGCGTTCCAGCAACGGCACCAGGGCGGCGAAGCGCGAGAGGTCTTCCGGCTCGGCGAGCAGGGTGGCGGTGAGTTGCCCGCGCAGGCCTTCCAGGGCCCGGCGCAGCTCGGCCTCGTCGGCCGCCTCGACGACCACCGTGGTCGGCCCGAAGACTTCCTCCTGCAACAGCTCGTCCCCTTGCAACAGCAGTTCGACATCGGCCTGGAACAACTGGGCGCGGGCCTGCCTGCCCTCCTGGGCCTGGCCCGCCAGGTGGCGGATGCCGGGGTGCGCGTGCAGGCGCTGCAGGCCCTGTTCGTAGCTGCGCAGGGTACCGGCGTTGAGCATGGTCTGCGCCGGCTGGTCGGCCATGCGCCCGGCCAGGCTGGCGACGAAGGCGGAGAATTCCGCCGAGGCGATGCCGATCACCAGGCCGGGGTTGGTGCAGAACTGCCCGCAGCCCAGCACCACCGACGCGGCCAGCTCGGCGGCCACCTGCTCGCCGCGCGCCGCCAGCGCCGCGGGCAGGACCAGCACCGGGTTGATGCTGCTCATCTCGGCGAACACCGGGATCGGCTGCGGCCGCGCCGCGGCCAGGTCGCACAGGGCGCGGCCGCCCCTGAGCGAACCGGTGAAGCCGACCGCCTGGATCGCCGGGTGCTTGACCAGTTGCTCACCGACGCCGGCGCCGAAGATCATGTTGAACACCCCGGCCGGCATGCCGGTGGCCTCCGCCGCGCGGACGATGGCCGCGGCCACGCAGTCGGCGGTGGCCATGTGCCCGCTGTGGGCCTTGAACACCACCGGGCAGCCCGCGGCCAGCGCGGCGGCGGTGTCGCCACCGGCGGTGGAGAAGGCCAGCGGGAAGTTGCTGGCGCCGAACACCGCCACCGGGCCCACGCCGATGCGGCACTGGCGCAGGTCCGGGCGCGGCAGCGGCTGGCGCAGGGGCAGCGCCCGGTCGATGCGCGCGCCATGGTAGTCGCCGCGGCGCAGCACCTGGGCGAACAGGCGCAGCTGGTTGCTGGTGCGGGCGCGCTCGCCCTGAATGCGCGCCGGGGGCAGTGCGGTCTCGCGGCAGACGATGGCGACGAAGGCCTCGCCCAGGGCATCCAGCTCGGCAGCGATGGCCTCGAGGAATTCGGCGCGGCGTGCGTCGGGCAAGGCGCGGTAGGCCGGGAACGCCGCTTCGGCGGCGAGCGCGGCGGCGTCCACCTCCGCCGGCGTGGCCTGGTGGAAGCTGTAGGGCAGCGCCTCGCCGGTGCTGGCGTCGAGGCTCTGCAGGTGGATGGAACCGGCGCCGCTGCGGGCGCCGCCGATGAAGTTGCGGCCGAGTATCGGCGACATGCAAGACTCCTTGCCTTGTGGGTTCGGATGCCCGCCGGGCGTGCCGGCGGGTGGGGCCGCCAAGGCCCCGCTGGGAAGGAAGGCCGGCGTGCGCGGATAGGCGCCCGCCAGGGGTGGCGGATCAGGTGATGGCGCCGATCTGCCAGGGCACGAATTCGTTCTGGCCGTATCCGTGCAGTTCGCTCTTGCTGCGCTCGCCGGAGGCGATGCGCAGCATCAGGCGGAAGATGTGCTCGCCGCGTTCCTCGATGCTGGTGGAGCCGTCGGCGATGCCGCCGCAGTTGACGTCCATGTCCTCCTCCTGGCGCTCCCACAGGCGCGAGTTGGTGGCCAGCTTGATCGACGGCGAGGGCGCGCAGCCGTAGGCCGAGCCACGCCCGGTGGTGAAGGCGATCAGGTTGGCGCCGCCGGCGACCTGGCCGGTGGCGGAGATCGGGTCGTAGCCGGGGGTGTCCATGAACACCAGGCCGTGGGCGCGCACCTGCTCGGCGTATTCGTAGACGTCCACCAGGTTGCTGGAACCGGCCTTGGCCACCGCCCCCAGGGACTTCTCCAGAATGGTGGTCAGGCCCCCGGCCTTGTTGCCGGCCGAGGGGTTGTTGTTCAGCTCGGCGCCCATGCGCTCGCAGTAGGCTTCCCACCAGCGGATGCGGGCGATCAGCTTCTCGCCCACTTCGCGGCTCACCGCGCGGCGCGTCAGCAGGTGCTCGGCGCCGTAGATCTCCGGGGTTTCCGAGAGGATGGCGCTGCCGCCGGCGCCCACCAGGCGGTCCACCGCGTTGCCCAGCGCCGGGTTGGCGGTGATGCCCGAGTAACCGTCGGAGCCGCCGCACTGCAGGCCCACGGTCAGGTAACGCGCGCTGACCGGCTCGCGTTGCACGCGGTTGGCCATGGGCAGCAGGCTCTTCACCTGCTCGATGCCGCTGGCCACGGTCTTCGAGGTGCCGCCGCTGTCCTGGATGGTGAAGGTGCGCAGTTGCTCGCCGCTGCTCAACCCCTGGGCCGCCAGCAGGTCGGGGATCTGGTTGGTCTCGCAGCCCAGGCCGATCATCAGCACCGCGGCGAAGTTCGGGTGTACCGCATAGCCGCCGAGGGTCCGGCGCAGCATGGCCAGGGCCTCGCCGCCCGGGTCGACGGCGCAGCCCACGCCATGGGTCAGGGCCACCACGCCGTCGACGTTGGGGTAGTCGGCCAGTGCGGCGGGGTTGATGTCGCGGCGGAAGTGGTCGGCGATGGCCCGCGCCACCGTGGCCGAGCAGTTCACCGAGGTAAGGATGCCGATGTAGTTGCGCGTGGCGACGCGACCGTCGGCTCGGCGGATGCCGAGGAAGCTTTCCTCGCGCAGGGGCGCGGCGGCCACGGCATCGACGCCGAAGGCATAGTCGCGGGCGAAGTCGCCCATGGCCAGGTTGTGCACGTGGACGTGTTCGCCGGCCTCGATCGCCCGGCTGGCGAAGCCGATGATCTGGCCGTAGCGGCGCAGCGGCTGGCCGGCCTCGATGCGCCGGGTGGCGACCTTGTGCCCGGCGGGGATCGCCTCGCGCACCTTCAGCCCCTCCCCCGCCAGCGCCAGGCCGGCGGGCAGGGCCAGGCGGGCGATCAGCACGTCGTCCAGCGGGTTCAGGCGGATCACGGCGTTGGCGGTGTCTTGCCCGCCGGTTCTGCTTATCAGTTCCATTACAGCAACCTCACATCGGCGCGCCGGCTCAGGCCAGCCCGCGCTCACGGTAGTCGATCAGGCTGGAGAACAGCACCAGGCCGAGGGCCATCACGACGAAGAAGATCAGGGCCAGGAAGTACGAGCCGGTGAACTGCACGATCAGGCCGATGAGGATCGGCACTATCACCCCGACCATGTTGCCGCCGAAGTTCATGCTGCCGCCCAGCACGCCGGCGCGTGACTTGCCGCCGAGGATCGCCGGCAGGCACCAGTACATGCCGCACCAGCGGATGAAGAAGAGTGCGACGCAGAGCAGCGCGATGACCCCGGCGGCATCGGCGGTGTAGGCCACCAGCAGGATGCACAGCGAGGCGATCATGGCCGAGCCGGCGAACATGCTGCGCATCACCCGGTTCGGCGCGCCGCCGGCGGCCTTCCACTTGTCGGCCAGCCAGCCGCCGACCAGTTCGCCGACGAAGCCGCACATGAAGATCAGGAAGGTCGCCCCGCCCATGGCCTTGATGTCGAGGCCGTGGGCCTGGTGCAGGTAGCTCGGCATCCAGGTCATCAGGCCGTAGAACACGCTGTTGTAGCACATGTACCCGCAGATCATGGCCAGCACCGAGCGGTCGCGGAGCATCTCGCGCAGCACCGCCCTGCGGCCGTGGCCATGCTCGCGCGCGGCGGCCTCGTTGGCCTCGCGGATGTGCCGCAGTTCCTCCTCGTTCACCCCCGGGTGCTCGGCGGGGTTGTTGCGGATGTACCACCAGGCCCAGAGGCCGACCACCACGGTGCCGATGCCGGCGATGACGAAGGCGGTGCGCCAGGAGCCGAACCAGGAAATCAGCCCGGCGATGATGATCGCGCCCAGGGCGGTGCCCAGCGGCGCGCCGCCGTCCACCAGGGTGGCGCCGCGGCCGCGCTCGTTGGGGGTGAGCCAGGCGCCGTTGAGCTTGGCCCCGGCCGGCATGATCGGCGACTCGGCCACGCCCAGGCCGATGCGCGTGGCCAGCAGCAGGATCCAGTTGTGCGAGGCCGCGCCCAGGGCCTGGAAGCTGCCCCAGGCGACGGTGGCGATGCCGACGATGTTGCGCGCCTGGAAGCGGTCCAGGAGCATGCCGGCGGGAATCTGCATCAGCGCGTAGGACCAGAAGAACGAGCTGAGCAGCAGGCCTTCCAGGGCCGGGGTCAGGTTGAATTCCTGGGAGATCAGCGGCAGCGCCACCGACAGCGAGGCGCGGTCGATGTAGTTGATCGCCGCGAGCAGCAGCAGGAGCAGGAAGATCCGCCAGCGCACCGTGGTGGCCTGGGCCACGCGGGCGGGAGCGACATCGGCATACAACGTCTGGGCGTTGGTGGTTTTCATGGCCGTCTCTTTCTTATGTTTGTTATGGGCACCCGCGCGGCCATGGCCGTGCGGGTGGACGTAGCGCGGCGGCGGAGCCCGGCCGGGGCCCCGCGCGTCGCTCAGAGCGGGACGACGCCGCCGGCGGCGAACGCCGGCTCGACCTGCTCGATGGCATTGACCAGCGGCTCGCCGAACTCGGCCAGGCTGATCTCGAAGCGGTCGCCCGCCCGGGTGCGGACGCCGTCGGCGAAGGACAGCGTGGCAGTGCCGAAGAAGTGCACGTGCACGTCGCCGGGGCGGAGGAACTGGGCGTACTTGAAGTGGTGGTACTCCAGGTTCTCCAGGCTGTGGCACATGTTGTCCTCGCCGGAGAGGAAGGCCTTCTCCCAGACGACCTGGCCGTCGCGCAGGATACGGCTGCTGCCTTCCAGGTGGCGCGGCAGCTCGCCCACCCGCAGCTCGGGCCCGTAGGAGCAGCTGCGCAGCTTGGAGTGCGCCAGGTACAGGTAGTTGCGGCGTTCCATCACATGGTCGGAGAACTCGTTGCCCAGGGCGAAGCCCAGGCGGTACGGCTGGCCGTCGTCGCCGATCACGTAGAGGCCGGTCAGCTCGGGTTCCTCGCCGGCATCCTCGGCGAAGTGCGGGACGCGGAAGGCGCCGCCGGGCGGCACCACGATGCTGCCGTCGCCCTTGTAGAACCATTCCGGCTGTACGCCCACCGAACCGGGCGCGGGGCGGCCGCCCTCGATGCCCCAGCGAAAGATGCGCATGGTGTCGGTCAGGGCGCTTTCGTCCTCGTCCTTCTGCTGGTGCATCTTGTCGCGGGTGGAGGCGCTGCCCAGGTGGGTCAGGCCGGTGCCGCTGATCAGGCAGTGGGCGGGGTCCTCGTGGTCCAGCGGCGGCAGTACACGGCCGGCTTCCAGCAGCTGGGCGTAGGGCTCGGCGCAGGGTTCGCTGCCGCGCGCCAGCACCTCGTCGACCAGGCCGCGGCCGGCGCGGATCGCCGCCAGGGCCAGTTCCCGGGTGCTGGAGCAGTCGCGCAGGGTCTCGACCTGTTGGCCTTCGACGACGCCGACCCGGCGGCAGCCCTGGTCGGTGAGGAATTGGATCAGTCTCATGATTCGGCTCGCATTGTTGTTGTCCAACGGCCCTGCGCAGGAACCTCGTGGGAGCCACTGTAAATTCGTGGGCAAATGCTGCCTAATGAGAGCTGCTGATTGAGCGATAACTTTTCCTCATCCCCCATGCTGCCCTCGCTGACCACCATCGCCTCGCGCCTGCGCCTGAAGCAGCTGCGCCTGCTGATCGCCCTCGACGAACACGGCTCGCTGCACAAGGCCGCCGAAGCGGTGGCGATCACCCAGCCCGGCGCCACCAAGGCGCTGCACGAGATAGAGTCGACCCTCGGCGCCACCCTCTTCGAGCGCACGCCCAAGGGCCTGCAGCCCAACGACCTGGGGCGCTGCGTGATCCGCTACGCACGGCTGATCCACACTGACCTCGCGCACCTGCGCGAGGAAATGCTGGGCATCCTCCAGGGCCATGGCGGGCGGCTTTCGGTGGGGGTGATCATGGGCGCCGTGCCCATGCTGGTGGAGGGCCTGGCGCGGCTGCGGCACAAGCAGCCGGAGCTGTCGGTGGAGATAGTCGAGGACACCAGCGCGCGCCTGCTCAGCCTGCTCGACCAGGGCCGCCTGGACCTGGCCATCTGCCGCACCAGCGTCAGCCAGCGGCCGGACAACTACGAATGCCGCGCCCTGGAACAGGAAGGCCTGGCCCTGGTGGCCAACCCGCGCCATCCGCTGGCGGGGGCGGCCTCGCTGGAGCTGGCCGACGTGGCCGCCTACCGCTGGGTGGTGTTCCCGGTGAACATGCCGATGCGCCTGCTGCTGGAGCGGGAGTTCCGCGAGGCCGGGCTGCCCTTCCCGCCCTACCCCGTCGAGACCTCGTCCACCTTCACCACCCTGAGCCTGCTGATGGAGGACGAGGCGCTGGTGGCGCTGATGCCGGTGGACGTGGCGCGCGTGGGCCTGGAGGCCGGGCTCGTCACCCGCCTGGCACTGAACGTGAAGACGCGCAGCGAACCCTACGAGGTGGTCACCCGCAAGGGCGCCAGCCTGTCGGTGCCGGCGCAGTTGCTGATCGAGGAATTCGCCTGAGTCAGGCCTGCTCCAGCAACCAGCGGCAGTAGCGCTCGACGCCCTCCGCCACGCCCAGCATCGGCGCCCGGTAGCCGGCCTCGCGCAGGAAGGCGATGTCGGCGCAGGTGTAGCACTGGTACTTGCCGCGCAGGCCGTCGGGGAAGTCGATGTATTCCAATAGCCCCTGGGCGATGGCCTGCTGCAGGCTGAGCGGCGGCTGGTCCTGCTGCGCGCGCAGGCTGTTGATCACCGCCAGGGCCACGTCGTTGAACGGCTGCGCGCGGCCGCTGCCGAGGTTGAAGATGCCGCTGCGGCCGGGGTTGTCGAGGAAGTGCAGGTTGACCCGGGCCACGTCCTCCACCGAGACGAAGTCGCGCAGGTGGCCGCCGGCCGGGTAGTCGCCGTACTCGCCGAACAGTTGCACCTTGCCGCTGGCGCGAAACTGCTCGAAGCAGTGGAAGGCCACCGAGGCCATGCGCCCCTTGTGCTGCTCGCGCGGGCCATAGACGTTGAAGTAGCGCAGCCCGACGACCTGGCTGCGCGCCTGCGGCAGGGCGCGGCGCACGCGCTGGTCGAAGAGGAACTTGGAATAGCCGTAGGCGTTCAGCGGCCGCTCGTACTCGCGCAGCTCGCGGAAGTCGCGCCCGCCGCCGTAGACCGCCGCCGAGGAGGCGTAGAGGAAGGGCACGCCCAGCTTCAGGCTGGCCTCCAGCAGGTCGCAGCTGTAGCGGTAGTTGTTGTCCATCAGGTAGCGCCCGTCGCCCTCCAGGGTGCTGGAGCAGGCGCCCTGGTGGAGCAGCGCGCGGACCACGCCGAAGCCGCCGCGGGCGTAGCGTTCGACGAAGTCGCGCTTGTCCAGGTAGTCGGCGATGTCGCAGTCGGCGAGGTTGCGGAATTTGTCGCCTTCGGTCAGGTCGTCGACCGCGATGATGTCGGACTCACCCCGCAGGTTCAGCGCCTTGACGAGGTTGCTGCCGATGAAACCGGCGGCGCCGGTGACGATGATGCTCATGTGGGAACACTCCCCAGCGGAGAATGAAGTGCCCACAGGCTATTCCCGGCAGGGCCGGCGGCCGTTGATACAAGGCAAGGAATGTTAGCTTGCTAACGAAGTGCCATCAGGGCCGGTCGTTGTGCCCCAGGTCGCGCTGCGGGTCGATGCGGTCGCGCACCCGCTGCTTGAGCACCTTGGCCTCGGGGAAGCCGCCGTCGGCCTTGCGCTCCCAGATCTGCTCGCCGTCGCAGGTGATGCGGAACACCCCGCCGGTGCCGGGCTCCAGGCTCACCCGGGCGAGGTCGTCGGCGAAGGTGCTGAGCAGTTCCTGGGCCAGCCAGGCGGCGCGCAGCAGCCACTGGCACTGGGTGCAATAGGTGATGACGATTTCCGCTCTGGGCTGGCTCATGGCGTCCGGGCTCCTGCTCTGGGATGCCTATAATAGCCGCCTGGAAGCCCCATCGGACCCGCCCAATGCGCCGCCTGCTGTTCGCCCTCCTGCTGCTCCTGCCACTGTCCACCCTCGCCGCCGGGCACCCGCCGAAGATCGGCCTGGTGCTGTCCGGCGGCGCCGCCCGCGGCCTGGCTCACATCGGCGTGCTCAAGGCCCTGGACGAACAGGGCATCCACATCGACGCCATCGCCGGCACCAGCATGGGCGCGGTGGTCGGCGGGCTCTACGCCGCCGGCTACACGCCCAGGGAACTGGAGCGCATCGCCCTCGGCCTGGACTGGCAGCAGGCGCTGTCCGATTCGCCGCCGCGGGTGGACGTACCCTTCCGGCGCAAGCAGGACGACCGCGACTTCCTGGTCAAGCAGAAGCTCAGCTTCCGCGACGACGGCTCCCTCGGCCTGCCCCTGGGCGCCATCCAGGGGCAGAACCTGACCATGCTCCTGGAGAGCCTGCTGGTGCACACCAGCGGCACCCGCGACTTCGACAGGCTGGCCATCCCCTTCCGCGCCGTGGCCACCGACATCTCCACCGGCGAGAAGGTGGTGTTCGACCACGGCCACCTGCCCCAGGCGATCCGCGCCAGCATGTCGATCCCGGCGGTGTTCGCCCCGGTGGAGTACGACGGCAAGCTGCTGGTGGACGGCGGCATGGTCGACAACATCCCGGTGGACGTGGCGCGCAGGATGGGCGTCGACCTGGTCATCGTGGTCGACATCGGCAACCCGCTGCTCGAACGCAAGCAGCTGACCACCGTGGTCGACATGCTCAACCAGTCGGTCACCCTGATGACGCGCAAGAACTCCGAGGCGCAGCTGGCCACCCTGAAGCCCGACGACGTGCTCATCCAGCCGCCGCTCAGCGGCTACAGCTCCACCGACTTCGGCCGCGTGCCGCAGCTGATCGACGCCGGCTACCGCGCCACCAGCATCCTCGCCACGCGCCTGGCGGCCCTGCGCAAGCCCCGCGACCAGGAGGCGGTGGCCCTGGCCGAGGCGCGCACGCCCGACGAGCGCACGCCGGTGATCGGCAGCATCCGCGTGGAGAACGACTCCAAGGTCGGCGACGAGGTGATCCGCCACTACATCCGCCAGCCGCTGGGCCAGCCGCTGGACCTGGAACGTCTGCAGAGCGACATGAGCACCCTTTACGGCCTGGACTACTTCGACCAGGTGCAGTACCGGGTGGTCCGCGAGAAGGACGGCAACGCCCTGGTCATCCACGCCCTGGGCAAGCGCAGCGGCACCGACTACCTGCGCCTGGGCCTGAACCTGTCGGACGACCTGCGCGGCGACAGCACCTTCAACGTCGGCGCCAGCTACCGCGTCAACGGCATCAACCGCCTCGGCGCGGAATGGCTGACGCGCCTGCAGATCGGCGACCAGCAGGAGCTCTACAGCGAGTTCTACCAGCCGCTGGACGCCGGCTCGCGCTACTTCGTGGCGCCCTACGTGTTCAACGAGGCGCGCAACGTCGAGGCCACCGACAACGACGACCCCATCGCCGAATACCGCCTGGAGCGCTACGGCTACGGCCTCAACCTCGGCCGGCAGATCGCCAACAACGGCGAGATCCGCCTGGGCGTGGCCCAGGCCTTCGGCAAGGCCGACGTGCGCGTGGGCCAGCGGGACCTGCCGGACTTCCACTTCAACGAAGGCTACGCCGAGCTGAAGTACTCCTTCGACACCATGGACAACGTCGACTTCCCCCGCGAGGGCGAGGACATCCAGGCCGGCTACCGCGAGCACACGCCGTCGCTGGGCGACGACGACCGCTACCGCCAGTGGGAACTGCGCCTGGACAAGGCGCTGAGCAGCGGGCCGAACACCTGGGTGCTGGGCGGCGGCTACGGGCGCACCCTGGACGACGCCGACGTGGTGGTGTCGAGCTTCCTGCTCGGCGGCGCGCGCGAACTCTCCGGCTTCCGCCAGGACGCCCTGGCCGGGCAGAACTACAGCCTCGGCCGGGTGATCTACTACCGGCGCATGACCGAGCGCTCCTTCCTGCCCCTGGACTTCCCCTTCTACCTCGGTGGCAGCCTGGAGCGCGGCCGGGTGTGGAACAACGACAACAGCTACGACACCGGCTACATCAACGCCATGAGCATCATGCTGGGCTTCGAGACACCGCTGGGGCCGCTGTCGTTCAGCTATGGGCTCAACGATGCCGACGAGCATGCGGTGTACCTGAACCTGGGGCGCAACTTCTGACGGCATCCGCCGTTGTCCTCGGGCACCGGTGTCCGGGCCGGCGGCGGATAACCGCGAACGGTTATTCGCCCTACGCACCGATGTTTCTCTGGAAAACGCTCTTGTAGGAGCGAGCTTGCTCGCGAACCCTGGCTCCCCGTGTTCGCGAGAACCCAATTGGCTTGGGGGCTTGGTGTAACGCGCCGCTCCGAGTGCTCGGATGTTTCTTGTTTCGCCCCCTCGGGCGAGTCCCTTTTGTCAGTCGCCACAAAAGGAACCAAAAAGGCTTGCCCCGCATACGGGCCCGATGGAGCCGGGCTACCCTCACGAATTCCCCCGCCACGGAGGCCCGCCCCGACAGCACGTCCCTGTGCTGATCGGGGCTCTCGCGACATCCATGTCGCATGACCTCCTGAGCGCCGGTTTCGCTCGGCCTCCTGAAGGGGCGTTCCGGTGCGCGCGGATGTTTCGCTGGAAACCCGTAGGGCGCATAACGCCTACGGCGTTATCCGCCATAATCGCGGACAGAGTCCGCTCCTACAGTTCCAGGGAAGCACGGTCGTAGGAGCAACTGTCTTGCGGCCCGTGCCGAAATGCTCTTCGTAGGAGCGAGCTTGCTCGCGAATAAACCCCGCTGCGGAGTCCGTTCGCGAGCAAGCTCGCTCCTACAAGTTGCCGGAAGGCGTGGCATTTCCCTGTAGGAGCGGACTTTGTCCGCGATCACCGGCAGGGCACGCTGCGGATTGCCGGCATGAAAAAGCCCGGCGCAAGGCCGGGCTTCGGGTGGACCGGGAATGCCTCAGGCAATCCGCGCCAGCAGCTCGCGGGCTTCTTCCTGTTCCTGCTTGTCGCCTTCCTGCAGCACCTGCTCGAGGATCCGGTAGGCCTCGTCGAGGTCGCCGCGGTCGATGCAGGCGCGGGCCCGGTCGAGGCTGGCCAGCAGCTTGTCCTGCTCGCCGCCGGCCCGGCTCGGCAGGCCGAAGGCGCCGGCCTGCTCGTCGTCCAGGTCAAACTCGGTGACCTCCGGCAGCTCGCGCAGGTTGCTGCGGAAGTCCTTCAGGAGGTCCTCGGTGTCGTCCTTGCCGCCCTTGGCAGAAGAGCCCTTGGGCGAATCGAAGGCGTCCAGGCTGTTCCAGTCCAGGTCCAGGGACAGTTCGCCGAGGTTCAGGTCGGCGGTGTCGCCCAGCGGCGGCTGTGCCGGCGCGGGGTGCTCGCCGACGTCGCCCAGCTCCAGGCCTTCCCACTCGCCGAGGCCGTCGCTGATGGCCTGCTCGTCGTCACGCTCGAGCATGGCGGGGTAGCGGGCCTTGAGCTGGTCGATCTGCTTCTGGTCGCCGCCCATCGCCTGCAGCGCCCTCTCCTGCTCGCGGAAACCGGCCAGGTCGCCGAGTTCGGCGAGCACCAGCAGCAGCTTCAGGCGCAGGTCGCGACGCTGTGGCTCGGCGGCGACGGATTTGCTCAGCATGTCGCGGGCCTGGCCGAAGCGGCCGTAGGCAATGTAGATGTTCGCCCCTTCCAGGCTGTCGCTGCTGGCGGCCGGCAAGCGGGCCAGGGAGGCTTCGTTGGCGCCGGCCAGCGGCGCGACGGCAGAAGCCACCACCGGTTTGGCCGGCTCTACCGGGCGGGCCGGCGCCAGCGGCGGCAGGCTGGCGGCCTCGGCTTGCAGCTGCGGCGGCTCGTCGTCGGGCTTGCGCCGCCGGCTGTAGACCAGGCCCAGCGCCAGCACCAGGGCTGCCAGGGCGGCCCAGGGCCAGTAACGGGTCAGGACGGTGCCTTCCTCATCCACCGCGGCGGACGCCTGGGGCGCCGGCGCGGCGGCAGTGGGGGCAGGGTCGGGTGCTGCCGCCGGGGCGGCGGGGGTGGCCTCCGCGGCCGGAGCACTGGCAGGGGCAGCCGCTTGTTCGGCCTGGCGCTGCGCCAGTTCGGCCTGCAGCGCCTGCACCTGCTGGTCGCGGCTTTCCAGGGCTTTCTGCAGGGTGTCGAGCTGCTGCTGCAGGGTGTCCATGCGCTGGTTCAGGCGCTCGCGCTCGGCGGTCAGGCCCGCCAGCTCGTCCTGCGCCTGGCCCACGGCCGCTTCGCTCGGCGCCGGCGCGGCAGGCGTGGCGCCGGTCGGTGCACTGGCGGCAGCGGTATTCGTGGCAACCGCCGGCGCGGCCTGGCCGGCGGGGAGCACCAGTGGGTAACCGAGGCGCAGGCGGTGCGGGTTGCCGCCGATGAACGCCTGCGGGTTCAGTTGCTGCAGCTGGGCCATCAGCTCCTGGCGGGCGGCGCCCTTGGCGCCCAGGCGCCCGGAGATGCTCCACAAGGTGTCGCCCGCGGCGGTGGTATAGCGCCCCTCGCCCGCGGCGATGGGCGCGCTCGGCGCAGGTGCCGGGCGCGGCGCCGAGCTGCGCTTGGCCGGGCGGCTGGCCGCCGGCCCGCTGTCGGCGCCGCGTGCGGGGGTGCGCTGGGCATAGGTGCCGCCGGTGTAGCCCGGCGGGTCGATCAGCAGCGTGTACTCGCGCAGCAGGCGACCGTTGGGGCGCTCCAGCTCGAGGAGGAAGTTCAGGTAGGGCTCGTGGATCGGCTGGGTGGACACCACGTGGATGTAGCCGCGGCCGTTGCGGATCACCGGGGTGAAGCGCAGGTTCTGCAGGAAGGTGGTGCGGTCCACGCCCATGCGCTCGAAGGTCGCCACGTCGGCCAGGCGGGCGATGAGTTCGTCGCTGCCCAGGTCACCGGGCTGCAGCAGCTCGATCTCCGCATCCAGCGGCTGGTTCAGCGCCGAGTGCAGGGTGATGTCCCCGAGCCCCAACGCGTGGGCCTGGGAAGTCATGAGAGCCGAGAGAACGGCCATTGCCAGCGGCAAGCGAGTGAGTCGAGCCATAGGTCCCATCCCAGTTGTGTCCAGGTCTGCAGGCCATCCGTGACCCAGCGGTGCAGTCGGTCATGCTGTCCATGCAATATAGACGCCCATCCGGAGCGTGGGGTTGCCGGGCGATGCCATGGCGGCCCGTTGCCATCACGATTAGATACAGGCCCGTTCTAGGTCAAGACAATTCGTCGGAAAGCTGGCGAAATGCCTGAATGCACCCCTGAATGAATGACGGCCCCCGCAGGAGCCGTCAGAAGTTTGGCAATTCTACTCGAAAAAGTGTGAAGAATCGCTCAGTTCTTTTCCAGGTTGGAGAGGATGCGGGAGAGGAGTTTCTGACAAGTTGCAATGTCCGCCTCGTCGATGCCGGCCAGGACGTCGTTGCGCACGCTGGCGGCGATGCTCTCGATGTCGGCGATCAGCACGTCGGCCTTGGGCGTCAGGCAGATGCGCTTGGCGCGGCGGTCCTCGGCCACCGCCTGGCGGCGCACCAGGCCCTGGGCTTCGAGGCCGTCGAGCAGGCGCGCCAGGGTCGGGCCCTCGACGCCGACCGATTGCGCGAGTTCGCGCTGGGTGGGGATGCCGGAATTGCGCGCCAGGTGCAGGAGCACCAGCCAGCGGGCCTGGGAAAGCCCCAGATGGCTGAGGCGGCGGTCGAGTTCGGCGCGCCATGCACGCGAGGCCTGGGCCAGCTGGGTGCCGAAGTAGTGCTTGTCTTTATCTGTCATTGTGCTGCAGCAGTTTCAGGCTAATTGATTTGGCTAATTATTAGTCGGCTAATCAAGGCCGTACAATGACATTTTGTCGCAGGGCTTTGCCAGTTCACCATTTGGCGTACTGGTCCTCGACGAACCCCCAGAGATCGTCGATGACCACCGGCGCACGCCCATGGGGGCGCAGCTCGCCGCGGAAGCGCCCGAAGATCTGCTTGAAGTTGCTCGCCAGCAGGCCCAGGTTCAGGCGTTCGCGGTGCAGGCCGAGGGCCTCGAAGGCCAGGTCCACCTGGCCGTCGAAGGAGCTGATGCGCCAGAGCCCCAGTTCCTGGTCGCGGTCGAACGCGAAGCGCACGCTGTCGACCTTGCACAGTTCGCCGTCGAGCCAGAAGCAGTTCTCGGTGAAGCTGGTCTCGTTGACCCCGCACGACAGGTTCAGCCCCACCCGCCGGCCCTGCGCCTCGCCGGACAGGCAGGCCCAGTTCCAGAAGGTCTCGCGGCGCATGTAGCCGGCCGACCAGTCGTGGTGGGCGAAGGCGTCGATGGCGCCCAGGTCGAAGTCGCCCAGCGCGCTGCGCACCTGGCCCTCGCAGCGCACCCCGGCGACCTTGCGCACGTACACCCAGCCGTTCACCGCCGTGGGCGTGCACAGGCTCATGGGCTGGAAGGCCGGCTGCTGTTCATCGAAGCTCGCATCGATGCGCGTGCCGTCGTCCAGCTCCACCAGCAGGCGCTTGCGCAGCGGCCCGGCGGCGTTCTCCAGGCGCAGCCGGTTGCGCCCCTGGCGCAGCTCGCAGGCGCCGTCGTCCGGGCGTTGCGAGAAGCGCGTGCCGATGCCCAGCGGGCACTTGAAGCGACGTTCGAGCATGCGCCCGCTGCGCGGCTCGTAGAGGTAGACGAAGCCGACGGCCACCAGGCTCAGCTCGGCCAGGGCGCAGCCGCCGATCAGCTGCGGGCTGATCAGGCCGAAGTACTGGAACTGGTGGAAGTTGCGCCACTTGCTCAGCGCCCCCAGCTTGCGCCCCATGGGCGAGCGGTAGTCGAAGTCGCGGTGGTTGATGGCCTGCGGGGTTTCGGCGAACACCCCGTAGTGGGGCTGGCCGTTGGCCTGGATCAGTCGCTCCATGGGGAAACGCTCGGCTGCGGGGTCGGCGGCATCCTAGCACCGGCGTGCCAGGGCACGCAGTCACCGGCGGCGCCAGGGCGAGGGACCGAATGGGTCAGGCCACCACCTGGTTGCGGCCGAACGCCTTGGCTTCGTAGAGGGCGCGGTCGGCATGGGCGTAGATCGCCTGCAGGGCCGAGGGCGCGCCGGGCTGCAGGCAGGAAACGCCGATGGACAGCGTCACCTCCGCCGCCGTGCTCGAATCCTCGTGGCTGATGCCCAGGCCCTGCACCGCCTGGCGCAGCACCTCGGCGCGCTGCCGGGCCTCGTCCAGGTCGGTGCCGTAGAGCAGCACGGCGAACTCCTCGCCGCCCAGGCGCACGGCCATGTCCAGCGGCCGCCGCGCGCTGGCCGCCAGCGCCGCGCCTATGCTGCGCAGCACCTCGTCGCCGGCCTGGTGGCCGTAGCGGTCGTTGTAGGCCTTGAAGTGGTCGACGTCGCAGAGCAGCAGCGACAGCGGCGTGCCATCGCGCTGGGCCTGGCGCCACAGGCGCTCCAGCTGGCGGTCGAAGCTGCGCCTGTTGTGCAGGCCGGTCAGGGCGTCGTGGTCGGCCATCTGGCGCATCAGCCGGCTGATCAGGAAGTGCTCGCGGGACTTGTACTCCAGCAGGTAGCAGCCCACCGCGCCGACCAGGTTGCCCAGCAGCAGGAACACCAGGTTGTTCAGCAGCTTGGCCGGCGCCAGGCCGGCGTACAGCTCGCAGCCCAGGTAGGCCAGGAGGATCAGCGAGGCTGAGCCCAGCGCCTCGGAAAAACGCAGGCCGACCAGGAAGTAGGCGGCCATGCTCACCAGCAGCAGGCCCTCGTAGGGGTAGCCCGGGTCGACGCGGTGGGCGATGCCCACCACCACGGCGGCGCCGATGCCCACGGCGAGTATGCAGGCGATGCTCAACGGCACCATCAGGCGCACGAAGCGGCGCTGCAGGATCAGCCCGCCGCAGATCACCAGCAGCACCAGCACCGCGCCGCGCACGGCGAGCAGGTCCCAGTGCTGCGGGGCGGGGATCAGCAGCAGGTCGATGGCCGCCAGCGCCAGCCAGGCCAGCACCGCGAAGCCCAGGGCGCTGCACTTGAGGGCGAAGTTGTCTTCCAGCAGGTAGGCGCGGTACTCGCCCTCCAGCGGCGCGTCGAAGCGCAGGCGGCGGAAGCCGCGGGCGAGCTGTTCGGCATAGGGGTTGGCGCGCACGTCGTCGAGCCAGGCATGGTGGGGCACGTTCGCCTCTTCTGGTGGAGGTCTTGGCCACACCTTAGCCGTTAGCGACGCGCGTCACAAGTTTGTCGCTTTCCTGCGCCATTTCCTTGTCAGCTATCACAGGGCCATCACCGCTTCCGCGAGCGGCAAGCCGGAGGGGCGGCGCACTCGCCTGCGGCGTTCTTTCCGCCGTCAGCAGCAACAGCAGGATTTCGCACAGGGCGACGAAGCCCAGCCCGCGCAGCAGCGCAGCCGGCCCTGCGCGCCCTTCCGGAAGCTCCAGGGCGAGCAACCCGCACAAGCCGGCGAGCACCACGGGTACGGCAACCAGACGCCACATGGCAGCGACTCCTCCCATCCTTAGTACGTCCAGCTTGCAAGCCGCCGCCGTACGGGGAAATGGGACGAATCCGAAAGCCCTTCTCTCAGACTTCCAGTTCGGCCTGCAGCGCGGCGCGCACGCAATGCAGCACGCCCTGCGGCACGCGGCCCTCGAAGCGCTCGGCCAGGGCCGCCACCGGCGGCAGCTCGCCCTCCTCGTCGAGGAAGGCGTCCTGCACTTCGGCCAGCAGCTCCTCGGGCAGGTCCAGCGCCTGTTCCAGGCTCAGCTGCTGCGCGGCGATGGCCTCGGCCAGCAGGTTGTAGACGTTCTTCTCGGTGCAGTCGAGCTGGCGGGCGATCTGCGCCGGGGTCATGCCGGCGCGGGCCAGGCTGACCAGTTCGTGGCTGAGGTCGACCACTGGCGCCGGCGTGGCGGGCGCCGCCTCGGATTCGGTGAGCACGTCGAGGAAGGCCTGGCCGTAGCGCTCCAGCTTGCGCGCGCCGACGCCGCTGACCTGGGCCATGGCGGTGAGCGTGGTCGGCTGGCTGCGCAGCATTTCCAGCAGGGTGGCGTCGGGGAAGATGACGTAGGGCGGCACCGAATGCTCCTGCGCCAGCTTGCGCCGCAGGGTGCGCAGGGCCTCCCACGTCTCGCGCTCTTCCTGGCGCACCAACTGGCTGGCCGGGCTGGCGCCGCCGGAGGACGAGGACTTGCTGCGCTGCGGCTTGGGATCGCGGCGCAGAGCCAGCGTCTCCTCGCCACGCAGCAGCGGGCGGCAGGCTTCGGTCAGGCGCAAGCCGTTGAAGCCGTCGACGTCCACATCGGCGAAGCCACGGGCGACCAACTGGCGGAACAGCGTGCGCCATTCCTCCTCACCGCGCGCCTTGCCGATGCCGAACACCGCAAGGTGCTGGTGCCCGACGCTGCGTACCTTCTCGGTCTCCTTGCCGAGGAGGATGTCCACCAGATGGCCGACGCCGTAGCGCTGGCCGCTGCGGTAGATCGCCGACAGGGCTTGGCGCGCGGGTTCGGTGGCGTCCCAGGTTTCCACCCCATCGACGCAGATGTCGCAATGCCCACAAGGGTTGGGCATCACCTCGTCGAAGTAGGCCAGCAGCGCCTGGCGCCGGCAGCGGGTCTCCTCGCACAGCGCCAGCATGGCTTCGAGCTTGTGCCGCTCCACTCGCTTGTGGCGCTCGTCGCCCTCGGAGTTCTGCATCATCTGCCGCAGCAGCAGCACGTCCTGCAGGCCGTAGGCCATCCAGGCGTCCGCCGGCAGGCCGTCACGGCCGGCGCGGCCGGTTTCCTGGTAGTAGGCCTCGAGGCTCTTGGGCAGGTCGAGGTGGGCGACGAAGCGTACGTTGGGCTTGTCGATGCCCATGCCGAAGGCGATGGTCGCGACCATGATCAGGCCTTCCTCGTTGAGGAAGCGCTTCTGGTTGAAGGCGCGCAACTCGTTGGACAGCCCGGCGTGGTAAGGCAGCGCCGGGAAGCCCTGGTTGGAAAGGAACTCGGCGACTTCCTCGACTTTCTTGCGCGACAGGCAGTAGACGATGCCGGCATCGCCACGGCGCTCGGTGAGGAAGCCGAGCAGCTGCTTGCGCGGCTGCTCCTTGGGCACGATGCGGTAGAAGATGTTCGGCCGGTCGAAGCTGGAGAGGAACTGCTCGGCGTTCTGCAGGTGCAGGCGCTGGATCATCTCCTCGCGGGTGCGCATGTCCGCGGTGGCGGTCAGGGCGATGCGCGGCACTTCGGGGAACAGCTCGGCAAGCTGGCCCAGCTGCAGGTATTCGGGGCGGAAGTCGTGGCCCCACTGCGATACGCAGTGCGCCTCGTCGATGGCGAACAGGCCGACGTTCAGGCGCTGCAGGAAGTCCAGCATGCGCGGCTGCACCAGGCGTTCCGGGGCCAGGTAGAGCAGCTTGATCTCGCCACGCTGCAGGCGCGCGGCGATGTCCCGCTGCGCCTCGGGGCTGAGCGAGGAATTCAGCGCGGCGACCGGCACGCCCAGCTCGTCGAGGGTGGCGACCTGGTCTTCCATCAGGGCGATCAGCGGCGAGACCACCACGGTCAGGCCCTCGCGCAGCAGCGCGGGCACCTGGAAACACAGCGACTTGCCGCCGCCGGTGGGCATCAGCACCAGCGCGTCGCCGCCACTGGCCACGCGTTCGATGATGCGCGCCTGGTTGCCGCGGAAGGCGTCGTAGCCGAATACGTCTTTGAGGATGCGCTGGGCCTGGTCGAGCATGGGGGACTCCGTTTCGAGCCGGGCATTATACGCAAGCGGGGCGATGGGGGTGGGTCAGCCGTCGCAACGGACGAGGATGACGGATGCGAAGGGGCATGATCGCGGACGGAGTCTGCTCCTGCGGGAAGACGGTATGCCGTGCCTGCCAGCAACCTGTAGGAGCGCGCCCTGCCCGCGATTTCGCGCGCAGGGCGCGCTCCTACAATGGGAATGGCGCGGGTGGGGCGGCGCAGGAGCAACTGTCTTGCAGCCCGCGCCGAAATGCTCTTCGTAGGAGCGAGCTTGCTCGCGAATAAACCCCGCTGCGGAGTCCGTTCGCGAGCAAGCTCGCTCCTACGAAAAGCAAAAGCGCTTTTGCTCTGGCGTTTGGACTTCCAGAGAAACAACCGAGCGCACCGGAACGCCCCTTCAGAAGGCCGAGCGAAACCGGCGCTCAGGAGGTCATGCGACATGGATGTCGCTAGAGCCCCGATCAGCACAGGGACGTGCTGTCGGGGCGGGCCTCCGTGGCGGGGGAATTCGCGAGGGTAGCCCGGCTTCATCGGGCCCGTATGCGGGGCAAGCCTTTTTGGTTACTTTTGTGGCGATTGACAAAAGTGACTCGCCCGAGGAGGCGAAACGAGAAACATCAACGCACTCGGAGCGGCGCGTTACACCAGACCCCAAAGCTATTGGCTTCCCGCGTTCGCGGGAATAACCAGGTTACAAGAACCAGGCGTCCCCCTCGCTCCTACGAAAAGCCGGGGAAAAGCCCGACGGCCACCGCCCGCCAAGCCCCGCGGCTGGCCCGCGGGCCGCGGAAAGACTACAATTCAGGCCCGCATCCCCGCCGAGGTAGTAACCGATGTCTTTCGCCGACCAACTGGCCCGCCTGCAAGCCTTTCTCGATGCCGATGACCTGCACGAGGAAGCCTTGGACTATGTCGCGGCCCACGGCTACCTGACCGCCTTGGCGATCTGCCCCGACCAGGTGCCCGACCGCGAGTGGATCGACGCGCTCTTCGCCGAGCCGCCGCACTACCGCAGCGACGCCGAGCGCGAGGAAATCGAGGGCTCCCTGCTGCTGCTCAAGGCGCACATCACCCGCCAGCTGGCCAGCGACGAAGAGCTGGAGCTGCCCTGTGAGCCCTATCTGGGCGACGAGCCGGACGATTCCGATATCCGCGGCTGGTGCATCGGCTTCATGGAAGGCGTGTTCCTGCGCGAGGCCGTATGGTTCGAGCAGGCCGAGGAAGAGGTCAGCGAGCTGCTGCTGCCGATCATGGTCGGTTCCGGGCTGTTCGACGAGCAGCCGGAGTTCGACGAGATCGCCCGCGACCGCCACCTGGTGGACGACATGGTCGCGCAGATCCCGGAACTGCTGACCAACCTGTTCCTGCTCTGCCAGGCCCCGGAAGAAAAACCGGCGCTGCTCAAGCCCCGCCAACACTGATCCGGCGCTATGGCAGCGCGGGAAATCCGCCATAGCCGCCACGCCTGGGTGCGCTACCTGCTGCTGGCCGTCGGCTGGCTCAGCGTGGCGCTCGGCGTGGCCGGGATCTTCCTGCCGCTGCTGCCCACCACGCCCTTCCTGCTGCTCGCCGCGGCCTGCTTCATGCGCAGCTCGCAGCGCTTCTACGACTGGCTGGTGAGCCACCCCAGGCTGGGCCCCTGGATCAGCGACTACCTCGAAGGCAACGGCATCCCGCTCAAGGGCAAGCTCTACACGGTGGGGCTGATGTGGATCAGCATCGGCTTCTCCTGCTACCTGGTCCCGCACCTCTGGGCCCGCGTGTTCATGCTGAGCAGCGCGGTGCTGGTCAGCCTGTACATCCTGCTGAAGGTGAAGACCCGCCGCATCTGAGGCTCAGGCCGGCAGCGGCTCCCCGCCGCCCTCCCCGTCCGGCCCCGGTGGCGCCGGCACGGCGACCACGCTGAAGCCGAAGGTGTTCACCCCCGCCTCGCTGCGCACGAAGACGTTGCCGCCGTGCATGCTCGCCACCGCCTTGACGATGGACAGGCCCAGGCCGTGGCTGCTCCGGCTGTTGGCCCGCGCCGCGTCGACGCGGTAGAAGCGCTCGAACAGCCGGGCGCGCTCCTCCTCGCCGATGGCCGCGCCGGGATTGCTCACCTCCACCCGCGCCGTACCGCCCTCGCCGCTCAGGCGCACCTCGATGCGCCCGCCCGGCGCGGTGTGCTGGGCGGCGTTGTACAGCAGGTTGGTCACCGCGCGCTGGAACAGGGCGCGCTCGACGCTGGCGCGGGCCTCGCCGTGCAGCGCCACGCTGACGCCCTGCTCGTCGAAGATCACCTCGAGGAAGTCCAGGGTGTTGCCCACTTCGGCGCGCAGCGAGGTCTCCACCCGCTCGGCGGCCAGGCTGCCCTGGTCGACGCGGGCGAGGAACAGCATGTCGTTGACGATGGCGCTCAGGCGCTCCAGCTCTTCCAGGTTGGACTGCAGCACCTCTTCGTAGTCGCCGGCGCTGCGCTCGCGGGACAGCGCCACCTGGCTCTGGCCGATCAGGTTGGCCAGGGGCGTGCGCAGTTCGTGGGCCACGTCGGCGTTGAACGATTCCAGGCGCAGGTAGGCCTGCTGCAGACGGTCCAGCGCCTCGTTGAAGGCCTGGGCCAGGGCCGACAGCTCGGCCGGCAGGCGCTCCGGGCGCAGGCGCTGGGACAGCTGCTTCGGGCTGATCTGCCGCGCCTCGTCGCTCAGCCGGTGCAGCGGCCGCAGGCCGACGCGGGCGATCCAGTGACCGCACAGCGAGGCCAGGGCGATGCCCAGCGTCGACAGGCCGAACAGCGCCACCAGGGTGGCCTGGCGGGCGTGCTGGAAGGCCACGCTGTCGATGGCGGTGAGCAGCACCAGCGCCGGGCGCTCGCCGCTGGCCGGCAGGCGGCCGACGCGGGTGGACAGCGGCGAGCCGTGCTCCGGCAACTCCAGCTCGCCGTAGCCGCTGCCGGCGGCCAGCAGGCGGCGCACCGGCTCGCTGGCCTGGCCGTAACGCAGGTTCGCGTCGTCGCTGTCGATCCAGAAGCGGATCAGCTCGTACTCCTGGCTCAGGGTGTTCAGCTTGCCCTGCAGGTGCGGCCAGCGCTGCACCAGGTCGGGCTTGTCGAGCATGCGCGCGACCATGTTGAAGCGGGTGTCCAGCTCAGAGCGCTGCAGGCGCTCGATCTGTCGGTCGAGCACGCAGTACAGCGCCGAGCCGATGAGCAGGAAGGCGCCCAGCGCGGCGATGGCGAACATGCCGGCCAGGCGGGCGGACAGCGACAGCCCCTTCATCCGCCACCCTCCTGGCCGGCGCGGCTCTCCAGCACGTAGCCCATGCCGCGGATGGTGTGCAGCAGCTTGGTCTCGAAGGGCCCGTCGAGCTTGGCGCGCAGGCGCTTGATGGCGACCTCGACGACGTTGGTGTCGGTGTCGAAGTTGATGTCCCAGACCAGCTCGGCGATGGCGGTCTTGGAAAGGATTTCGCCGCTGCGCTGGGCCAGCACGCAGAGCAGCGCGTATTCCTTGGCGGTCAGTTCCAGGCGCGTGGCGCCGCGGAACACGCGGCGGCTGACCAGGTCGATGGACAGGTCGGCGATGCGCATCTGGGTGGCGCTCTCCAGGTGCGCGCCGCGGCGCGTCAGGGCCTGCAGGCGGGCCACCAGTTCGAGGAAGGAGAACGGCTTGATCAGGTAGTCGTCGGCGCCCTCGCGCAGGCCGCGCACGCGGTCCTCCACGCGCTCGCGGGCGGTGAGCATGATCACCGGCGTCTGCCGCCGCTCGCGCAGGGCGCGCAGCACGCCGTAGCCGTCGATGCCGGGGAGCATCACGTCCAGCACTATCACGTCGTACTCGCCGTTGAGCGCCAGGTGCCTGCCGTCGATGCCGTCGGCCGCCACGTCCACGGTGAAGCCCTGCTCGCTGAGGCCGCGCTGCAGGTAGTCCGCGGTCTTGCTCTCGTCTTCGACTATCAGTACGCGCATGCCCGGCCTCCGTTCGCTGCGTGCGGCCATGCTACCCAGGCGCGCCTCACGCCGCACCTCCCAGCGCCACCGGTGCCGGCTTACGGTGGAACAGGCGGTCCAGCGCCAGGTACACCACCGGGGTGCTGAACAGCGTCAGCGCCTGGCTCACCAGCAGCCCGCCGACCACCGCCACGCCCAGCGGCTGGCGCAGCTCCGAGCCGGTGCCGAAGCCGATCATCAGCGGGATGGCGCCCAGCAGCGCGGCCAGGGTGGTCATCATGATCGGGCGGAAGCGCGCCAGGCACGCCTCGCGGATCGCCTCGGCAGGCGACAGGCCGCGCTGGCGCTGGGTGGCCAGGGCGAAGTCGACCATCAGGATGCCGTTCTTCTTGACGATGCCGATCAGCAGCACCAGGCCGATCAGCGCCATCACCGAGAACTCCAGGCCCCAGCCCCAGAGCAGGAAGACCGCGCCTATGCCCGCCGAGGGCAGCGTGGAAAGAATGGTCAAGGGGTGCACGAAGCTCTCGTAGAGCACGCCGAGGATCACGTACACGGCGAAGAGCGCGGCCAGGATCAGCAGCGGCTGGCTCGCCAGGGAACTCTGGAAGGCCCGCGCCGCACCCTGGAAGTCGCCGCCGATGCTGGCCGGCATGCCGATCTCCTGCTGCGCGCGCTGCACCAGGCGTACCGCTTCGCCCAGCGCCGTGCCCGGGGCCAGGTTGAAGGACAGGGTGGCCGCCGGGAACATGCCGTTGTGGTTGATCTGCAGCGGCCCGGAACGCGCCGGCGCGACCCTGGCCACCTCCGCCAGCGGGACCATCTCGCCGGTCAGCGGCGAGCGCAGGTGGAACCAGGCCAGGCTCTCGGCGCGGCCGCGCTGGCGGGCGTCCAGCTCGAGGATCACCTTGTACTGGTTGACCTCGGTCTGGATTTCGCCGACCTGGCGCTGGCCGAAAGCGTCGTACAGCGTCTGGCTGATGTCCTCGGCGCTCAGGCCGAAGCGCGCCGCGGCCACCCGGTCGATCTCCAGGGCGGTGACGCTGGCGCCCACCTGCAGGTCGTTGGACACGTCGGCCAGCCCCGGCTCCTGCTTCAGCCGCTCGGTCAGGCGCTGCGCCCACAACGCAAGCTCGGCGCTGTCGTTGCTGCGCAGGGCGTACTGGTACTGGGTGCGCACCGGGCCGGTGGCCAGGTTGATGTCCTGGGCCGAGCGCAGGTACAGGACGATGCCGGGCACCCGGGCCAGCTGCGGGCGCAGGCGGTCGATGAATTCCTCCACCGAGACGTCGCGCTCGCCGCGGTCCTTGAGCACGATCCAGAAGCGCCCGTTGGCCAGGCTCTGGCTGCCGCCGGTGATGCCGATGGCGTGGTTGTAGCTCTGCACCGCCGGGTCGGCGGCGACGATCTCGGCCAGTTGGCGATGCTTCTCGGCCATGTCGGCGTAGGCGATGTCCTCGGCGGCCTGGGTGGTGCCGAACACGAAGGCGGTGTCCTGCAGCGGGAAGAAGCCCTTGGGGATGCCCATGTAACCGGCCACCGCCACCGCGATACACAGGCCGAAGCTCGCCAGCACCGTGCGCTGGTGCCGCAGCGACCAGTCCAGGCCGCGGGCGTAGCGGGCCAGCAGCCACTCGGAAAGGCCACCGTGGCCGCCGTGCTTCGGCGCGCCCATGAAGCGCGAGGCGAGCATCGGCGCCACCGTCAGCGAAGCCAGCACCGACAGCAGGATGGCCGCGGTGACGCTGACGGCGAACTCGCGGAACAGCCGGCCGACGATGCCGCCCATGAACAGCAGCGGGATGAACGCGGCGATCAGCGAGAAGCTGATGGAGATGACCGTGAAGCCGATCTCCGCGGCGCCGTCCAGGGCCGCCTGCACGCGGTCCTTGCCCTGTTCCAGGTGGCGATGGATGTTCTCCACCACCACGATGGCGTCGTCGACGATGAAGCCCACGGCGATGATCAGCGCCACCAGGGTCAGGTTGTTCAGGGTGAAGCCCAGCAGGTACATGGCGGCGAAGCTGGCGCTCAGCGACACCGCCAGCACCGTGGCGACGATCAGCGTCGCCGACAGCTGGCGCAGGAACAGGCCCATCACCAGCACCACCAGGCCCATGGTCAGCAGCAGGGTCAGCTCCACCTCGTGCAGCGAGGCGCGGATGGTGCGGGTGCGGTCGTTGAGCACCTCCACCTCGACGCCTGCCGGGAGCATCTCGCGCAGGCGCGGCAGGGCCGCCTGGATGGCGTCCGCGGTCTCGACGATGTTCGCCCCCGGCTGGCGCAGGATCACCAGGGCCACGCCGGGGCGGCCTTCGGGCCAGGCCTGCACGTAGTCGTCCTCCGGCGCCCTGACCACCTGCGCCAGGTCGCGCAGGAACACCGGCGCGCCGGCGCGGTAGGCCACCACCAGGTCGTCGTACTCGGCGGGGCTGAACAACTGGTCGTTGGCCGCCAGGGTGGACACCCGGCCGTCGCCGAAGAGCGCGCCCTTGGCCTGGTTGACGCTCGCCGACTGCAGCGCCTGGCGCAGGTCGGCGAGGGTCAGGCGGTAGGCGGCGAGCTTCTCCGGCTGCGCCTGGATGCGGATGGCCGGGCGCTGCTGGCCGACCACGAAGATCTGCCCGACCCCGGCGACCTGGCTGAGCTGGCGCGCCAGCAGCACCTCGGCGTAGTCGCTCAGCTCGATCAGCGGCAGCAGCTCGGCATTCACCCGCAGGATCATGATCGGGCTGTCCGCCGGGTTGACCTTGCGCCAGGTGGGCAGGTTCGGCAGGTCCGCCGGCAGGCGCCCGGAGGCGGCGTTGATGGCGGCCTGGACCTCCTGGGCGGCGACGTCGATGTCCTTCTCCAGCTCGAACTGCAGGGTCAGGGTGGTGGAGCCCAGGGCGCTGCTGGAGGTCATCTCGGCGATGCCGGGGATGGCGCTGAACTGCACCTCCAGCGGCGTGGCCACGGCCGAGGCCATGGTCTGCGGGCTGCCGCCGGGCAGCTGGGCGCTGACCTGGATGGTCGGGAAGTCCACCTGCGGCAGCGGCGCCACGCCCAGGCGCAGGAAGGCCAGCAGGCCGAGCAGCAGCGAGGCGATGGTCAGCAGGCAGGTGGCGATGGGGTGGCGCACGCACCAGCCGGACATGCCGGCGCGCACGTTCATGGCCGGCTCCGGCGCAGGGCCAGGGCCGGCGCCTCGCCCAGCACCTCGACGCGGGCGCCGGGCGCCAGCCGCGAGTGGCCGTCGAGCACCACCGCCTCGCCGGCCTCCAGGCCTTCCACCAGGCTGCGCCCGTCCACTTCCTGCAGCACCCGCACCGGCGCCACCTCGGCCTTGCCGTCCACCACCCGGTAGACGAAGGCGCCTTCCAGGCCGCGGCGCACGGCGCGGCTGTCCAGCAGCAGGCCGTCGCGCAGCACGCCGGTGCGCAGCTCCATGGCGACGAACTGGCCGGGCCAGAGCCTGCCCTCGGGGTTGTCGAACACCGCGCGCACACGGATGGTGCCGGTGCTGCTGGCCACCTGGTTGTCGATACTGCGCAGGCGGCCCTCGCCGAGCAGCTGGCCGCCATCGCGGCTGTAGGCGCTGACCGGGGTGTCGCCGCCGAGCAGCGGCTGCAGGCGCGGCAGGCTTTCCTGGGGCAGCGCGAAGACCACCGAGATGGGCGCGATCTGCGTCACGCTGAACAGGCTGCTGTCGTCGTTGGTGCGCAGCAGGTTGCCGACGTCGACGTTGCGGATGCCCACGCGGCCGGCCACCGGCGAGGTGATGCGGGTGTAGGACAGGCGCACGCGCTCGGCGTCGATGGTCGCCTGGTTGGCCCGCAGGGTGGCGCGCAGCTGGGCGGCCTGGGCCTCCTGCTGCTCGAGGATCTGCCGGGAGATGGAGCCGCGCTCGATCAGCGTGCGGTAGCGCTGCAGGTCCTGCTCGACGATGCGCAGCTGCGCCTGGTTGCTCTGCCGGGTGGCCTCGGCCTGCTCCAGGGCGGCGGCGATGGCGCGGTCGTCGATGGTCGCCAGCAACTGGCCACGCTCGACCAGTTGCCCCTCCTCCACCAGCAGGGCGGTCAGCTGGCCCTCGACCTGGGGCCGCAGCAGCACGCTATGCAGCGAGGTGACGGTGCCGATGCCGGCGAGGTTCTGCGCCAGGTCCTCGCGCACCACCCGCACCAGGGTCACCGGCACCCCGGGCGCCGCGGCGGCCGCCCGCGGCTCGCCCTGGCGCACGCCGAGTCCCCAGGCCAGGGCGCCCGCCAGCACCACCCCGAGCAGCCCAGCCGCCATCCCTATCCGCCTGCCTTGCGCCTGCATGCCGCCCTCCTCGTCGCCGCGGCCCGGCGGACCGCATCCTGCGTTTATAGGCCAGGCCGCGGGACCCCACCCTGACCCGAAGATGACAATGCTGACAGTTTCGCCGCCATCGACAGCCGCCAGCCAGCGCCTAGACTTCACTCATTCCCCCTGGAGCCCCGGCGATGCGGCCACTGCAAGGAGCCCTCCGGCTGTTCGTCCGCCCGTCCGGGGCCGGCCTGGCGCTGCTCCTCGTCCTGGCCCTGGGCCTCCAGGCGCAGTGGGACTTCGACGCCATCCTGCGCAAGGCCGAGCAGCGCTGGGGCGACCTGGGCCCGGCGCGCCAGCGCATCCGCGACTGGGGCGAGCTGCTGCAGCGCAGCCAGGGCCTGGACGAGGCCGGCAAGCTCAAGGCCGCCAACGACTTCTTCAACGCCAGCCTGGCCTTCCGCGACGACCGCAGCGTGTGGGGCCAGGAAGACTACTGGGCGACGCCCGTCGAGGCGCTGTACAAGGGCGCCGGCGACTGCGAGGACTACGCCATCGCCAAGTACGTCACCCTGCGCCAGCTCGGCATCCCCGGCGAGCGGCTGCGCATCACCTACGTCAAGGCGCTGCGCCTGAACCAGGCGCACATGGTGCTGACCTGGTACGCCAGAGCCGACGCCGAGCCGCTGGTGCTCGACAACCTCATCCCGCAGATCCGCCCCGCCTCGCAGCGCCAGGACCTGCTCCCGGTCTACGCCTTCAACGCCGAGGGGCTGTGGTTGCCCGGCCCCGGCGGCGGCAAGCGCAGCGGCAGCAGCAAGCAGCTGTCGCGCTGGCAGGACCTGTTGACCAAGATGCGCGGCGAGGGGCTGGTCCTCGACGAGACGCGCTAGGAGGCATGCATGTCGCTACTCAAGCAACTCTTCCTGGCCATCTGCCTGTTCCTGGTGGTGGCCTTCGCCGGCAGCTTCGCCACCAGCCTGGAGAGTTCCCGCGAGCAGCTGATCAGCCAGTTGCGCTCCCACGCCCAGGACGCCGCCACCGCCCTGGGGCTGTCGCTGACGCCCCACGTCGACGACCCGGCGATGATCGAGCTGATGGTCAGCTCCATCTTCGACAGCGGCTACTTCGCCAGCATCCGCGTGGTGCGCATCGCCGACGGCCAGGTGCTGGTGGAACGCAAGGCCGCCCCCGGCAACGGCGAGGTGCCCGGCTGGTTCGCCCGCCTGGTGGACCTCAAGGCCGAGGGCGGCGACGCCCTGATCATGCGCGGCTGGGAACAGGCGGCGCGGGTCGAGGTGGTCAGCCACCCGCAATTCGCCCTGGCGCGGCTGTGGGACGGCGCCCTGGGCAGCCTGGCCTGGCTGCTCGGCTGCGGGGTGGTCAGCGCCCTGCTCGGCGGCTGGCTGCTGCGCGCCCAGCTGCGCCCGCTGGACCAGATGGTGCAGCAGGCCCGGGCCATCACCCGCCGCGAATTCCTCACCCTGCCCCGCGAGCCGCGCACCCCGGAGCTGCGCCGGGTGGTGCAGGCGATGAACCAGATGGTCGAGAAGCTCAAGGCGCTGTTCGCCGAGGAAGCCTCGCGCAGCGAGAAACTGCGCGAGGAGGCCTACCAGGACAGCCTCTCCGGCCTGGCCAACCGCCGGCTGTTCGATGCCCGCCTGGAAGCCCAGCTGACGCCCGGCGAGCAGAGCGCCGCCGGCTACCTGCTGCTGCTGCGCCTGAACGACCTGGCCGGGCTCAACCAGCGCCTGGGCGGCCAGCGCACCGATGCGCTGATCCGCGAGGTGGCCGGCCTGCTGCAGGGCGCCCAGGCCCAGCACGGCAAGCCCGACTGGCTGGCCGCGCGCAGCCGCGGCGGCGAGTTCACCCTGCTCGCCCCGGGGCTGGACGGCAGCGGCGCCGAGCGCCTGGCCGAAGCCTTGAGCGACCAGTTGGAAAGCCTCCAGCGCACCGGCGCCAGCGACGTCCACCCAGTGGCGCACCTGGGCCTGGCGGCCTTCCGCCCGGGCGAGGCGGCGGCCGGCGTCCTGGCCCGCGCCGACCAGGCCCTGGCCAGCGCCCAGGCCAGCGCCGAACGGCCGTGGCAGCGCCTCGACGAATCCAGCGGCCAGCCGGCCCAGGACAGCCACGCCTGGCACGCCTGGATCGACAGCGCGCTGCAGAAGAGCCAACTGCAACTGTGGTTCCAGCCGGTACGCGGCTGCGCCGACGGCGCCCTGCTGCAGCGCAAGCTGCTGGCGCGGCTGCTCGACCCGCAGGGCCAGGCGGTGGCCGCCGGGCAGTTCCTGCCCTGGGTGGAGCGCTTCGGCTGGGCGGCGCGCCTGGACCAGGCCATGCTCGAACACGCCCTGGCCCACCTGGCCCGGCACCCCGAGCCCGTGGCCCTGAGCCTGTCGGCCGCCAGCGTGCGCGAGCCCCGGGCGCTGCGGCAACTGCTCGATGCCATCAAGGCCAACCCGCAACAGGCCGTCCTGCTGACCCTGGAGCTGGACGAACGCTACCTGCCGCCGCCGGCCGAGCTGGAGCAGCTCGGCCAGGCCGTGCGCGAAACCGGCGCGAGCCTCGGCCTGCAGCACTTCGGCGGGCGCTTCAGCCTGATCGGCAACCTCACCCACCTGGGCCTGGCCTACCTCAAGCTCGACGGCAGCTACATCCGCGCCATCGACCAGGACCAGGCCAAGCGCCTGTTCATCGAGGCGGTGTTCCGCGCCACCAACAGCATCGACCTGCCGCTGATCGCGGAGATGGTGGAGAGCGAGGGGGAACTGCGGGTACTGCGCGAGATGGGGATCAAGGGGGCCATGGGCCGCCTGATCGGCGCGCCGGCGCCGTGGGGGGAAGAGGGCTAGGGCGAAACCGCGGACGGCGTCCGCGCCGGGGAGAGTTGTGGTTCCGTAGGATGGTGTTGAGCGAAGCGATACCCATCGCCACGACCGCGTGGGTTTCGCCAAGGCTCAACCCATCCTACGAAGAGCGCTTCGGTGCAGTCGGAAACCGTGCCACCCGCCCCGTAGGAGCGGATTCATCTGCGATTTCGCAATGGGGCCCGGCCTATCGCGGACGGAGCCCTACGGGTTGCCCATACACCGTGCCTTTGTAGGAGCGCGCCCTGCGCGCGAAATCGCAGGCAGGGCCTGCTCCTACAGGTTCGCATTCCACCTGTAGGAGAACTCCGTCCGCGATCGGCTCCGCCGGCCGCGCAGGGCCCTCAGAACAACCGCTCGTCTTCCTCTTCCACCAGGGCGCCCAGCCCATCCAGCCCGGCGCGGGTGGTGGCGCGGTCCTCCAGCTTGCGCCGGGCCGCCTCGGGCAGGTCGGTGTAGCGGATCAGCCCGCGGCTCACCAGCACGCCCACTAGGTCCTCGATCACCCGCACCAGCTCCAGGTCCGAGCGCTGCAGGGACTGCAGGCGCGCGTCCAGCGCCCCGCTCAGCCAGCCCAGCACTTCGGGGTCGTCGGCCGGCACGCCCTGGCCGCCGGCGAAGGGTTCGCGTTCGACCCGCACCAGGCGGCCGTTCTCATCGCGTTGCACGTAGACCATCGCCGCCTCGCCTCCTTCACTTGTCCTTCCTGTACGCCGCCTCCAGCGCATCGTTGAGGGTGCGCAGCACCTTGACCCGGGCGAAGCGCTTGTCGTTGGCCTCGATCAGGGTCCAGGGCGCGATCTCGGTGCTGGTGCGGTCCACCATGTCGCCCACCGCGTCGACGTACTGGTCCCACTTGTCGCGGTTGCGCCAGTCTTCCTCGGTGATCTTGTAGCGCTTGAAGGGAATGCTCTCGCGCTCCTTGAAACGCTGGTACTGGGTGTCCTTGTCGATGGCCAGCCAGAACTTCACCACCACTATGCCGAACTCCACCAGTTGCTCCTCGAAGTCGTTGATCTCCGAGTAGGCACGCAGCCAATCAGCCGGCGGGCAGAAGCCCTCGACGCGCTCCACCAGCACCCGGCCGTACCAGGAACGGTCGAAGATGGTGAACTGCCGGCGCGCCGGCATGTGCCGCCAGAAGCGCCACAGGTACGGCTGGGCGCGTTCTTCCTCGGTGGGCGCGGCGATGGGCACGATGTGGTACTGGCGCGGGTCCAGGGCGTCGGTGACGCGGCGGATGGCGCCGCCCTTGCCGGCGGCGTCGTTGCCCTCGAACACGGCGATCAGCGAATGCTGGCGGAAGCGCTTGTCGCGGATCAGCGTGGCCAGGCGCGCCTGCTCCTGGGCCAGCTGGGTCTTGTACTGGTCCTTGCTCAACGCCAGGCTCAGGTCGAGGCTGTCGAGCAGGCCGCGGTTGTCCAGGCTGGCCACCAGCGGCGCGGCGTGGGGCTGGCGGCGGGGCCGGTCCTTGACGTCGAGCGCCGCCTGCAGGCCTTCGAGGATGGTGCGGCCGATGGTCAGGCTGCGGTAGCGCTCGTCCACGCCCTCGACTACGTACCAGGGCGCGTAGTCGCGGCTGGTGCGGCGCAGCACGCGCTCGCCGTAGCGCACGAACTTGTCGTAGACCTCGCTCTGCTGCCAGTCGATCTCGCTCAGCTGCCAGGAACGCTGCGGGTCCTTCTCCAGGGTCTTCAGGCGCTCCTTGAGCTGCTTCTTGGACAGGTGGAACCAGAACTTGAAGATCAGCGCGCCCTCGTCGCAGAGCATGCGCTCGAAACGCTCGGCGGCGTCGATGGCCACGTCCAGGCGGCTGTCCTTGATGTCGCCGTTGACCCGCGCGTGGAGCATCTGGCTGTACCAGTTGCCGAAGAAGATCGCGGTGCGCCCCTTGGGCGGCAGGCGCCGCCAGAAGCGCCACTGCGGCGGGCGCGCGAGTTCCTCGTCGGTGGGCCAGAGGAAACTGTCCACCTGGATCAGCCGCGGGTCCATCCACTCGTTGAGCAGCTTGACCGTCTCGCCCTTGCCGGCCCCCTCGATGCCGTTGATCAGGATGATCACCGGGAACCGCGCCTGCCGCTTGAGCTCGTACTGGGCCTCCAGCAAGGCTTCGCGCAGCTCCGTGACTTCCCTCTCGTAGGTTTCCTTGTCGATGGAATGGCCGATCTCGGCGGATTCGAACATGCACTGCCTCCTGACTGCGGGTTGCATTGAAGGTAGCGGATGTGACGCAGACTGTCTGCGCGGGGGATCGGCTAAAATGCGCGCTTCGCTTTACTGCCGGTACGCCCATGCCCGATATCCACAGCGCCCAGCTCGACTGGGACGACAACGGCCAGCCCCTGTCGCGCGCCTACGGCGACGTGTACTTCTCCCGTGCCTCGGGCCTGGCGGAAACCCACCACGTGTTCCTCGACGGCAACCAGCTGCCGCGGCGCTTCGCCGCACTGCCGGCGGGCGGGCGCCTGTGCATCGGCGAGACCGGCTTCGGCACCGGCCTGAACTTCCTCTGCGCCTGGCGCCAGTTCGAGGCCCTGGCCCCGCCGGACGCGCGCCTGCATTTCGTCAGCGTGGAAAAGTACCCGCTGCGCCGCGACGACCTGGTGCGCGCCCTGGCCCTGTGGGACGAACTGCGGCCCTGGAGCGAACAGCTGCTGGCGCAGTACCACGCCATCCACCCCGGTTTCCAGCGCCTGGTGTTCGCCGGTGGCCGGGTGGTGCTCACCCTGCTGGTGGGCGACGTGCTGGAAACCCTGCCGGAGCTGGACGCGCGCATCGACGCCTGGTTCCTCGACGGTTTCTCCCCGGCGAAGAACCCGGAGATGTGGACCGAGCCGCTGTTCGCCGAACTGGCGCGGCTGGCCGCCCCCGGCGCGACGCTCGCCACCTTCACCAGTGCAGGATTCGTGCGCCGCGGGCTGATCGCCGCCGGCTTCGCCATGCAGCGGGTCAAGGGCTTCGGGCAGAAGCGCGAGATGCTGGTGGGCCAGTTCCAGGGCCAACCGCAGGACGCTGCCAGACCCTGGTACGCGCGCCCGCCGGCGCCCGCGGGCGAGCGCCGTGCATTGGTGGTCGGCGGCGGCCTGGCCGGCTGCGCCACGGCCGCCAGCCTGGCCGCGCGCGGCTGGAAGGTGAGCCTGGTGGAGCGCCATGGCGAGCTGGCCGCGGAAGCCTCGGGCAACCCCCAGGGCGTGCTCTACCTCAAGCTCTCGGCCCACGGCACGGCGCTGTCGCGCCTGGTGGTGGCCGGTTTCGGCCATACCCGCCGGCTGCTGGAACGCCTGCGGCGCGGCACCGACTGGGACGCCTGCGGCGTGCTGCAGCTGGCCTTCGACGAGGCCGAGGGCAAGCGCCAGGCGAAGCTGGCCGAAGCCTTCCCCGAAGACCTGCTGCAAGTCCTGTCGAAGGAAGAAGCCGAGGCCCGCGCGGGCATCGCCCTGCCGGCTGGCGGGCTGTTCTTCCCCGAAGCCGGCTGGGCGCATCCACCGGCGCTGTGCCGGGCCCTGGCCGAACACCCGGACATCGAGCTGCTGAGCGGCCATGAGGTGCGCCTGGAGCGCGAAGACGGGCAGTGGCATGCCTGCAGTGGCGAGCGGCGCCTGGCCAGTGCGCCGGTCGCCATCCTCGCCACCGCCGCCGAGGTGCGCGCCTTCCCCGGCGCGGCCAGCCTGCCGCTCAAGCGCATCCGCGGGCAGATCAGCCGCCTGCCGGCCAGCGCCGACAGCGCGGCGCTGCGCACCGTGGTCTGCGCCGAGGGCTACGTCGCCCCACCGCGCCTGGGCGAACACACCCTGGGCGCCAGCTTCGACTTCCACAGCGACGACCTGCAGCCCACCGTCGCCGAGCACCAGGGCAACCTCGACCTGCTGCGGGAAATCTCCCCGGACCTGCAGCAGCGCCTGGGCCCGCAGGACCCGGCGGCCCTCGCAGGCCGCGCCGCGTTCCGCTGCACCACCCCGGACTACCTGCCGCTGATCGGCCCGCTGGCCGCGCGCGAAGCCTTCGCCGAAGCCTACGCCGTGCTGGCCAAGGATGCCCGCCAGGTGCCGGATACCCCCTGCCCCTGGCTCGACGGCCTGTACCTGAACAGCGCCCACGGCTCCCGCGGGCTGATCAGCGCGCCGCTGTCCGGCGAACTGCTGGCGGCCTGGCTGGACGACGAGCCGCTGCCCCTGCCCCGTGCCGTGGCCGAGGCCTGCCATCCCAACCGCTTCTTCCTGCGCGAGCTGGTGCGCGGCCAGAAGTCCTGATCACCCCGCGCCACCGGACCACCGGAGCCCCGAGCCAGATGGACACCCTGCTCTTCGAATCCACCGCCATCGGCCTGATCCTCGGCCTGCTGCTGGGCCTCACCGGCGCCGGCGGCTCGCTGGTGGCGCTGCCGCTGCTGCTGAGCCTGCACCTGCCGCTGCACGACGCCATCGGCGTGAGCCTGGGCGCGGTGGCGCTGTCCGCCCTGATCGGCGCCATCCCCCGCGCACGCCAAGGCCAGGTGGCCTGGCGCCCGCTGCTCTGGCTGACCCTCACCGGCTGGCCGGGCAACGCCCTGGGCCAGTGGCTCGGCCGCTTCATCCCCGACGCGGTGCTGATCCTCGGCTTCTGCGCCCTGGTGCTGTGGTCGGCCTGGCGCATGTGGCGCGGCGCGGCCATGCCGAAAACCGCCGGCCAGGCCACGGGCAACGCGCCGCTGCTCGGCCTGGGCCTGGCGGTGGGGCTGCTCTCGGGGCTGATGGGGGTCGGCGGCGGCTTCCTGATAGTGCCGGGGCTGCTGTGGTTCACCCCGCTGTCGATGCTGGCGGCCACGGCCACCTCCATGGCGGTGATCGCCCTGGTCTCCGGCGGTGGCTTCCTGCTCTACCTCAGCCACGCCCAGCCGCCCATGCCGCTGCTGGCGGCGCTGGCCGCCGGCGGCGCCCTCGGCGTGCTGGCCGGCAACCGCCTGGCCCTGCGCCTGGGCGGGGCGACCCTGCAACGGATCTTCGCGGTGATGCTGCTGGCGGTGAGCCTGTCGCTGGCGGCGCAGAAGCTGTTGGCATGAGGGCCAAGGGTAATGGCGACATCGTAGGGCGCATAACGCCTACGGCGTTATCCGCCGCGGGCGGCCCCGGTGTTACGGCCAACGGCGGATAACCGCGAACGGTAGTGCCCCACCCACACCATTCTCCTGTAGGAGCGCGCCCTGCGCGCGAATCGCGGACAGAGTCCGCTCCTACGGGGAAATGCTGTGCCTCGGCAACCTGTAGGAGCGGACTCCGTCCGTGATCAGCCCCCCAGCCAGGCCATGGCGTGGCCCCTCATTCCTCTTCTTCCTCCTCCGGCAACTCGAACAGTTCCGCTGCCCGCAGCAACCCCGCCAGCACCGCATGGCGCTCCCACTCGGGCAGCTCGGCGAAGCGCGCCAGCACGTATTCCGGCAGCAGCGGCGGCGCCGACTGCAGCGCGTCGCGGCCGGCGTCTTCCAGCAGCAGCCATTGCTTGCGCCTGTCCTGCTCGTCGCGCCGGCGGGCCAGCAGGCCGCGGCTCTCCAGGCGGTCGAGGACGCCGGAGAGCGAGGCCTGGGACAGGCTCACACGCTTGGCCAGGCGGCTGGCGGTGATCTCCCGCTCCACCAGCAGCACCTGCAGGATCAGCAGCTGCAGCGGCGTCAGCCCGCCGTAGCGGCCCAGGCGCTTGGCATGCACCTCGCTACCCTGCTGCAGCCGCCGCAGGGCCTGGAACATGGACAGCGCGTAGGCGTCCTCCGTGGACATATTCCTTTCAGCCATAATCAATTATCCGAACTTATCAGGCATTTTTTCATAAAAAAATCATAGAACTACTTTCACATGAAACAGTCTTTCTGTTAACACGAAAAAAGGGCCCCGGCCTGACCCCCCATTCATCCCCAACGGAGAACCGGTAAGGAAAATGTGCGGCATAGCAGGAGAACTACGTTTCGACGAGCAACCGGCCGACCTCGCGGCGGTCGAACGCATCACTCACCATCTCGCCCCCCGCGGCCCGGACGCCTGGGGGTTCCACAGCGAAGGGCCGGTGGCCCTCGGCCACCGCCGTCTGAAGATCATGGACCTGGCCGAAGCCTCCGGCCAGCCGATGATCGACACCACCCTGGGCCTGTCCCTGGTGTTCAACGGCGCCATCTACAACTACCCCGAGCTGCGCAAGGAGCTGGAAGCGCTGGGCTACCGCTTCTTCTCCGGCGGCGACACCGAGGTGCTGCTCAAGGGGTACCACGCCTGGGGCAAGGACCTGTTGCCCAGGCTCAATGGCATGTTCGCCTTCGCCATCTGGGAGCGTGACGCCCGCCGGCTGTTCATCGCCCGCGACCGCCTGGGCATCAAGCCGCTGTACCTCGCCCGCGACGGCCAGCGCCTGCGCTTCGCCTCCAGCCTGCCGGCGCTGCTGCAGGGCGGCGGCGTCGACACCAGCCTGGATGCCGAGGCGCTCAACCTCTACCTGAACTTCCACGCCGTGGTGCCCGCCCCGCGCACCCTCCTCAACGGCGTGCGCAAGCTGCCGCCGGCGACCTGGATGAGCATCGACGCCGACGGCCGCAGCGAGCAGCACTGCTGGTGGCGCCTGGAATACGGCTGCCGCGAGGACGAGCGCGAACTGCGCCTGGAAGACTGGGAAGACCGCGTGCTGGACAGCCTGCGCGAAGCGGTCGGCATCCGCCAGCGCGCGGCCCGCGAGGTGGGCGTGCTGCTCTCCGGCGGGGTGGACTCCAGCCTGCTGGTCGGCCTGCTGCACGAGGCCGGGGTGGAAGACCTGCTGACGTTCTCCATCGGCTTCGAGGATGCCGGCGGCGAGCGCGGCGACGAGTTCCACTACTCCGACCTCATCGCCCGCCGCTACGGCACGCGCCACCACCAGCTGCGCATCGCCGAGAAGGAGGTGATCGAGCAGTTGCCGGCGGCCTTCCGCGCCATGAGCGAGCCCATGGTCAGCCACGACTGCATCGCCTTCTACCTGCTCGCCCGCGAGGTATCGAAGCACTGCAAGGTGGTGCAGAGCGGCCAGGGCGCCGACGAGCTCTTCGCCGGCTACCACTGGTACCCGCCCATGGTCGACGCCGCCTCGCCGCTACATGCCTACCGCGCGGCCTTCTTCGACCGCAGCCATGGCGAATACCAGAGCACCGTGCGCCCGGCCATGCGCGTGGAGGACGTGGCCCAGGCCTTCGTCGCCGAGCACTTCGCCATGCCCGGCGCCAGCGACGCGGTGGACAAGGCGCTGCGCCTGGACAGCACCATCATGCTGGTGGACGACCCGGTCAAGCGCGTCGACAACATGACCATGGCCTGGGGCCTGGAAGCCCGCGTGCCGTTCCTCGACTACCGCCTGGCCGAGCTCTCGGCGCGCATCCCGGCGCGCTTCAAGCTCGGCGACGGCGGCAAGCAGGTGCTCAAGGCCGCGGCGCGGCGGGTGATCCCGGCCGAGGTGATCGACCGGCCCAAGGGCTATTTCCCGGTGCCGGGGCTCAAGCACCTGCAGGGCAACACCCGGGCCTGGGTCAGCGAGCTGCTGCTGGACCCCAGCCAGGACCGCGGCCTGTTCGAGCTGGCGCAGATCGACCGCCTGCTCGGCAACCCGCAGGACGACCTCACCCCGTTGCGCGGCTCCAAGCTCTGGCAGCTGGCCGCCCTCAACCTCTGGCTGACCGAACAGGGAATCTGACCCAGCCAGCAGCGCGGGCCACCGGCACCGTACCGGCGGCCCGCCCACCAGGGAGCGAACCATGAAAAGCCATTTCAACCTGCCCCATCCGCACAACCAGCGCCTGCTGCGCGGCCAGGTGCCGACCTACCAGCGCCTGCAGGCGCGCTTCGCCGAGGACCACGAGCAGCCCGGCTGCGAGCCCCACAGCCTGCACTGCGGCTGGGGCCGGCTGCTGATCGGGCACACCTTCGCCGAACCCGACGCGCTGGCCGCCGAGCTGCTCAACGAGCGCCCCGGCGAGCGCGACATCGCGCTCTACGTGGCGGCGCCGCAGCAGGTGCTGGCGCATGCCCCGCAGCAGTTGTTCCTCGACCCCTCCGACACCCTGCGCCTGTGGTTCACCGACTACCGGCCGGCGCACCGCTCCTTCCGCGGCTTCCGCATCCGCCGGGTGCACGGCGAGGACGACTGGGCGGCGGTCAACCGCCTGTACCTGGCGCGCGGCATGCTGCCGGTGGACGCCGAGCGGCTCACCCCGCACTACCAGGGCGGCCCCACCTACTGGCTGGCCGAGGACAGCGCCACCGGCAACGCCGTGGGCGCGGTCATGGGCCTGAACCACACCAAGGCCTTCCACGACCCCGAGCGCGGCTCCAGCCTCTGGTGCCTGGCGGTGGACCCGCAGTGCAGCCGCCCGGGCGTCGGCGAGGCGCTGGTGCGCCACCTGATCGAGCACTTCATGAGCCGCGAGCTGGCCTACCTCGACCTCTCGGTGCTGCACAGCAACCAGCAGGCGAAGGCGCTGTACCGCAAGCTCGGCTTCCGCGAGCTGGCGACCTTCGCCATCAAGCGCAAGAACGGCATCAACCAGCCGCTGTTCCTCGGCCCGGGCCCCGAGCAGGGCCTGAACCCCTACGCCCGGATCATCGTCGACGAGGCCCATCGCCGCGGCATCGAGGTGCAGGTGCAGGACGCCGCCGCCGGCCTCTTCAGCCTGACCCAGGGCGGCCGGCGCATCCGCTGCCGCGAGTCGCTGTGCGACCTGACCAGCGCGGTGAGCATGACCCTCTGCCAGGACAAGCGCCTGACCCACCGCGCCCTCGCCCGCGCCGGGCTGAAGCAGCCGCAGCAGCGCCTGGCCGGCAGCGCCAGGGACAACGCCGCGTTCCTCGCCGAGCACGGCGCGCTGGTGGTCAAGCCGGTGGACGGCGAGCAGGGCCAGGGCGTGGCGGTGAACCTGACGAAGATCGAGGAGGTCGAGGCGGCCATCGAGCATGCCCACCAGTTCGACGGCCGCGTGCTGCTGGAGAGCTACCACCCCGGCCAGGACCTGCGCGTGCTGGTGATCGGCTACGAAGTGGTGGCCGCGGCGGTGCGCCACCCGGCCACGGTGATCGGCGACGGCCGCCACAGCATCCGCCAGCTGATCGAGGCGCAGAGCCGCCGGCGCCAGGCCGCCACCGACGGCGAAAGCCGCATCCCGCTGGACGGCGAGACCGAGCGCACCCTGCACGCCGCCGGCTTCGGCTACGACGACGTGCTGCCCGAAGGCCGCAGCCTGGCCGTGCGCGGCACCGCCAACCTGCACACCGGCGGCACCCTGGAAGACGTCACCGACAAGCTCCACCCGGCCCTGCGCGAGGCCGCCATCCGCGCCGCGCGGGCGCTGGAGATCCCGGTCACCGGGCTGGACCTGCTGGTGCCCGACGTGGAAGGCGAGGCCTACGTGATCATCGAGGCCAACGAGCGCCCGGGCCTGGCCAACCACGAACCGCAACCCACCGCCGAGCGCTTCCTCGACCTGCTCTTCCCGCTCAGCCGCGAACCCCTGGAACGCGAGGTGCCCGCATGAGCCGACTGCCGCAACCGGACCTCAACTACCTGCAGCGGGTGCTGCTGGAGATGCTCGCCATCCCCAGCCCCACCGGCTTCACCGACACCATCGTGCGCTACGTGGCCGAGCGCCTGGAGGAGATCGGCATCCCCTTCGAGATGACCCGCCGCGGAACCATCCGCGCGACCCTCGCCGGCCGGCGCAACAGTCCGGACCGCGCGGTCTCGGCGCACCTGGACACCATCGGCGCCATCGTCCGCGAGATCAAGCCCAACGGCCGCCTGGCCCTGGCCCCGGTGGGCTGCTGGTCGAGCCGCTTCGCCGAGGGCAGCCGCGTCACCGTGTTCTGCGACAACGGCGTGCTGCGCGGCAGCGTGCTGCCGCTGATGGCCTCCGGGCACGCCTTCAACACCGCGGTGGACAGCCTGCCGATCAGTTGGGACCACGTCGAGCTGCGCCTGGACGCCTACACCGTGAGCCCGGCCGACAGCGCCGCGCTGGGCGTGTCCATCGGCGACTTCGTGGCCTTCGACCCGCTGCCGGAGTTCACCGACAGCGGCCACATCAGTGCCCGCCACCTGGACGACAAGGCCGGCGTGGCGGCGTTGCTGGCGGCGCTCAAGGCGGTGGTGGAAAGCGGCCAGGAACCGCCCATCGACTGCCACCCGCTGTTCACCATCACCGAGGAGATCGGCTCCGGCGCAGCCGGCGCCCTGCCCTGGGACGTCAGCGAGTTCGTCGGCATCGACATCGCCCCGGTGGCCGAGGGGCAGAACTCCAGCGAGCACGCGGTGAGCGTGGCCCTGCAGGACTCCGGCGGGCCCTACGACTACCACCTCTCCCGGCACCTGCTGCGCCTGGCCGAGCGCCACGAGGTGGCGGTGCGCCGCGACCTGTTCCGCTACTACCACAGCGACGCCCAGTCGGCGATCGAGGCCGGCCACGACATCCGCACCGCCCTGCTGGCCTTCGGCTGCGACGCCACCCACGGCTACGAGCGCACCCACATCGACAGCCTGTCCAACCTGGCCCGGCTGCTCTGCGCCTACCTGCTCAGCCCGCCGGTGTTCGACAGCGACGCCGAGCCCCAGGAAGGCGCCATCGAGCGCTTCAGCAAGCAGCTGGAACACCCGGTGCACATGGAGAGCACCACCCACGTGCAACCGGTGGGCGAACTGCTGGACAACAACAAGGACGACGAAAAGGGGCGCCACTGAGGCGCCCCGGGCTCGCCGGCAAGCCCGCGCGCGACTAGAATCGCCGCCTGTTCCACCCCATGCCGATGAATGTCCGCCATGCTGATCCCCCACGACCTGCTCGAAGCCGAGACCCTCAACAACCTGCTGGAAGACTTCGTCACCCGCGAAGGCACCGACAACGGCGACGACACGCCCCTGGCCACCCGCGTCGAACGCGCCCGCCACGCGCTCAGGCGCGGCGAGGCGGTGATCGTGTTCGACCCGGAGAGCCAGCAGTGCCAGCTGATGCTCAAGGTGGAAGTGCCCAAGGAGTGGCTGGAGGATTGAGGGGGGCTGCTTTTCGTAGGAGCGAGCTTGCTCGCGAACCTGGCTCCTGGTGCTCAGCTGCCCCTTGCAACCCTCTCCCCCCGCCCTCTCCCTGAAGGGAGAGGGAGCTATCCGTGCATACCGAAACGACAGTGCTTGCCGGCAACTCCAGCATTGCCGGCGGGCATAGAAACCACCCCAGACACCGAACGGCCCCCTCTCCCTTCAGGGAGAGGGTTGGGGAGAGGGTGCTCTAAAGCCCAGCACCTGAAATCCCCAGCAAACACCATTCGCGAGCAAGCTCGCTCCTACGAAAAGCCAGCCTCCATCAAGGCGCCAGCTTCGGCCCCAGCAGCACCACGCTCGCTCCGACGATGCACAGCGCCACGCCCAGCCAATCGCTCCACAGCGGCCGGCTTTTCTCCACATACGCCAGCCAGAACAGCGACGCCGCCACGTAGATGCCGCCATAGGCCGCGTAGGAGCGCCCGGCATAGGCCGCCTCGACGCGGGTCAGCAGCAGGGCGAAGCACAGCAGGCTGAACAATCCGGGAATTATCCACAGGGGCGTGCGGTCCAGGCGCAGCCAGAGGTAGAAGGCGTAGCAGCCGGCGATCTCGCAGAAGGCGGCAAGGAGGAACCAGAGGTAGTTGAGCATCTCGCTTTCCTTGGGGCTCAGCCGCGCAGGCCGCCCTCGCGTTCCCAGGCGCAGCGTACCCGCAGGTCGCCTTCCCGGGGGCTGTGGAAGCCGCGTTCGGATTCCCAGCGGAAGGTGTGGCAGCCGTTGAGTTCGGTTTCCAGGTGGACCACAGCGCTGGCCCAGTACAGGCGCTTGAGCAGTGCCTCGAACTGTTCCACCCACAGGTTCCATTCGTATTCGATGGCCGGGTAGCTGGCGCCGAAGTGGATCACCTGCGACTGGTACAGGCCGGCGCCTTCCTGCTCGCAGCGGCTGAACATCTCGCGGCCGAGGAACGGCCAGGCCTCGCCCACCGGCAGGCTGTCCAGCACCTTGCGGTTGGCCGCGCGGCGCAGGCGCCGCTCCATGGAGTCGCCGGGCCAGTCGCGGATGCAACCATAGACGATGGATTCGGACTGCAAGACGCTGAGACTCCCTGTGGACGACGCTGCCTTCTAGCACAGGCGCCGGCGCCGGGAAAGCAGCAGGCGGCAATGTTGCGTGGCCGGCCCGGAAAAGCGAAAGCCCCGCGATGGAGGCGGGGCTTTCACTGGGGTCCAACATACATCGGCAGGCAGGCCGGTGACGCCAAACTACGCTTTTGCACCGCCCTGGGCAAGCCCTGTTTTCGCTTGCACCGAAGCGGTGCAGAAACTCAGGCCGGGTTGCGCTGCTTGGCCTTCATCTTCTGCGCCATGCGCGTCATTTCGTCGTAGATCGCCTGCGGGTTCTGCTGCTTGACCTGCCAGGCGAGGCGGCCCTGCTCGTGGGGCAGGATCATGAAGCTGCCGCGCCCGACCTCCTGGTGGATGTAGTCGGCGATGTCGGCGGCGCTGATCGGCGAGCCTTCCAGCAGCTTGCCCACCTGGCTCTTCATTTCCGGGCTGGGGCCGCGGAAGGAGTCCAGCAGGTTGGTCTGGAAGAACGACGGGCAGACCACGTGGACCTTCACGTCCACCAGGCCCAGCTCGGCCAGCAGGCTCTCCGAGAGCGCCACCACGCCGGCCTTGGCCACGTTGTAGTTGCTCATCGCCGGGCCCTGCATCAGCGCCGCCATGGAGGCGATGTTGATGATCCGCCCGTGGCTGCGCTCCAGCAGCGGCAGGAAGGCCTTGCAGCCCTTGACCACGCCCATCAGGTTGATGGAGATCTGCCAGTCCCAGTCTTCCAGCGACAGCTCCTCGAAGAAGCCGCCGGAGGCCACGCCGGCGTTGTTGACGATGATGTCGATGCCGCCGAGCTTCTCGTCGCAGGCCTGGGCCAGGGCGGTGAGCTGGCTGTAGTCGCGCACGTCGCAGCGCTGGGTGAAGCCGTCGCCGCCGGCCTCGCGCACCAGGCGCAGGGTTTCGGCCAGGCCTTCGTCGTTGATGTCGGCCAGGGCCAGGCGCCAGCCTTCGCGGGCCCAGCGCAGGGCGATTTCGCGGCCCAGGCCGGAACCGGCGCCGGTGATCATCATGCGGTTTTGCATAGGGGGTTGCCTTGTCTTGTCCGGGGAATTGTCCGGCAGTGTAGCCAAGGCTCCACCCGCGCTGCGCTTTAATCAGGCTGCTGAATGGCGCCGGCAAACCGGCGCCACAGCCAGGGCGGACGCGGCCTTCAGAACAATGGAAGAAGCAGGCAGGAAAGCTTCCCGAGGACCAGGGCGACGCCCGCGAAGATCAGCAGGAAGGTCGCGCAATTGACCTTCTCGCGGCGCAGGCCGGCGAACGAGTGCACGCGGTAGCGCAACAGAAAGGCCCCCAGCGCCAGCAACAGGGCGGGGGCGAAGTAGACGAACTGCCAGTAGCGTTGCGGATCGCTCTCCCGCGCCAGCCAGTCCGCCGCCGGCAGCGCCACCAGGCCGCTGAACAACTGGCCGAGCAGCCACAGGCTGCCCAGGGCGACCAGTACGACTCCGAGCATTCCCTTTCCCCCGTCCCCCAAAAGGCCATCATGGTAGGACGTGGAGGGATGCCCGGCTGTGTCCTGGATCACTTTGCGCCCCTCCAGCCTGCGGCGAACCGCGAAGGGTTCACGCTACACGTAGCCCAGCAACAGCATGACCAGCAACACCACCAGGACCACGCCGAGGATCCCCGAGGGCCCGTAGCCCCAGCTGCGTGAATAGGGATACACCGGCAGGCCGCCGATGAGCAGAAGAATGAGGATGACCAGCAGAATGGTTCCCATGGTGCGTCTCCCGTAGGCAGTCGGGCGGCAGGCCTGCGCTGCGGGCCCGCGTCCGCGGAACGGGCAGCGCACGGGGCTGCCCACCTGCTATTGGGACCGGCGCCGCTGCGCCGGGATTCAGTTTTTCTGCGCCGCGGGCCCGGCGCTCAGTGCTGCAGGTCGGGCAGCGAGCCCTTGCGCAGGCGCAGGAACATCAGCGCCACGCTGCGCGCATCGCCCAGCGCCGTATGGCGGCCTTCCACGGGGATGCCCAGGGTGCGCGCCAGGGTGTCGAAGCGCAGGTCCAGGTGCAGGTCCGGGTAGCGCCGCGCCATCTTGCGCTGGTACAGCGCGGAGACCTCGATGCGCGGGTTGACCAGGGCCTCGCCCAGGCGCTCGCGCAGGTGGCGGCGCAGCACGGCGACGTCGAACGACAGGTAGTAGCCCAGCAGCGGGCGGTCGCCGATGAAGGCCAGCGTCCGGCGCAGCGCCTCGTCCAGCGGCAGCTGGCCTTCGAGGTCGGCGCGGCGCAGCTTGTGGATGCGGATCGACTCGCCGTCGAGGCTGGCCGGCGGCTCCACCAGCAGTTCCAGGCGCTCGCCGAGCACCAGCTTGCCGCGGCGGATGAGCACCGCGCCTATGCTCAGGATGTCCGCCTTGCGCGGGTCGAGGCTGGTGGTCTCCAGGTCCAGGGAGACGATTTCCTCGGCCTCCTCCGGGGCGTGCAGGTACCAGTACAGCCGGCGGCGCCAGCCGGACCAGTGCTGGTCGGGAATCTTCACCAGGGCGTTCATCGGCTCTCCAGGTGGAACTGCCTTTCCAGGCTCTGCTTGAATTTCTTCACCGCGTGCAGGCCGAAGCGCAGCATGTCGCGCTCGTGGCGGCTCAGGCGGGCCACGTCCAGGCCCTGCTGGCGGCCGTCGCGCTCGCCGGCCAGTTGCTGGGTCAGGCGCAGTTGCAGGAACAGTTCGAAGGCCTCGGCGAGGTTCTCCGCCAGGCCCTCGTCGAGCACCCCGCGCGCCTGCAGCGCCTCCAGCCGGGCCAGGCTGCCGCGGACCTCCAGGCCCTCGCGCAGGGCCAGCACGCGGCAGCCATGGACGATGGGGAAGATGCCGCCGCGCTTGATGTCCAGGTGTTCCTCGCGGGTCTTCAACTGGCCGAGGAAGGTCAGCGGCGTGTCGAACTGCAGGGCCGCCACGGCAATGTCCGCCAGCCAGCGCTCGCCGTCCGTGGCGAAGCCCAGCAGGCCCTGGCGCAGGCTCTCGAACAGCTGGCGGTTGCCGGCCACCGGCCAGGCGTCGGCGAGGATCGACAGGCGCAGCAATTGCTCCGGGCGCCCTTCCAGGGCCGTGGTGTTCAGCTCGCGCTGCCAGGCCGCCAGCGGCTTGCACCAGTCCGCATGGCTGGCCATGACGCCGCCGGGGCACGGCGGGTAGCCGCAGGCCAGCAGGGCATCGCTGAAGCGCTGCATCAGCGCCAGGGCCTGCTCCCGGGGGAAGTCGTCGGCGAGGATCAGGGCGTTGTCCTGGTCGGTCTTGAGCAACTGCTCGCCGCGGCCTTCGCTGCCCATCACCACCAGGCAGCAGCGGCTGCGCAACGGCGGCGGTATCAATAGTTCGAAGAGACGTTCGAGCAGCTGTTCGTTGAGCGCACCGACCAGTTGCATGATGAAGCGCAGGCGGATGCCGTTGCCGGCCAGGGTGGCGATCAGGGTGTGCAGGGTCTCGGCGGCGGCGCGCAGCTCCTCCTCGGTCTCGGCGCGGGCGATGCGCAGCGCCAGCACGTGGGAGTGGGTGGAGAACAGGCTGAGCACCTGGGTCAGGTGCAGCAGGCCGACCATTTCGCCGTCCTCGCGCACCGCGACGCGCTCGATGCGCAGGCGCGTCATGAGGATCATGGCGTCGAACAGGAAGTCGCCCAGCTCGACGCTGGCCAGCGGGCCGTGGGCCAGCGGGCCGATGGCCTCGTCCTCGGCGCGGCCGTCGCGGAAGTGCGCGCGCATCAGGTCGGTGCGGGTGACGATGCCCAGCTCGCCGGCGCTGCGCACCAGCAGGGCGTCGGCGCCATGGCTGAGCTGCAGGCGCGCGGCGTCGCCCAGAGGCAGCCCGGCGTCCACCTCGAGGGCCGGCAGCAGGTGCTCGCGGGCGATGCGGGTGAGGATGAATTCGGCCAGGTTCTGCCCGTCGCGCCGCGCCAGCTGGCGCTTGGCCGCGAGGTCGGCCTGGAAGAAGCGGGCGAAGCCGGGGTTGTCGCCGCACAGCTGGTGGAAGGTGCTGGCCGGCAGTTCGTAGAGGATGCTCTCCTCCACCGCGCGGTAGTCGTGCTTGCTGCTGCCGGAGAACAGCCCGCGGATGTCGAAGAGGTCGTCGCCGGCGTACTGGGCGAACAGCTTGCCGTCCTCGCCGCGCTCCTCCACCACGCCCTTGAGCACGATGAACAGGCAGGGCACCGCGGCGCCGGCTTCGAGCACGGTCTCGCCACTGGTGTAGTAGGCGACGCTCAGGGCCTCGGCGAAGGCCTGGCGCTCGCTCGCGCGCAACTGGTCGAACGGCGGCGCGGAGAAGTTGAAGCTCTCGGGCATCGCGAGCCCCTTTTGGCAGTGCGTAAAAGGCGAAGCCGGAGGCGGGCCTCCGGCTTCGTCGGGGTCAGCCGCGAGGCATCAGTGGGCTACCGCGCCACTGGCGCCCAGGCCGGTCTGCGAGCGGATGAACTGCGGGAAGAAGCGTGCGCGCTCCTCGTCCGCCGCCGCCGACTTGTCGGTGATGGAGAAGAACCAGATGCCGACGAAGGCCACGGCCATGGAGAACAGCGCCGGGTATTCGAACGGGTAGATGGGCTTCTCGTGGCCGAGGATCTGCACCCAGATGGTCGGGCCGAGGATCATCAGCACCACCGCGGTGATCAGGCCCAGCCAGCCGCCGATCATGGCGCCGCGGGTGGTCAGCTTCTTCCAGTACATCGAGAGCAGCAGCACCGGGAAGTTGCAGCTGGCGGCGATGGAGAAGGCCAGGCCGACCATGAAGGCGATGTTCTGCTTCTCGAACAGGATGCCGAGGATGATCGCGACCACGCCCAGGGCGACGGTGGTGATCTTCGACACGCGCAGCTCGTCCTTCTCGTTGGCCTTGCCGCCCTTGAGCACGCTGGCGTACAGGTCGTGGGACACCGCCGAGGCACCGGCCAGGGTCAGGCCGGCGACCACCGCGAGGATGGTGGCGAAGGCCACCGCGGAGATGAAGCCCAGGAACAGGCTGCCGCCCACGGCGTCGGCCAGGTGCACGGCGGCCATGTTGTTGCCGCCGATCAGGGCGCCGGCGGCGTCCTTGAAGGCCGGGTTGGTGCTCACCAGCACGATGGCGCCGAAGCCGATGATGAAGGTCAGGATGTAGAAGTAGCCGATGAAACCAGTGGCGAAGAACACCGACTTGCGGGCTTCCTTGGCGTCACTGACGGTGAAGAAGCGCATCAGGATGTGCGGCAGGCCGGCGGTGCCGAACATCAGCGCGAAGCCCAGGGAGAAGGCCGAGATCGGGTCCTTCACCAGGCCGCCGGGGCTCATGATGGCCTCGCCCTTGGGGTGTACCTTGATGGCTTCGGAGAACAGCGCGCTGATGTCGAAGTTGACGTGCTTGAGCACCATGATCGCCATGAAGGAAGCGCCGCACAGCAGCAGCACGGCCTTGATGATCTGTACCCAGGTGGTGGCGAGCATGCCGCCGAACAGTACGTAGAGCACCATCAGGATGCCGACCATGACCACCGCGACGTGGTAGTTCAGGCCGAACAGCAGCTCGATCAGCTTGCCGGCGCCGACCATCTGCGCGATCAGGTAGAAGGCCACCACCACCAGCGAGCCGCAGGCGGACAGGGTGCGGATGTTCTTCTGCTTGAGGCGGTAGGAGGCCACGTCGGCGAAAGTGTATTTGCCGAGGTTGCGCAGGCGCTCGGCGATCAGGAAGAGGATGATCGGCCAGCCCACGAGGAAGCCGATGGAGTAGATCAGGCCGTCGTAGCCCGAGGCGAACACCAGCGCGGAAATCCCCAGGAAGGACGCGGCGGACATGTAGTCGCCGGCGATCGCCAGGCCGTTCTGGAAGCCGGTGATGCTGCCGCCGGCGGTATAGAAGTCGGCGGCCGACTTGCTGCGCTTGGAGGCCCAGTAGGTGATGCACAGGGTGAAGCCGACGAAGGCGACGAACATGACGATCGCCGGGATGTTGATCGGCTGGCGTTGCACGTCGCCGGTCAGGGCGTCGGCCCAGAGGGCGGGGGCGAAGGCGGCCAGGCCGAGGGCCGCGAACAGGCGGGCGATCATTGCTGGACCTCCTTGAGGACTTCTCGGTTCAGGCGGTCGAACTCGCCATTGGCTCGGCGCACGTAGATGCCGGTGAGGACGAAGGCGGACAGGATCAGCCCGACGCCGATGGGAATGCCCCAGGTCACCGAGGAATCGGGGCTCACCTTGGCGCCCAGCACTTGCGGTTCGAATGCGATCAGCAGGATGAAGGCCACGTACAGGCCCAGCATGATCAGTGAGAGCAGCCAGGCGAATCGCTCGCGTTTGGCCACCAGTTCCTTGAAGCGCGGATTGGTATCAATCCGCTGGTAGATGCTGTCGTTCATTTTGTTGTTGTCCTCACAGCGGGGGATGACGCGGATGTCGTCGATCCCCACTTTAGGACTCTGGTGCAAGGCCTCCAGACGACTTTAGTCGTAGCGGACTGGAAGGCGCGGGATAGAGCCTCCGGCCACGGTGCGAAGGCAATGTCGGACAGGTAGGGCGCATAACGCCTACGGCGTTATCCGCCATTGCCCTCGACTCCGGAGCCCGGGCCGGCGGCGGATAACCGCGAACGGTTATTCGCCCTACGGTCGGGTGCAGGCGTAGGAGCAACTGTCTTGCCGGCTGCGCCGATGTGCTCTTCTACGAGAAGCAGTGCCCCCGGCAGGGTAGGACTCACCGGCCGCGCCGAACGCCCAGACAGAAAAGCCGCTTCCCCCTGGAGGAAAGCGGCTTTCGTCATACCCCGGATCGAGCCGGGCAACAGCCCCGGAACGACCCGCGCCAGCTTACTGCGTCCACTCCTTGACCCGCTCCGGGTTGCTGGCCACCCACTGCTTGGCGGCCTCCTCGGGCTTGGCGCCGTCCTGGATGGCGAGCATCACCTGGCCGATCTCGGCGCCGTCCTTCCACTGCAGTTTCTTCAGCAGCGCCCAGACTTCCGGGGCCTTCTTCTCCAGTGCCGGGTTGGCCACGCTGTCGACATGCTCCTCGTCGCCGTAGACCTTCTTCGGATCGTCGAGGAACTTCAGCTTCCACTTGGCGAACATCCAGTGCGGGATCCAGCCGGTCACCGCCACCGCCTTCTTGTCGTTCTCGGCGCGGGTCAGCTCGGCGATCATGCCGCTGCCGGAGCTGGCCACCAGCTTGTAGTCCAGGCCGTAGTCCTTGATCGCCTGGTCGGTCTTGAGCATCACCCCGGCGCCGGCGTCGATGCCGACGATGCGGCCGCCGAAGTCGTCCTTCATCGCCTTGAGGTCTTCGATGCTGTTGGCCTTGACGTACTCCGGCACGATCAGGCCGATCTTCGCCCCCGGGTAGTTCACGCCCAGGTCGACCACCTGGTCCTTCATCTTCGCGTAGTAGGCGCCGTGGGTCACCGGCAGCCAGGCCGAGAGCATGGCGTCGAGCTTGCCGCGGGCCACGCCCTGCCACATGATCCCGGCCGCCACCGGCATCAGCTTGACCGGGTAGCCGAGCTTCTCGCGGATCACCTCGGCGGCCACGTGGGTGGTGGCCACGCTGTCCGACCAGCCATCGACGTAGCCGATGGTGATCTCCGGCTTGGCCGCCGCACCGGCCAGGCCCGCTGCCGCCGACAGCACGAGCCCCGCACCCAGGCCCATTAGTCGTCGCATCATTCGCATAAGAGTCTCCCCTTGTTCTAGGTTCACCGGAACGAGCGCTCCGGGACGGTCTTGGCCGCCCCTCCATCATCTGCGCGAGGGGCCGGCGGGCTGCTCCGAGAACGACGCGCAACCTGCCGGTACGCGACAACGACTGCCTGATTACGACAACCACGGAGCATTTGCGACATGCTCGTGTCCACCCTTGATGCCAGAGAGCCATCCCACGCTCGTCTGCGCAGACGCCGGAGCCGGGGCATTGCTAAGATGCGCGACCTGCTCGAAAGCACCGCGCCCATGCCCAGATTCCAGCGCCATCCTTTTTCAGCCTACTGTCTCGGCCTGCTCCTGGCCACCCTGGCCCTCTGCGCCACCTGGTACCTGCAGGGCCGCGCCATCGTCCTGCCCGACGCGGCCGGCCCCACGCACAAGCTGCAGTGCGCCTCCTACAGCCCCTTCGGCAAGGACCAGTCGCCCTTCGACCAGCCCTTCACCCTGCGCCCGGCGCAGATGGACGCCGACCTGGCGCTGCTGGCGACGCGTTTCGGTTGCGTGCGCACCTATTCCATGAGCGGCCTAGAAGGCATTCCCGAACTGGCGCGCAAGCACGGCCTGAAGCTGATCCTCGGCGCCTGGATCAACGCCATCCCCGCCGACAGCGAGCGCGAGGTGCAGAAGCTGGTGGCGGCGGCCAACGCCTACCCCGACGTGGTCCAGGCGGTGATCGTCGGCAACGAGACGCTGCTGCGCCAGGAGGTCACCAGCAAGTACCTCGAGGGCTTGCTGGCACGGGTGAAGAGCCAGGTGCGCCAGCCGGTATCCTATGCCGAGGTCTGGGAGTACTGGCTGAAGCACCCGCAGCTGGCCGCCGGCGTCGACTTCATCACCCTGCACCTGCTGCCCTACTGGGACAACCAGCCCAGCGGCATCGACGGCGCCCTGGAGCACGTCGCGGACATCCGCCGGCGCTTCGACCACGCCTTCCCCGGCAAGGCCATCCTGATCGGCGAGACCGGCTGGCCCAGCGAGGGCCGCCAGCGCCAGACCGCCCTGCCCAGCCGCGTCAACGAGGCGCGCTACATCCGCGGCTTCGTGCGCCTGGCCGAGGAGCACGGCTGGCGCTACAATCTGATCGAGGCCTTCGACCAGCCGTGGAAGCGCCGCATCGAGGGCGCCGTGGGCGGCTACTGGGGCCTGTTCGACGCCGACCGACAGGACAAGAACGTGCTCGCCGGGCCGGTTTCCAACCAGCCGGACTGGCCGCTCTGGCTGACTCTGTCGCTGGCGCTGTGGGGCGCAGCCCTGCTGCTCGGCGGCCGCCCGGCCCACGCCCGCTACGCCCTGCTGCAGCCACTGGCTGCCGCCCTCGGCGCCGCCTGCGTCGGCCTGTGGGGCGCCCAGGCCCAGGTGATCTGCACCTTCCTCGACGAGTGGCTGTGGGCGGCCTACCTGGTGCTGCTCAACCTGCTGGTGCTGCTGCACCTCTCCCTGGCCCTGGGTACCGGCGCCGGCTGGCGCGCGCGTCTGCTGGCCTGGCTGGAGGCTCGTGGCAGCTGGTGGTTGCTGGCCAGCGGCTTCGCCGGCGCGGTGTGGATGCTGGCCCTGGTGTTCGACGCGCGCTACCGCAACTTCCCCAACGCGGCCCTGCTGTTCCCGGCGCTGGTCTACCTCTGCCGCCCCGTGGCGGCGCCGCGCCGCGAGGCCGGCCTGCTGGCGCTGCTGATAGTCGCCGGCATCGTCCCGCAGCTGCTGCTGGAAGGGCTGGACAACCGCCAGGCGCTGACCTGGGCGGGGGTCGCGCTGCTGCTCGGCGCGGCCCTGTGGCGCGGCCTGCGCCAGGAAAACACCCTGGCCGCCGCGGCCCCGGCACCAGCCGCCTGATTCAGGCCCGCGCCGGGCGCGGCTGGCGCACCAGGCGCAGCCCGGCGAGCACCACGGCGAACACCGCCATGCTCACGCTGTAGAACACCAGCGCCAGCAGGCCGACGAACAGCGCCAGCGCCGCCAGCCACCAACCGATGCGCCCGGGAACCAGGAAGGCCGGCACCGACGCCGCCAGCGCCGCCTGGCCGAACACCCCGAAATGAATCAGCAGGCCCAGCCCGGAGCGCGCCTGGCAGGCCCACAGCGACGCGTCCTCGGCGCACACGTCCACCCAGCTGGCGTTCTCCAGCAGGCCGAAGCGCACGCCATAGCAGGCGGCCAGCCAGAGGGCGGCGAGGCAGAGCAGGATCAGCGACGAACGATGGGGCATGGCGCCACTTCCGCAGGCGAAGGGCGCCCAGCATAACCAGCGCGGGGGCCGATGCAAGAGGCGCAGCCCCTGGCGTGGGCGGCTGCAGCAGCTGTGCATCCCCCACCGCCGAGGTTGCCAGCGCCGGGCCGGCACGGCATGCTCGGCGGTCCGCTTCAAGGAGATCGCCATGTCCCGCATCCAGCTGCGCCCCGCCCGCCCCGACGACGTCCCGCTGATCCTCGAACTGATCGCCGAGCTGGCCGACTACGAACGCCTGTCCCACGAGAACAAGGCCGACGCCGGGCGCATGCACGAGCACCTGTTCGGCCCGCGCCCCTACGCCGAGGTGCTGATCGGCGAAGTGGACGGCGTCGGCGCCGGCTTCGCGCTGTTCTTCCACAACTACTCCACCTGGCTGAGCCAGCCCGGCATCTACCTCGAAGACCTCTACGTGCGCCCCAGCGCCCGTGGCCTGGGCCTGGGCAAGGAGCTGCTGAGCGAACTGGCGCGCCTGGCGGTGGAACGCAAGTGCGGGCGCCTGGAGTGGTCGGTGCTGGACTGGAACGAACCGGCCATCGGCTTCTACCGCAGCCTGGGCGCCGTGCCCCTGGACGAATGGACCGTCTACCGCCTGGCCGGCGATGCCCTCGCCCGCCTCGGCCGGCGCGACTGAACGACCGCTGGAGTGGATTTCTGACGCGTCCTACAGCACTTGAAGCACTTGCGCTTGTCATAGTGCTCGGTTTCACTGCATTTCGCGTCCCCCTGAAAGGAATCCACCCCATGCCTCTGCTTACGCGCGTGGCTGCCCTGCTCGGCAGCCTCGTCATGGGCTTCGCAGGCCCGGCGCTCGCCAGGGATGTCGACCCGGCCAGCTACGGCTACCCCCTGGGCAACCCCTTCGAAGCGACCATCGCCACCACCCCGGTGGAGCTGCGCCCGCAGCTGCCGGACCCCGCCGACATCGACCAGCAGGACTACGCCCTCAAGCTGCGCCCGGAGCGCGAGTTCGAGCTGCCGGACAACTTCTGGCCGGTGAAGAAGCTGCACTACCGGCTGGCCCGCCAGGACCACCCGGCGCCGCTGGTGTTCATCATCGCCGGCACCGGCGCCAGCTACCTCAGCAACACGCCCGAGTACCTCAAGGGCCTGTTCTACGGCGCCGGCTACCACGTGGTGCAGATTTCCTCGCCGACCAGCTGGGACTTCATGGCCGGCGCCTCGATGCGCGCCACCCCCGGCTACAGCCCCGACGACGCCGACGACCTGTACCGGGTGATGCAGGCGGTGCGCGCCCAGCACCCGAGCCTGCCGGTGACCGACTACTACCTCACCGGCTACAGCCTCGGCGCCCTGCACGCGGCCTTCGTCAGCCACCTCGACGAAACCCGCCGCAGCTTCAACTTCAAGCGCGTGCTGCTGCTCAACCCGCCGGTGAACCTCTACACCTCGGTGAGCAACCTGGACCGCCTGGTGCAAACCCAGGTCAAGGGCATCACCGACTCCCGGACCTACTACCAGCTGGTGCTCGGCAAGCTGACGCGCTATTTCCAGCAGAAGGGCTACATCGACCTCAACGATGCCTTCCTCTACGACTTCCAGCACTCCAGGCAGCACCTGACCAACGAAGAGATGGCCATGCTGATCGGCACGGTGTTCCGCTTCTCCTCGGCCGACATCGCCTTCACCTCGGACCTGATCAACCAGCGCGGGCTGGTCACCCCGCCGCACTACCCGATCGA
>NZ_JAZAQP010000010.1:35387-96121 GCF_036231725.1 Pseudomonas sp. JH-2 | reverse complement strand
ATGGTCGAGCAGCTGATCCCCATGTGGCGCAAGCGCCATGGCGGCGGCAGCCTGCCGCAGCTGATCCAGCAGACCAGCCTGTACGCCCTGCAGCAGTACCTGCACGACAGCCCGAAGATCGCCGTGATGCACAACGCCGACGACGTCATCCTCGGCCCCGGCGACATCGGCTTCCTGCGCCGCACCTTCGGCGACCGGCTGACGCTGTACCCGCTGGGCGGCCACTGCGGCAACCTCAACTACCGGGTCAACGCCCAGGACATGCTGAACTTCTTCCGCGGCCAGGACGCCACGCTGCAGGCCGCCGCCGACACAGGAAAGCGCTAGATGACCCGCCGATCCCCCTGGCTGCTCGCCCTGCTGCTGGGCTGCGGCCTGGCCCACGCCGACAACGCCTCCGACCTCGGCCCGGCGCCCGCCGTGCCGCCCTCGGCCGCCAAGCAGGTGCAGCTGGCGCCCGACGACGACGGCTTCAAGCACCCGCTGGACGCCCTCAAGTTCAACCCCGGCCTGGACCAGCGCGAGTTCGAGCGCGCCACCCTCAGCGCGCTCAACGTCTACGACCCCTGGGAGTCGTGGAACCGCCGCGTCTACCACTTCAACTACCGCTTCGACGAGTGGGTGTTCCTGCCCGTGGTGCACGGCTACGAATACGTCACCCCGCGCTTCGTGCGCAGCGGCGTGAGCAACTTCTTCAGCAACGTCGCCGAGGTGCCGAGCCTGCTCAACAGCCTGCTGCAGTTCAAGGGCAAGCGGGCGATGAACACCACCGCGCGGCTGCTGTTCAACACCACCTTCGGCGTGCTCGGCCTGTGGGACCCGGCCACCCGCATGGGCCTGCCCAGGCAGACCGAGGACTTCGGCCAGACCCTCGGCTTCTACGGCGTGCCCGCCGGCCCCTACCTGATGCTGCCGATCCTCGGCCCGTCCAACCTGCGCGACACCGGCGGGCTGGTCACCGACTTCGTCGCCGGCCAGCAGGTGGACTACCTGGGCGTGGCCAGCGCCAGTGGCGACCACTGGGAAATCCCCGCCCTGCAGGTCATCGACCGGCGCTACAGCAACAGCTTCCGCTACGGGCAGATGAACACCCCCTTCGAGTACGAGAAGCTGCGCTACTTCTATACCGAGTCGCGCAAGCTGCAGATCGGCGAATGAGCATGCGGGTTGAATATCGAACAATTCGATATTCAACCCGCAAAACTCGCAACCATCCATCCAATGCCTGGGACTATCATGGCCTCCATGCCTGAACGAGGAGGTCCACCATGACCCAGTTGCGCAACCTGATCGACCTGCACATCGGCCGCCCCGCTTCCGACGGCGCCGGTGTGCGCCTGACCCGCGTGATCGGCGGCCCGGGCATCGAACGCTTCGATCCCTTCCTGATGCTCGACCAGTTCGACACCCAGAACCCCGACGACTACATCGCCGGCTTCCCCGACCATCCGCACCGCGGCTTCGAGACGGTGACCTACATGCTCGAAGGGCGCATGCGCCATCGCGACCACCTGGGCAACGAGGGCCTGCTCAAGCCCGGCGGCGTACAGTGGATGACCGCCGCCCACGGCATCATCCACAGCGAGATGCCCGAGCAGGAGCAAGGCGCCATGCGCGGCTTCCAGCTGTGGCTGAACCTGCCCGGCAAGAGCAAGCTCGGCCCGGCCGGCTACCGCGACATCGAGCCGGAAGACGTCCCGCGCACCACCACCGCCGGCGGCGTGGAAGCGACGGTGATCGCCGGGCGCTTCGACGATGGCCAGGTGCGACTCGACGGCGCCGTGCAGCGCCCGGACACCGAGCCGCACTACTACGACCTGAAGCTGCCGGCCGGCGCCGACATCGACCTGAACCTGCCGAGCGGCCACCAGGCGCTGCTGTACGTCTACGAAGGCAGCCTGCAGGTGCAGGCCGAGCGCGGCGGCGAGGTCGGCACCAACCGCCTGGCGCGCCTGGGCGAGGGCGACGCGGTGAAGCTGCACAGCGACCAGGGCGCGCGCGTGCTGGTGCTGGCCGGCAAGCCGCTGCGCGAACCCATCGTGCAGTACGGGCCCTTCGTGATGAACAGCCGCGAGGAAATCGAACAGGCCCTGCGCGATTACCGCGACGGGGTGCTGGCGATCTGAGCCGCCGGAGTCACGGATTGTAGGGGCGGGCCCTGCCCGCGAAATCGCGCGCAGGGCGCGCTCCTACATGGTTACGGCGTGGGTGGGGCAGCGTAGGAGCGGACTCCGTCCGCGATTGGATTCACCGGCCACGCCGGACGCCCCGGTAGCACGGCCAACGGCGGATAACCGCGAACGGTTATTCGCCCTACGGTCGGGCACGCTCGCAGGAGCGGACTCCGTCCGCGATCCTCCCCTACAGGCAATGCTCCTCCAGCCCGAGGAAGCGCACCAGCTCCGCCCGCTTGTCCATGGCGTCCTTGTAGCCCAGGCGGATCAGCTCGTGGCAATAGCCGCGCTCGAACAGCAGGTAGCTCAGCACCCCCGCCCCACTCGCCCGCGTCGCGCCCGGGCCGCGCAGGAACAGGCGCACCGCCCAGGGCAGCTCCTTGCGGTGGCGGGCGGCGATCTCGTCCAGCGGCCGCGACGGCGATACCAGCAGCACCTCCACCTCGCGCAGCCCAGACTCGTGGCAGCGGCGCTCCTGCGGCACCAGCGAGCCCAGGTAATTGACGCGCTGCAGCACCTCGATATCCCCTTCCAGACTGTCGATGAAGGTGCTGTTGAGCAGGTGGATGCCCATCTGCGCCAGGCTCGGCGGGCGCTCGCTGCCCTCGCCGACGGCGCTTTCGTCGGGCCCGTTGCGCGCCGGGTTGCCGCTGACGCCGATCACCAGCACGCGGTTGGCGCCCAGGTGCAGCGCCGGGCTGATCGGCGCCTGCTGGCGCACCGCGCCATCGCCGTAGTACTCGCGCTTGATGCGCACCGGGGCGAACAGCAGCGGGATCGCCGAGCTGGCCAGCAGGTGCTCCAGGTGCAGCCGCGTCGGCACCCCGATGCGCCGGTGGCGCAGCCAGGGCTCGATGGTGGCGCGGCCCTGGTAGAAGGTCACCGCCTGTCCGGAGTCGTAGCCGAAGGCGGTCACCGCCACAGCGCGCAGCTTGCGCTGCTGCAGGGCGGCGCTGATGCCGGAGAAGTCCATCTCGCGGGCCAGCAGGTGGCGCAACGGGGTGCTGTCGAGCAGCGCCACCGGCCGCCGCCGGCCCAGGCCCAGCAGGCTGTGGCCGAGGAAGCGCAGGGCCTGGCCCAGCACCCCGGTGAAGTCGGCGCGGTACACCTGGCCGGTGTGGAAGCCCTTCCACACCCGCGTCAGGCTGTGGATGGCCTCGCGGAAGGACAGCGCGCCGCAGGCCAGGCCCACGGCGTTGATGGCGCCGGCCGAGGTGCCGACGATGACCGGGAAGGGATTGGCCGCCCCCTCCGGCAGCAGCTCGGCGATGGCCGCCAGCACGCCCACCTGGTAGGCGGCGCGGGCACCGCCGCCGGAGAGGATGAGGCCGGTGATGGCGCGGTCGGTGCGGGGGTTCGGTTGCGGCTCGGCGGATTCAGTCACGACGGGAGTCCTGGATGCGTCCTGCGCTTTTCAGTATGCAGCGCCGGCCGCCGCGGTAAAGCCCGCCGCCGCACTCAGCGCTTGTCGTAGAGCTTCGGCGCGCCTTCCGGGCGGCTCTTGAAGCGGCGATGGGCCCACAGGTACTGCTCGGGCTGCTGGCGGATCTCCGCCTCCACCCACCGGTTGATGCGCAGGCAGTCGGCCTCCTCGCTCTCGCCGGGGAAGTCCCGCAGCGGCGGGTGGACCACCAGGCGGTAGCCGGAGCCGTCGGCCAGGCGCGTCTGGGTGAAGGGCATGACCTGCGCGCGGCCCAGGCGGGCGAACTTGGTGGTGGCGGTGACGGTGGCGGCCTGGATGCCGAACAGCGGCACGAACAGGCTCTGCTTGGCGCCGTAGTCCTGGTCCGGGGCGTACCAGATGGCGCGCCCGGCGCGCAGCACCTTGAGCATGGCGCGCACGTCCTCGCGCTCGATGGCGCTGGCGTCCAGGTTGTGCCGCTCGCGGCCGCGGCGCTGCACGTAGTCGAACACCGGGTTGTCGTGCTCGCGGTACATGCCGTCGATGGTCTGCACCTGGCCCAGCAGCGCCGCGCCTATCTCCAGGGTGGTGAAGTGCATGGCCATGAGGATCACGCCCTTGCCTTCGGCCTGGGCCTGGCGCAGGTGCTCCAGGCCTTCCATATGGGCGAGCCTGGCCAGGCGCGCCCGCGGCCACCACCAGCTCATGGCCATCTCGAAGAAGGCGATGCCGGTGGAGGCGAAGTTGGCCTTGAGCAGCCGGGTGCGCTCGGCGGCGGACAGCTCGGGGAAGCACAGCTCCAGGTTGCGCGCGGCGATCGCCCGGCGGCTGCCGACCACGCGGTACATCACCGCGCCCAGGCCGCGCCCCAGCGCCAGCAGCGCCGGATAGGGCAGTTGCACCACCAGCCACAGCGCGCCCAGGCCCAGCCACAGCGGCCAGTAGCGCGGATGGAGGAAGGCGGTGCGAAAGCGTGGACGGTCCATGAACGATTCCGGAAATGACGGGCAAAGGCGGCATTCTACCGCGAGCGCCGCCTTTGCGCCGCCGCCCCGGTGCCACTATCGCACCTGGCCCCGCGCCAGGCTTGCGGCTGCCGGGAGGGTTCGCTATAAGTCGAGGCCATTTAGCGATGCAGTGCGACCATGAGCCAAGCCGACCTCCTCGACCAAGATCCCGTTTTCCAGCTCAAGGGCAGCATGCTCGCCGTCACCGTGCTGGAACTGGCGCACAACGACCTGTCGCGCCTGGACCGTCAGCTCGCCGACAAGGTCGCCCAGGCTCCCAACTTCTTCCGCGACACCCCCCTGGTCCTGGCCCTGGACAAGCTGCCCGGCGGCGAAGGCCAGCTCGACCTGCAGGGCGTGCTGGACATCTGCCGGCGCCACGGCCTGCGTACCCTGGCCATCCGCGCCAACCGCGAGGAAGACCTGCGCCTGGCGACCATGCTGGACATCCCGGTGCTGCCGCCGTCCGGCTCCCGCGACCGCCCGCTGGAGCCGAAGGACGCCGCCGCTGCCGCCCCGGCCGAGGGCATAGTGCGCCGCCCGCGCAGCGAGAAGCTGGCCGAACCGGTGGTCGAGAAAGCCATCGACAAGGCCAGCGAAAAGACGGCGGACAAGGCGCCTGAAAAAGCCCCTGAAAAGCCTGCCGAGCCCTCCGCCCCGGCCGTCCGTCCGACTAAGCTGGTGACCACCCCGGTGCGCGGCGGCGTGCAGATCTACGCCGCCGGCGGCGACCTCATCGTCCTGGCCCCCGTGAGCCCCGGTGCGGAACTTCTGGCCGACGGCAACATCCACGTATACGGTCCGATGCGCGGCAGGGCCCTGGCGGGCGTCAAAGGCGACACCAGCGCGCGAATCTTCTGTCAGCAGCTGGGTGCCGAACTGGTCTCCATCGCCGGGAATTACAAGGTTGCAGAAGACCTTAGGCGCAGTCCGCAATGGGGGCAGGCGGTACACGTCAGCCTGTCGGGAGACGTGTTGAACATCACCCGCCTTTAACGGATACTGCCGCGAATTTCAGGGACCTGAATTCTTCGTTTTTCATTGGGGTGAATCACCTTGGCCAAGATCCTCGTAGTCACTTCCGGTAAGGGTGGCGTCGGTAAAACCACCACCAGCGCCGCCATCGGCACCGGCCTGGCCCTGCGCGGCCACAAGACCGTCATCGTCGACTTCGACGTGGGCCTGCGTAACCTCGACCTGATCATGGGCTGCGAACGCCGCGTGGTTTACGACTTCGTCAACGTCATCAACGGCGAAGCCTCCCTGACCCAGGCCCTGATCAAGGACAAGCGCCTCGAGAACCTGTTCGTCCTGGCCGCCAGCCAGACCCGTGACAAGGACGCCCTGACCCAGGAAGGCGTCGGCAAGGTCATGGAAGAACTCAAGCAGAACTTCGAATACATCATCTGCGACTCCCCGGCCGGCATCGAGAAGGGTGCCCACCTGGCCATGTACTTCGCCGACGAGGCAATCGTCGTGACCAACCCGGAAGTCTCCTCGGTCCGCGACTCCGACCGCATGCTCGGCCTGCTGGCCAGCAAGTCGGCGCGCTCCGAGAAGGGCGAGGAGCCGATCAAGGAACACCTGCTGCTGACCCGCTACAACCCCGAGCGCGTCACCAAGGGCGAGATGCTCGGCGTGGAAGACGTCGAGGAAATCCTGGCGATCCGCCTGCTCGGCGTGATCCCGGAGTCGCAAGCCGTGCTCAAGGCCTCGAACCAGGGCGTACCGGTCATCCTCGACGACCAGAGCGACGCCGGCCAGGCCTACAGCGACGCGGTCGACCGCCTGCTGGGCAAAGAGATGCCACATCGGTTCCTCGATGTGCAGAAGAAAGGATTCCTGCAACGACTGTTCGGAGGACGTGAATGAGCCTTTTAGACTTCTTTCGCAGCCGGAAAGCGCCGAACAGCGCCTCCATCGCGAAGGAAAGACTCCAGATCATAGTCGCCCACGAGCGCGGCAACCGCTCGCAACCGGATTACCTCCCGCAGTTGCAGAAAGACCTGCTGGAAGTCATCCGCAAGTACGTGCCGATCGACCAGGAACAGGTCCAGGTGGAACTGGCCAACCAGGGCAGCTGCTCGATCCTGGAACTCAACATCACCCTGCCGGAACGTTGATCGTCCGCTGGGTGAACTGCGGCGGCCTCGGCCGCCGCAGTCATTTCTAGCCGCTGGCGAGGCCCCATGCCGCTGTCGAACATCCAGATCGTCCACCAGGACGCCGCCCTGCTGGTGGTGAACAAGCCCACCCTGCTGCTCTCGGTGCCCGGCCGCGCCGAGGACAACAAGGACTGCCTGGTCACCCGCCTGCAGGACAACGGCTACCCGGAAGCGCGCATTGTCCACCGTCTGGACTGGGAAACCTCCGGCCTGATGGTCCTGGCCCGCGACGCCGACAGCCACCGCGAGCTGTCCCGGCAGTTCCACGACCGCGAGACCGAAAAGGCCTACACCGCGCTGTGCTGGGGCGAGCCGGAGCTGGACAGCGGGCGCATCGAACTGCCGCTGCGTTACGACCCGGAGAACAAGCCGCGGCACATCGTCGACCACGAGCACGGCCGCCACGCACTGACCTTCTGGCGCGTGGTGGAACGCTGCGGCCAGTACGCCCGGGTGGAGCTGACGCCGATCACCGGCCGCTCGCACCAACTGCGCGTGCACATGCTGTCCATCGGCCATCCCCTGCTCGGCGACCGCCTCTACGCCGAAGGCGAAGCCCTCACCCTGCGCGACCGCCTGTGCCTGCACGCCAGCCTGCTGTGCCTGACCCACCCACAGACCGGCGAGCGCCTGCGCTTCGAGTCGCTGGCGCCTTTCTGAGCAGGAACCGTCTTATCCAGTGGTGTAGGGCGTATAACGCCTACGGCGTTATACGCCATCGCCCTGGGCGGCAGTGTTCTGGCCAACGGCGGATAACCGCGAACGGTTATGCGCCCTACGGGGCTATGCCGCCTCACCTATGCAGGAACGCGCCCTGCGCGCGAATCGCAGGCAGGGCCCGCTTGTACGTTGCAGGCGAGCATGGCTTCTCGTAGGAGCGAGCTTGCTCGCGAACCGCATGGCACCGCGTTTGTTCGCGAGCAAGCTCGCTCCTACGAAGAGCACCCCGGCATGGCCTGCAAGACAGTTGCTCCTACAGCTCACAGTAAGGTATGGCGTCCCCCGGTAGGCGCGGATCTTGTCCGCGATAGCCGGACGTTCCGGCGCGATTCGCGGATGAGATCCGCTCCTACGCTGCCCACCCACAGCATTCCCCATGTAGGAGCGCGCCCTGCGCGCGAAATCGCGGGCAGGGCCCGCTCCTACAGGTTGCCGTGGGGCACGGTATTCCGCGCCTACGCTGCCCCACCTGCGCCATTCCCGTGCGGGAACACATCCTGCGCGATTCCGCGGGGGCCCGCCGTCCCTGCCATTTGCGATAAACTTCCGCCATCGTTGTCCGGAGTTTCCCATGCGTGCAGATCTCAACCAGGGCCTGATCGATTTCCTCGCGGCCTCGCCGACGCCGTTCCACGCCACCGCCAGCCTTGCCCGGCGCCTCGAGGAGGGCGGCTACCAGCGCCTCGACGAGCGTGACGCCTGGCGCACCGAGGCCGGTGGGCGCTACTACGTGACGCGCAACGACTCCTCGCTGATCGCCTTCAAGCTCGGCCGCAACGCGCCGCTGGAGCATGGCCTGCGCCTGGTCGGCGCCCACACCGACAGCCCCTGCCTGCGCGTCAAGCCGAACCCGGAACTGGCCCGCAAGGGCTACTGGCAGCTGGGCGTCGAGGTCTACGGTGGCGCCCTGTTCGCGCCCTGGTTCGACCGCGACCTGTCCCTGGCCGGCCGCGTCACCTTCCGCCTGGCCGGCAAGGTGGAAAGCCGCCTGATCGACTTCCGCGCGCCCATCGCGGTGATCCCCAACCTGGCCATCCACCTCAACCGCGAGGCCAACATGGGCTGGGCGATCAACGCCCAGACCGAGCTGCCGCCGATCCTCGCCCAGCTGGCCGCCGGCGAGAGCCGCGACTTCCGCGACCTGCTCGGCGAGCAGCTGCAGAACGAGCACGGCATCATCGCCGACGCCATCCTCGACTACGAACTGAGCTTCTACGACACCCAGCGCGCCGCGGTGGTGGGCCTGGGCGGCGAGTTCATCGCCGGTGCCCGCCTGGACAACCTGCTGTCCTGCTACGCCGGCCTGGAGGCCCTGCTGGCCAGCGGCGACGAGCAGAGCGCGGTGCTGGTCTGCACCGACCACGAGGAGGTCGGCTCCTGCTCGGCCTGCGGTGCCGACGGCCCCTTCCTGGAACAGGTGCTGCGCCGCCTGCTGCCCGACGGCGACGCCTTCGTGCGGGTGATCCAGCGCTCGCTGCTGGTCTCCGCCGACAACGCCCACGGCGTGCACCCCAACTACGCCGACAAGCACGACGGCAACCACGGCCCGCTGCTCAACGGCGGCCCGGTGATCAAGGTCAACAGCAACCAGCGCTATGCCACCAGCAGCGAGACCGCCGGCTACTTCCGCCACCTGTGCCTGGAGAACGAGGTGCCGGTGCAGAGCTTCGTGACCCGCAGCGACATGGGCTGCGGCTCCACCATCGGCCCGATCACCGCCAGCCAGCTGGGCGTGCGCACCGTCGACATCGGCCTGCCGACCTTCGCCATGCACAGCATCCGCGAGCTGGCCGGCAGCCATGACCTGCGCTACCTGGCCAAGGTGCTGGGGGCTTTCTATGGCAGTGCCGAGCTGCCTTGAGGCTTGGGTTTTCGTAGGAGCGAGCTTGCTCGCGAACCTGGGCCTTCGTGTGTTGGGCCGGCCCTGGCTCCCTCTCCCTAACCCTCTCCCTGAAGGGAGAGGGGACCGTTCGGCATCAAGCGTTACTTCAGCACTCGTCGGCCATTGCGGTGCGGCCGGTTAGCACTGTCCTGGCCGCCGGCACGGGCAAGCTCCCTCTCCCTTCAGGGAGAGGGCTGGGGAGAGGGGCGGACTGGCTCCCGGGTACCTAGGTCAAGGGTTCGCGAGCAAGCTCGCTCCTACGAAGAGCCCGCCCCTCAATCCGGCACCTCCACGCTCACGTGAATCGCATCGTGCCGCCAGAACTCCAGGTCGCAGTCGATCACCCGGCCGTGCTGGTCGCGGTTGATGCGGGTGATGCGCAGTGCCGGGCTACCCTCGGCCACCCGCAGGGCGCTGGCCGCTTCGCCGTGCAGGGCGGTGGGCACCATGTCGAAACGCACGCGGCCGTAGCGGATGTCATAGCGGCTGGCGTAGAGGTCGGTCAGCGACTGGCGCAGGTCGCAGTCGAGGATGCCGGGGAAATAGGCCGGGTTCAGGTAGTGCTCCACGTACAGCACCAGGCGCCCGTCCACCCGCCGGGCGCGGCGGATCTGGTAGACGCTGGACAGCGCCGGCAGCTCCAGGTGCGCGCAGATCGCCGGGCTGGCCGGCAGTTGGCGCGCCGACAGCACCTCGGTGGCCGGCACCCGGTCCTGGCCGGCGACCATGGCGTGGAAGTGGCTGCGCACCAGCGGGTTGTACAGCAGCCGCGGCGGCGAGACGAACCAGCCGCGGCGCTCCTCGCGGTAGATCAGGCCCTGGGCCTCCAGCTGCGTCAGCGCCTCGCGCAGGGTGATGCGCGTGGTGTCGAACAGCTCGCTCAGGCGCCGCTCCGCCGGCAGCTTGCCGCCGGCCGGCAGCAGGCCGCTGTCGATCTGTTCCACTAGCGCCCGGCAGATCGCCGTCACCGTCGGTAGCGCCTCGTCGCGCATGCTGTTTCCCTCTTTTGGACTAGACCAGCCCCAAGCTGGGGCACTTCACCGCAACCGGTAGCCGTTCCCACTGTAGGAATCCACGGTGACCGTCCGGTGACAGTGCCATGGCAAGCAGGCCCCATGCCAGCTCCGCGCCACAGCATAGCCCAGCCGCATCAAGGTCTTGTGCATGGTCTAGGCTGTATCCGGGCGCTGCCTGCCGACCCGCATGCCGGCGCCCGGACACGAAATTGTCATGCCCGCTTCGTAGATTGGCCTGGGTCTTGCTGATCTAGACCAGCGACGCGCCACGCCCGACCGGGGCGCGGCCCCCAATGCCAGAACCCGATGACCGAAGGAGCACCGAATGAAACGCTTGCTTGCTTCACTGCTGGGAACCGCGATTGCCCTGGGCAGCGCGACCACCATGGCCGCCGAGGCCGACCTGCAGGCGCTGGAACAGGCCGCGCGCAAGGAAGGCCAGGTGAACAGCGTGGGCATGCCCGACAGCTGGGCGAACTGGAAGGACACCTGGAAGGACCTGGAGAGCAAGTACGGGCTCAAGCACATGGACACCGACATGAGCTCGGCCCAGGAGCTGGCCAAGTTCAAGGCCGAGGGCGAGAACGCCAGCGCCGACATCGGCGACGTCGGCGCCGCCTTCGGCCCCATCGCCGTGCAGCAGGACGTCAGCCTGCCCTACAAGCCCAGCACCTGGGACCAGGTCCCGGAATGGGCCAGGGACAAGGATGGCCACTGGGCCCTGGCCTACACCGGGACCATCGCCTTCATCGTCAACAAGCAGCTGGTCAAGGACGTGCCGCACAGCTGGGCCGACCTGCTCAAGGGCAAGTACAAGGTCACCATCGGCGACGTCAGCAGCGCGGCCCAGGCGGTCAACGGCGTGCTCGCCGCGGCCATCGCCAACGGCGGCGACGAGAAGAACGTCAAGCCGGGCCTGGAGTTCTTCGCCCAGCTGGCCAAGCAGGGCCGCCTGTCGCTGACCAACCCGGTGATCAACACCCTGGAGAAGGGCGAGGTGGAAGTCGGCATCGTCTGGGACTTCAACGGCCTGAGCTACCGCGACCAGATCGACCCCAGCCGCTTCGAGGTGCTGATCCCCTCCGACGGCTCGGTGATCTCCGGCTACACCACCATCATCAACAAGTACGCCAAGCACCCCAACGCCGCCAAGCTGGCCCGCGAGTACATCTTCAGCGACGCCGGGCAGATCAACCTGGCCAAGGGCAACGCCCGGCCGATCCGCGCCGAGCACCTGGACCTGCCGGCCGAGGTCAAGGCCAAGCTGCTGCCCAACGAGCAGTACGCCAGGGCCCAGCCGATCAGGGACGGCCAGGCCTGGGAAGCGACCTCCAAGCGCCTGCCGCGCCTGTGGCAGGAGAGCGTGATCATCAACATGCAGTGACGCGGCGCCGCCCCCGGCCGTGGCCGGGGGCGCCCGTTCCGGTTTCCCCCAGCACAGGCAGCTACGATGTCCCGTCCCGTCATCCTGGTCATACTCGACGGCCTCAACTACGGCGTCGCCCATGACTGCATGGGCCACCTGCAGGCGCTCTGCAACGCCGGCCGCGGCCGCCTCTACCGCCTGCAGTGCGAGCTGCCGTCGCTGTCGCGGCCGCTCTACGAATGCCTGCTCACCGGCGTTGCGCCGATCGACAGCGGCATCCTGCACAACCAGGTTTCGCGCCTGTCGAAGGAACGCAGCCTGTTCCACTATGCCCGCGACGCCGGCCTGACCACCGCGGCGGCGGCCTACCACTGGGTCAGCGAGCTATACAACCGCTCGCCCTTCGACGCGGCCCGCGACCGCCACACCGAGGACGCGGCGCTGCCGATCCAGTACGGCCACTTCTACTGGACCGACCACTACCCCGACTCGCACCTGCTGGCCGACGCCGAGCACCTGCGCCGCCGCCACGCCCCCGACGTGCTGCTGGCGCACCCGATGAACATCGACGACGCCGGCCACCGCCACGGCCTGAACAGCGCGCAGTACCGCAACGCCGCGCGCCAGGCCGACGTGCTGCTCTCGGAATACCTGCACCAGTGGCTGGCCGCCGGCTACCAGGTGATGGTCACCGCCGACCACGGCATGAACGACGACCGCAGCCACGGCGGCATCCTCCCCGAGGAGCGCGAGGTGCCGCTGTTCGTCTTCGGCGAGGCCTTCAGCCTCGACGACCAGGTGCGCCCGCGCCAGGTCGAGCTGTGCGGCAGCCTCTGCCGGATACTCGGCGCGGCCCACGACAAGCCGGTCTGCGAAGGGCTGCTGCGGCCATGAGCGCGAACCGCGGAAAGCGCCTCGCCCTGCTCTGCCTGCTGCCCTTCGCGCTGTTCTTCTTCGCCTTCCAGATCGCGCCGCTGTTGTGGGTGGCAGTCAACAGCCTGCGCCGCGAAGAGGCCTGGGGCCTGGGCAACTTCGCCGAGATATTCGCCTCGCCCTTCTACCTGCAGGCGATCCGCTACAGCCTGGAGATTTCCCTGTGGTCGAGCCTGATCGGCCTGGCCATCGCCGTGCTCGGCAGCTATTCGCTGCGCCAGGTGGACAGCCGCCTGCGCGACTTCGTCATGGCCTTCGCCAACATGACCAGCAACTTCGCCGGGGTGCCGCTGGCCTTCGCCTTCATCATCATCCTCGGCTTCAACGGCGCCATCACCCTGCTGCTCAAGCAGGCCGGGCTGATCGAGGACTTCAACCTCTATTCCAAGACCGGCCTGATCATCCTCTACACCTACTTCCAGATTCCCCTGGGGGTGATGCTGCTCTACCCGGCCTTCGACGCCCTGCGCGAGGACTGGCGCGAGTCGGCGGCGCTGCTGGGCGCCAACCACTGGCAGTTCTGGCGGCACATCGGCATCCCGGTGCTGACGCCGGCGCTGCTGGGCACCTTCGTGATCCTGCTGGCCAACGCCCTGGGCGCCTACGCCACCGTCTACTCGCTGACCACCGGCAACTTCAACGTGGTGCCGATCCGCATCGCCGGCCTGGTCTCCGGCGACGTCTTCCTCGACCCGAACATGGCCAGCGCCCTGGCGATGATCCTGGTCGGGCTGATGACCGTCATCACCCTGGCCCACCAGTGGCTGCTGCGCCGGAGCTACCATGTCGAGAAACGCTAGCCCGCTGTACCACCGGCTGGTGGTCTACGCGCTGTTCCTGATCCTGCTGCTGCCCCTGGCCGCCACCCTGCTCTACTCCCTGGCCACCCAGTGGTCGGCGAGCGTGCTGCCCGACGGCCTGACGCTGAAGTGGTACCTGGCGCTGTGGACCGACCCGCGCTTCCTCGCCGCCTTCGGCCAGTCGCTGCTGGTGTGCTTCGGCGCGCTGCTGCTGAGCGTGCTGCTGATCCTGCCGCTGATGTTCGTGGTGCACTACCACTACCCGCGCCTGGACGCGCTGATGAACGTGCTCATCCTGCTGCCCTTCGCGGTGCCGCCGGTGGTCTCCTCGGTGGGCCTGCTGCAGCTCTATGCCTCGGGCCCCCTGCCGCTGACCGGCACGCCCTGGATCCTCGTCGGCTGCTACTTCACCATCGCCCTGCCGTTCATGTACCGGGCCATCGGCAACAACCTGCAGGCGATCAACCTGCACGACCTGATGGACGCCGCCCAGCTGCTCGGCGCCAGCACCTGGCAGGCGGCCCTGCTGGTGGTGCTGCCGAACCTGCGCAAGGGCCTGATGGTGGCGCTGTTCCTGTCCTTCAGCTTCCTCATCGGCGAGTTCGTGTTCGCCAACCTGCTGGTCGGCACCCGCTACGAGACGCTGCAGGTCTTCCTCAACAACATGCGCAACAGCAGCGGCCACTACACCAGCGCGGTGGTGGTCTCCTACTTCCTCTTCATCCTGCTGCTGACCTGGGCCGCCAACCGCCTGAACAAGGACCGCACATGAGCTTCCTCAGCGTCGAACGCCTGAACAAGAGCTTCGGGGACACCCGGGTCTTCCAGGACATCGACTTCGCCGCCCGGCGCGGCGAGTTCGTCACCCTGCTCGGCCCCAGCGGCTGCGGCAAGTCCACCCTGCTGCGCTGCATCGCCGGGCTCACCGCGGTGGACAGCGGGCGCATCCTGATCGACGGCCAGGACCTGGTGCCGCTGCCGCCGCAGAAGCGCGGCATCGCCATGGTGTTCCAGAGCTACGCGCTGTTCCCCAACATGACCGTGCAGCAGAACGTCGCCTTCGGCCTGCGCATGCAGAAGGTGCCCTCTGCCGAAGCCGCCACCCGGGTGGCCGAGGTGCTGGAGATGGTCGAGCTGGGCCAGTACGCCGCGCGCTACCCGCACCAGCTCTCCGGCGGCCAGTGCCAGCGCGTGGCCCTGGCCCGCTCGCTGGTCACCCGCCCGCGCCTGCTGCTGCTCGACGAGCCGCTGTCGGCGTTGGACGCGCGCATCCGCAAGCACCTGCGCGAGCAGATCCGCCGCATCCAGCAGGAGTTGCAGCTGACCACGGTGTTCGTCACCCACGACCAGGAGGAGGCGCTGACGCTGTCCGACCGCATCGTGCTGATGAACGCCGGGCGCATCGTCCAGAGCGGCGACGCGGAAACCCTCTACACCGCGCCGGCCGACGCCTTCGCCGCCGGCTTCATCGGCAACTACAACCTGCTCGACGCCGAGCAGGCCGGCCGCCTGCTCGGCCGGCCCTTCGCCGGGCAGGTGGCGATCCGCCCGGAATCCCTGCGCCTGAGCGTGGATGCCGGCGACGGCATCGCCGCCCAGGTGCTGTCCCACAGCCTGCTGGGCAACGTCATCCGTTACCGGGTGCGGGCCAACGGCGTCGAACTCACGGTGGACGTGCTCAACCGCAGCGCGGAACGCCTGTATCCGGCCGGCGCCCACCTGGCGCTGGCGATCGATCATGAAAGCATCCGGGAGGTGGCCTGATGGCCCTGGTGATCTTCGACCTTGACGAAACCCTCATCGACGGCGACTGCGCCAGCCTGTGGAGCCGGCGCATGGCCGAGCTGGGCTGGGTCGACGGCGAGTCCTTCATCCGCCGAGATACCGAGCTGATGGCGCGCTACGCCCTGGGCGAGCTGTCCATGGAGGCCTACATGGCCTTCAGCCTGGAGCCCATGGCCGGGCGCAGCGTCAAGGAAGTGGAGCGTGAGGTGGAGGCCTACGTCGAGGACGTCATCGAACCGCTGATCTACAACGACGCCTGCCGCACCCTGGCCCGGCACCGCGCCGCCGGCGACCGGCCGCTGGTGATCTCCGCCTCCGGCGTGCACCTGGTGCAGCCGATCGCCGAGCGCATCGGCATCCAGGACGTGCTGGCCATCGACCTGGAGGTGGTGGACGGCCACTACAGCGGCCGCACCCAGGGCGTGCTGACCTACCGCGACGGCAAGATCATCCGCCTGCTCGACTGGCTCGGCGGCGACGAAAGCGCGCTGGCCAGCACGCACTTCTATTCCGACTCGCGCAACGACCTGCCGCTGCTGCGCCGCGTCGGCAACCCGCACACGGTCAACCCCGACCCGGTGTTGCGCGGCGAGGCGGAAAAACACGGCTGGGAAATCCTCGCCTGGCGTTGAGTCCGCCAAGAAACACGGCTCTTCGTAGGAGCGGGAAAACACCGTGCGCGGTCGAATCCGTAGGGCGCATAACGCCTACGGCGTTATCCGCCGCCATTCCCGGGCACCGGCGCCCAGGCCAACGGCGGATAACCGCGAACGGTTATTCGCCCTACGGTGCCATGGAATTACCCGGCAGGGCCGTAAGGCGCATAACGCCTACGGCGTTATCCGCCGCCATTCCCAGGCACTGGCGCCCGGGCCAACGGCGGATGACCGCGAACGGTCATTCGCCCTACGTCGCATGCGGGACCGTGCCTCAGGCCAGGCTCTGGTCGACCAGCAGCACCACCTTGCCCTGCACCTGGTTGCTGGCCAGGGCCTCGAAGGCCTGCTCGGCGTCCTTGGCTACGAACTGGCGCTCCAGCTGGGGCTTCAGCTGGCCGCTGGCGAACAGCGGCCAGACGCGGGTTCCCAACTCGGCGATCAGTTGCGCCTTGAAGTCGGCGTCGCGGCTGCGCAGCGTCGAGCCGGTCAACTGGATGCGCTTGCCCAGCAGCAGCGCCAGGTCCAGCTCGGCCTTGCGCCCGCCCATCAGGCCGATGACCACCCAGCGGCCGTCCTGGCGCAGCACCTGCAGGTTGAGCGCCGCGTAGTTGGCGCCCACCGGGTCGAGGATCACGTCGAAGGGCGCGAAGTCGCGCAGCGACTCCAGCGCCTCGCCGCGCAGCACCCCGCCCTCGGCGCCGAGGGCCTCGCAGTAGGCCAGGCGCTCGGCGGAGCCGACGCTGACCCAGCAGGGGCTGCCGAAGGCCTTGCACAGCTGGATGGCGGCCGAGCCCACGCCGCTGGCGCCGGCGTGCAGCAGGACCTTCTCGCCCGGCTGCAGGCCCGCCAGCTGGAACAGGTTGAGCCAGGCCGTGGCATAGACCTCCGGCAGCCCCGCCGCCTCGGCCAGCGACAAGCCGTTGGGCACCGGCAGCACGTGGCGGGCGTCGACCACCACCTCCTCGGCCATGCCGCCGCCGGCCAGCAGCGCGCAGACACGGTCGCCCACCTGCCAGGTGGCGCCGGCGCCCACTTCGCTGATCACCCCGGCGCATTCCAGGCCGAGGATGTCGCTGGCCCCCGGCGGCGGCGGGTAGAGCCCGGCGCGCTGCAGCAGGTCGGCGCGGTTGAGCCCGGCGGCGGCCACGCGGATGCGCACCTGCCCCGCCCCACAGGTCGGGGCCGCTCGCTCGGCCCACTCCACCCGCCCTTCGATACCTTGCAATGCGTTCACGCTACCTCCATAGTGCTTGCACGGCCCGCACCACGTCGGTCGGGCCTTTCTCTTCGCTCGTCGCGCCAGAGCCCAATCTCGAGCAGCTTGGAACCCGGCGACGCCAGATACGGCCTAATATGCGTCATAACTCCGCACCCAGTCGATTAAGCATGAAGCGATTTCTGCCCCGCACCGCCCTGCTGCTGGTCCTTGGCGCCAGCGCCCTGTCCGCGTTCGCCGCGCCCTCCGCCGGCCAGAACTCCTGGGACGGCCTGCAGCCGGACCGTGACCAGGTGATCGCCAGCCTGAACATCGTCGAGCTGCTCAAGCGCCATCACTACAGCAAGCCGCCGCTCAACGACGACCGCTCGGCGAAGATCTACGACGCCTACATCAAGGCCCTGGACCCGTCGCGGATGTACTTCACCGCCGGCGACATCGCCCAGTTCACGCCCTGGCGCACCCAGTTCGACGACTTCCTCAAGAGCGGCGAGCTGGACCCCGGCTTCACCATCTACAAGCGTCACCTGGACCGCCTCAAGGAGCGCCTGGACTTCGCCCTGGCGATGCTCGGCAAGGGCGTCGACAAGATCGACTTCAAGGTCGACGAGAGCCTGACCATCGACCGCGAGAAGGCCCCGTGGGCGAAGAACGGCGCCGAGCTCGACGACCTCTGGCGCAAGAAGGTCAAGGACGAGGTGCTGCGCCTGAAGATCGCCGGCAAGGACGACAAGGCCATCCAGGAACAGCTGACCAAGCGCTACAAGAACCAGCTGATGCGCCTGGAGCAGACGCGCAGCGAGGACATCTTCCAGGCCTACATCAACGCCTTCGCGCAGACCTACGATCCGCACACCCAGTACCTGTCGCCGGACAGCGCGGAAAACTTCGACATCAACATGAGCCTCTCCCTGGAAGGCATAGGCGCGGTGCTGCAGAGCGACAACGACTACGTCAAGGTCGTGCGCCTGGTGCCGGCGGGCCCGGCGGAGAAGAGCAAGCAGATCGCCACCTCGGACAAGATCATCGGCGTCGCCCAGGGCAAGGGCGAGATGGTCGACGTGGTCGGCTGGCGACTCGACGAAGTGGTCAAGCTGATCCGCGGCCCGAAAGGCTCGCAGGTGCGCCTGGAGGTCATCCCCTCGAGCAACGCGCCGAACGACCAGACCAGCAAGATCGTCACCATCACCCGCGAGGCGGTGAAGCTCGAAGACCAGGCGGCGAAGAAGTCGGAGATCACCCTCGACCACGACGGCCGCAGCTACAAGCTCGGCGTGATCGACGTGCCGGCCTTCTACCTGGACTTCAAGGCCTACCGGGCGGGCGACCCGAACTACAAGAGCACCACGCGCGACGTGAAGAAGCTCATCGGCGAGCTGCAGAAGGACAAGGTCGACGGCATCGTCATCGACCTGCGCAACAACGGCGGCGGCTCCCTGCAGGAAGCCACCGAGCTGACCGGCCTGTTCATCGACCAGGGCCCCACCGTGCTGGTGCGCAACAGCGACGGCCGCGTCGACGTGCTCAACGATGACGAGGGCCAGGCCTTCTACACCGGGCCGATGACCGTGCTGGTCAACCGCCTGTCGGCCTCGGCCTCGGAGATCTTCGCCGGCGCCATGCAGGACTACCACCGCGCGCTCATCGTCGGCGGCCAGACCTTCGGCAAGGGCACCGTGCAGACCATCCAGCCGCTCAACCACGGCGAGCTGAAGCTGACCCTGGCCAAGTTCTACCGCGTCTCCGGGCAGAGCACCCAGCACCAGGGCGTGATCCCGGACATCAGCTACCCGTCCATCGTCGACGACAAGGAAATCGGCGAGAGCGCCCTGCCCGACTCCATGCCCTGGGACACCATCCGCCCGGTGCTGTCGGCGCAGAGCGACCCGTTCAAGCCGTTCCTCGACCAGTTGAAGATCCAGCACGACGCGCGCACCGAGCACAACGCCGACTTCGTCTACGCCCGCCAGCGCCTGGCCCTGGCCCAGGAGCTGATGAAGGAGAAGACCGTCAGCCTGAACGAGGCCAAGCGCCGCGCCCAGCAGAGCAGCATCGAGGGCCGCCAGCTGGCCATGGAGAACGCGCTGCGCAAGTCCAAGGGCCAGGAGCCGCTGAAGGAGCTCAAGCAGGAAGACGACAACGCCCTGCCGGACGACGACAAGACCAAGCCCCAGGACGACGCCTACCTCACCGAGTCCGGGCACATCCTGCTGGACTACCTGACGCTCAGCTCGGCGGTGGCCAAGCACTGAAAGAGCGGAGTCGTCACGAAACAGTCATGACTCAGTAGTGAAATGCGCAAGGGCCGGGAGACCGGCCCTTCATCTTTTCACCCACAGAGAACCGTCATGACCGTCACCGAGCAGTTGAGCGCGCTGGCCCAGATCCTCGCTCACGGCGACCTGCATTGTCTGTTCCAACCCATAGTGTCGCTCTCCGAGCGGCGCCTGGTGGGCTACGAGGCCCTCACCCGCGGCCCCTCCAACAGCCCGCTGCACTCGCCCCTCACCCTGTTCAGCACCGCGCGCCACGCCGGCCGCCTGAGCGAGCTCGACGTGCTCTGCCGGCGCCGCGCCTGCCAGCGCTTCCACGAGCTGGGGCTGGCCGGCAAGCTGTTCCTCAACGTCGCCCCCGAGTCGCTGCTGGACCCCAGCCACCAGCCCGGCCGCACCCTGCAGTTGCTGCAGACCCTCGGCATAGCGCCGGGCGACGTGGTCATCGAGCTCACCGAACAGGCGCCCATCGAGGATTTCGGCCTGCTCGACACCGCCCTGCACCACTATCGCGCCATGGGCTTCTGCATCGCCCTGGACGACCTCGGCGCCGGCTATTCCAGCCTGCGCCTGTGGTCGGAACTGCGCCCGGACTACGTGAAGATCGACCGCCACTTCATCGACGGCATCCACCAGGACGGCGTCAAGCGCGAGTTCGTCGGCTCCATCCTGAAGATGGCCCACGCCTCCCGCGCCCAGGTGATAGCCGAGGGCATCGAACTGCCGGAGGAGCTGGCGGTGCTCTCGGAAATGGGCGTCGACCTGGTCCAGGGCTACCTCATCGGCCGCCCGCAGGAACAGCCGGCGCGCGAGGTGCGCGGCCTGCTGCCGGACCTCGACCGCGCGGAAGCCCTGCACGGCGAGGAACAGGCCGACCTGCGCCCGCTGTTGCTGGAACAGCCGGCGGTGGGCCGCGACACGCCGATCGCCGAGGTGCTGGAAGCCTTCCGCGCCCAGGCCAACCTGAACGCCCTGGCGGTGCTCGACGAGCACCAGCAACCGGTGGGCATCGTCCACCGCCATGCGCTCTCCGATGCCCTGCTCAAGCCCTTCGGCACCGAGCTGTACGCGCGCAAGCCGATCAGCCGCCTGATGAGCGAGGACTTCCTCGCGGTGGAGCGCAGCCAGTCGCTGCAGCAGGTCAGCCGCCTGCTCACCAGCCGCGCGCGGCAGCGCATCGAGGAAGACTTCATCATCACCCAGGGCGGCCGCTACCTCGGTCTGGGCCGGGTGATCGACGTGCTCAAGCTGATCACCGAACTGAAGATCCGCCAGGCGCGCTACGCCAACCCGCTGACCCTGCTGCCGGGCAACGTGCCCATCCAGCAGTGCCTGGCGCGCCTGCTGCAGCAGGACCGCGAGGCGGCGGTGTGCTACGTCGACATCGACAGCTTCAAGCCCTTCAACGACCTCTACGGCTACGCCCGCGGCGACGAAGTGCTGCTGTGCCTGGCGCAGTGCCTGAGCGACCGGGTGGACCCCAGCTGCGACTTCGTCGGCCATATCGGCGGCGACGACTTCATGCTGGTGTTCACCTCCGAGGACTGGCGCAACCGCCTCAACCACCTGCTGGAGGACTTCCAGGGGCAGTGCCGGCGCTTCTACAATCAAGAGCACCTGCAGGCCGGCTGCTTCGTCGCCTACAACCGCCGCGGCCAGCGCCAGGAATTCCCGTTGCTGTCGCTATCGATCGGCGTGGTGCACCTGAAGCCCGGCGCCAGCGAGCGCCTGGACGCGGCGCAGCTGGCGGGCATCGCCTCGGAGGCCAAGCGCCACGCCAAGGAAGTCCCCGGCTACAGCCGGCACGTCATCACCCTGGAATAGGCGCCGTTCAGAGCCCCAGCTGCGCCGCCAGGGCCTGGTAGCGCGCGGCCTGCTCGGAATCCGCGGCGAGGCCCTCGGCCCCGTCGCGGTAGAGCTCGGCCAGGCGCCGCGCGGCCAGCGGGTGCCCGGCCTCCGCGGCGCGGGCCCAGTGGCGCGCCGCGGCGGCGCCGTCCGGCTGCCGCTGCGCGCTGCCCTGCAGGGCCTGCACACCCAGTTGGTAGGCGGCCTTGGCATCGCCGCCGGCGGCCGCCAGGGCGAGCAGGCGCAGGCCCTCCTCGCGGGCGCCGAAGCCCTGGCCGCGGAACAGCAGCAGGTGGCCATAGAAGCTCTGGGCGGGCACGTCGCCCAGGTTGGCCATGCGCGAGAACTGCCCCTGCATCCACTGCCAGGCGCGCGGCTGGCGGACCAGCCAGGGCCAGCCCATCAGGCGTCGCGCCACGGCGTAGGCCAGGCGGGCGCGCAGGCGCCAGACGAACTCGCGGCTCACGGCTCTTCCGGGTAGTCGAACTCGAACACCCGCACCACCTCGGCGGCGTGCCAGCCCGCCGCCGCGGGGCCGTCCGAGGCGCCGGAGAAACGCCCCAGGCGCTCCACGCATTCGAAGAACCCGGTGCGCGGCAGGCGGCTGGCGCCCTGGCTGATCACCAGCGAGCTGCGCAGCGGCCGGCCGGCGCGGGCATCGAGCTGCGCCAGGTGCTCCAGGGCCGCGGTCAGGGTGGTCATGGCCGGCGTGGGCAGTTGCAGGCGCTCGATCAGCGCCCGGTAGGTCAACAGGTGGCGTTGGCGGCGCGCGTCTTCCAGCTCGTCCAGCAAGCCCTGCCAATGCTTGCGGCTGATATGCACGCTCAAGATGCCGACTCCGACTTCGCTGCGCCCAGCGCGCGACGCAGGCCATGCTCGATGGCTTCGCTGACCTCGCGCTCGCCGCTTTCGATCATCCCCAGGTAGGACGGGCTGATGCCCACCTCGCGGGCCACGCTCTCCAGGGACAGGCCGCGCGCCTCGCGCAGCTCGCGCCAGGAGGCGCTCGGTGCGGCAACCGGGGCGGCAACTGCGGGGGGCTGGGCGGCGCGGGCGCCGGCAGCGGCCAGCAGCGCCTGGTAGTCGGCCCAGGGAAGCACGGCGTACTCCGCTTCGCCGTCTCGCGTGATCACTTGCACATTCATCGACAACACTCCTTGCATGCCGGCATTTCAACGGGCAAAGACGGCAACCCCTGGCGCCTGCCCGGCATTCCGACCTTTCACAGTATCGCCCATGAAACGCCGCTCGGCCTCATCGGGCGCATCACCACGCGCGGCATCGCGAAGCCGCGCACGCTTCGCTGGCCGGCGACTCAGCCGCGGGCCGGCCGCTCCGGCCCCGGCAACAGCGCCAGGGACTGGCGTATCTCGCGGCTCTGCGCATCGCGCCAGACCTTGAAGGCATCCAGCTCGGCCTGCCAGTGGCGCACCACCCAGGCCAGCACCGCCAGGTCGTCCAGCAGGCCCACGCCGGGCAGCCAGTCGGGGATCATGTCCAGCGGCGAGAGGAAATACAGCAGCGCCGCCACCACCGCCAGCAGCGCCCTGGGGTTGAGCTGGCGATACTGCCCGCGCACGGTGGCCAGGGCCAGTTCCTGCAGCAGGCGCAGGTCGGCCTTGACCAGTTTCAGCCGCGCGCTCTTGCGCGCCACGGCGAACAGCAGGGCCGGTACCCGACCCCGGGCGAGAAAGCGTTCGGCCAGGGCCAGATAACGGTCGAAACCGGCGGGTTTCTTCATCGGGCACCTCGTCCCGGCGGTGTCGCCGGGGGGCTTGGGGGTTATCCACCTTTCCTGTGGATAACTCTGTTGAAAGTATCCGGTCTCCACGCCGGAAAGCCCGTCGCCAGCGGCCTACAGACAGATCGGCGATTTTTTGTTCAGCTTAGGAAACCTTATAAAAATCATACAGTTGCGGCTATTCGATATCACCCTTCGCTGTCAAGCACCGGCCGTAACCACGGCTGCGACATATATGTGCATAAGGGTAACATCCCGCACCAGGCTACGCCCTTTCCGACCGACTGGTCAGCCGCGGAGCAGCGCTATCATCCTGCAGAAACAGGAACGCCCCGCAGGGGCGGGGCGTCCTCTTGGTACTAATGTACTCAGTTCTGCGCCGGGGCTTGCGGCTGCTCGCCGCCGGCCTGGTTGGCATCCTTGATGCCCAGCAGTTCCAGGTCGAACACCAGCACCGAGTTGGCCGGGATGGTCGGGCTCGGGCTCTGCGAGCCGTAGGCCAGTTCGCTGGGGATGAAGAGCTTGATCTTCTCGCCCACGTGCATCAGCTGCAGGGCCTCGACCCAACCCGGGATCACGCCGTTGACCGGCAGGTCGATGGGGCTGCCGCGCTGGATGGAGCTGTCGAACACGGTGCCGTCGGTCAGCTTGCCCTCGTAGTGCACGGTGACCACGTCGGTGGCCTTGGGCTGCGGGCCGTCGGCCTTCTTCACCACTTCGTACTGCAGGCCGGACTTGGTGGTGACCACGCCTTCGCGCTTGCCGTTGTCCTCGAGGAACTTCTTGCCGGCCTTGAGGGTTTCCTCGCTCAGCTTGGCCATGCGTTCCTCGGAACGCTTCTGCAGGTCGGTGAACGCCTGGGTCAGCTCTTCATCGGTGACGCGCTGCGGCTTCTTGCCAATGGCATCCTCGATGCCCTGGGCCACGGCCTTGGAGTCCAGATCGTTCATGCCTTCCTGGGCCAGGCTCTTGCCCATGTTCAGGCCGATGCCGTAGGAAGCCTTCTGCGCCGACGTCTTGAGCTCCACATTGGCAGCCTGCTGATCGCAGCCCGCGAGAACCAGGCCGACCAGTGCGATCGCTGCCGCCAACCGATGTTGTTTCATGCTGATTCCTTGTCTGATTGCCATGCTGGCATTTCGATGAAACCGCGAGCTTATCAGGGCGCCGCGGCCAATGGCTATGGGCAATAGGAACCGCCGCCGGGGGATAAGTTCCCACGGCAAACTTATAGAAAAATTAAGAGGATAGGCGCTGCGAACGGCGTCGCGCGGGGCGACTTTCCCGGGGCCGGGAAAGACAAAGCCCCCAGGCATTTCTGCCTGAGGGCTTGGAATATGGCGCAGCGGACGGGACTCGAACCCGCGACCCCCGGCGTGACAGGCCGGTATTCTAACCGACTGAACTACCGCTGCGTCGGACCACGAGATTGGTGGGTGATGACGGGATCGAACCGCCGACCCTCTGCTTGTAAGGCAGATGCTCTCCCAGCTGAGCTAATCACCCTTCACTCTCGAAGTGGGGCGCATTCTACGGGCGCATTTTCACCCTGGCAAGCCCCTGAGTGAAAAAAATTTTCAGATGTTCCAAAGGCTTAGGAAATGTCGACGAAGTCGGTAACGGGGTTGGCCTGGAGAGCCGCTAGCGGAATAATGCGGACCTTTCGTGTCCCGGGAGTTTGATCCTCATGTGGTTCCGTAACCTGCTCGTCTATCGCCTCACCCAGGATCTGCAGATCGATGCCGATGCCCTCGAGAAAGCCCTGGCCAGCAAGCCGGCGCGCCCCTGCGCCAGCCAGGAACTGACCACCTACGGCTTCACCGCCCCCTTCGGCAAGGGCCCCGACGCGCCCCTGGCGCACGCCAGCCAGGGCTTCTACCTGGTCAGCGCGCGCAAGGAGGAACGCATCCTCCCCGGCAGCGTGGTGCGTGACGCGCTGAAGGACAAGGTGGACGAGATCGAGACCGCGCAGATGCGCAAGGTCTACAAGAAGGAGCGCGACCAGCTCAAGGACGAGATCGTCCAGAGCCTGCTGCCGCGCGCCTTCATCCGCCGATCCTCGACCTTCGCCGCGATCGCCCCCGAGCTGGGCCTGATCCTGGTCGACAGCGCCAGCGCGAAGAAGGCCGAGGACCTGCTCTCCACCCTGCGCGAGGCCCTCGGCTCGCTGCCGGTGCGCCCGCTCAGCGTCAAGGTCGCGCCCAGCGCCACCCTCACCGACTGGGTCAAGACCCAGGAAGCCGCCGGCGACTTCTTCGTGCTCGACGAGTGCGAGCTGCGCGACACCCACGAGGACGGCGGCGTGGTGCGCTGCAAGCGCCAGGACCTGACCAGCGACGAGATCCAGCTGCACCTGTCCTCCGGCAAGCTGGTCACCCAGCTGGCCCTGGCCTGGTCGGACAAGCTCAGCTTCGTGCTCGACGACAAGCTGGCGATCAAGCGCCTGCGCTTCGAGGAACTGCTGCAGGAGCAGGCCGAGAAGGACGGCGGCGACGACGCCCTCGGCCAGCTCGACGCCAGCTTCATCCTGATGATGCTGACCTTCGGCCAGTTCCTGCCGGCGCTGTTCGAGGCGCTGGGTGGCGAGGAAATCCCCCAGGGCATCTAACCCCCGTCCCGGCCGGCGCCCCCGGGCGCCGGCCCCGACAGTAACCACAAGGAGCGCCACCCATGCGCGCCATCGCCTTGCTGAGCCGCTTCGTCGGCAACACCTTCGCCCTCTGGGTACTGCTGTTCGCCGTGCTGGCCTTCCTCGCCCCGCAGTGGTTCCGCCCGCTGGCACCGGCGATAGTGCCGATGCTCGGCATCGTCATGTTCGGCATGGGCCTGACGCTGAAGCTGGAAGACTTCGCCGAGGTGGCCCGCCACCCCTGGCGCGTGTGCCTGGGCGTGGTCGCCCACTTCGTCATCATGCCCGGCGTGGCCTGGCTGCTGTGCCGGTTGCTGCAACTGCCGGCGGAAATCGCCGTGGGCGTGATCCTGGTCGGCTGCTGCCCCAGCGGCACCGCCTCCAACGTCATGACCTGGCTGGCCCGCGGCGACCTGGCGTTGTCGGTGGCCATCGCCGCGGTGACCACCCTGCTCGCCCCGCTGCTGACCCCGGCGCTGATCTGGCTGCTGGCCTCGGCCTGGCTGCCGGTGTCCTTCGCCGAGTTGTTCTGGTCGATCCTCCAGGTGGTGCTGCTGCCCATCGCCCTGGGCGTGGTCGCCCAGCGCCTGTTCGGCGCGCGGGTGGGCAAGGTGGTGGAAGCGCTGCCGCTGGTCTCGGTGGTCTGCATCGTGGTGATAGTCGCGGCGGTGGTGGCGGCCAGCCAGGCGAAGATCGCCGAGTCCGGCCTGCTGATCATGGCCGTGGTGATCCTCCACAACGGCTTCGGCTTCCTCCTCGGCTACCTCGCCGGGCGCGCCTTCGGCCTGCCCCTGGCGCAGCGCAAGTCGCTGGCGCTGGAGGTTGGCATGCAGAACTCCGGGCTCGGCGCGGCCCTGGCCAGCGCCCACTTCTCGCCGCTGGCGGCGGTGCCCAGCGCGCTGTTCAGCGTCTGGCACAACATCTCCGGGGCCACCCTGTCGAGCTGGTTCCGCCGCCTGACGGACAAGCCCGACCAGGCTTCCTGAGGGCCGCCGGCCCGGGCGCGACCACAGGTTGCCGCCCGGGCCAGAATGTGCAAAATACTGCGCATCGTGAGGACGACCTCACCACCGCCAGGTGCACCGACGGGGACGGCCCTGCCCATCAGTCGTCCCGGAGGTCCCCATGTCCTGGTTCATCCTGTTCGCCGCCGGCCTGTTCGAAGTGGCCTGGGCCGTCGGTCTGAAATACACCGAAGGCTTCACCCGCCCGTGGCCCAGCGTGCTGACCGCGCTGGCCATGGCCGCCAGCATCGGCCTGCTGGGCCTTGCCATGAAACAGCTGCCGCTGGGCACCGCCTACGCCATCTGGACCGGCATCGGCGCGCTGGGCACCGTGACCCTCGGCATCCTGCTGTTCGGCGAATCCGTCGCCCCGCTACGCCTGCTCAGCATCGCGCTGATCCTCTGCGGCCTGGTCGGGTTGAAGCTCAGTCATTGAAATCGGCACGTCCGTCCTGTCGCTTTCCCGGAAAAGTCCCGGTATGCTGCGGCGACTGTGCTTGCCAGGATCGTCACGGCTGATGACCTGAAGGCGGCGACGCTCTTCGTCCGGCCCGGCCCACACCTTGCAACTCAGAACAGGCGGCGGTAACGCCGTGCAGCAGCAATCCACAACGTTCAAGGTGTAATTCCATGTCGAATCGTCAGACCGGCACCGTCAAATGGTTCAACGATGCCAAGGGCTTTGGCTTCATCACCCAGGAAAACGGTGGCGACCTGTTCGTTCACTTCCGTTCCATCCAGGGCAATGGCTTCAAGTCGCTGCAGGAAGGCCAGAAGGTCTCCTTCATCGTTGTAGAAGGCCAGAAAGGCCTGCAGGCGGACGAAGTTCAGGTCATCTGAACCTCGCGCCCCTGTGAAAAAGCCCCGGCTCTGCCGGGGCTTTTTCGTTTCAGCGGGCGTTGCCGCGCAGGTCCGTCACCAGCGCCTGCAGGTGCTCGCGCCGGGCCTGCTGCGGCGGCAGCGGCTGCCCCGCCACCAGGCGCACGCGCGACCAGATGCGCCTGAAGAAGCCCTTGCCCGGGTCGCGGCTGAAGAAGCTGCCCCACAGGCCCTGCAGCGCCATGGGGATCACCGGCACCGGGGTCTGCTCGATGATCCGCTCCACCCCGCCGCGGAACTCGTTCATCTCGCCGTCGGCGGTCAGCTTGCCCTCGGGGAAGATGCACACCACCTCGCCGTCCTTCAGGTACTGCGCCACGCGGCGGAAGGCCTCCTCGTAGATGCGCTCGTCCTCGTGGCGCGCGGCGATGGGCACGGCGCCGGCGGTGCGGAAGATGAAGTTGAGCACCGGCAGGCGGAAGATCTTGTAGTACATCACGAAGCGCACCGGGCGGCGGATGGAGCCGGCGATGAGCAGCGCGTCGACGAAGGACACGTGGTTGCATACCAGCACCACCGGGCCCTCGTCGGGGATGGCCTCGAGGTTCTGGTGGTCGACGCGGTACATGGAGTGGCTGAGCAGCCAGACCAGGAAGCGCATGGTGAACTCGGGCACGATCTTGAAGATGTACACGTTCACCGCGACGTTCATCAGCGAGAGCACCAGGAACAGCTGCGGGATGCTTAGCCTGGCCACCGACAGCAGCAGGATGGACACGATGGCGGCCACCACCATGAACAGCGCGTTGAGGATGTTGTTCGCGGCAATCACCCGGGCCCGCTTGTCCTCCTCGGTGCGCGCCTGGATCAGCGCATACAGCGGCACTATGTAGAAGCCGCCAAAGACGCCGATGCCGAGGATATCGCCGAGCACCGCCCAGCTCTGCGGGTGCTCCAGCACCTCCAGCCAGGTGAAGGGCGCGGCGCCGACGGGGAAGCCGCCGCTGTGCCACCACAGCAGGATGCCGAACAGGCTCAGGCCGATGGAGCCGAAGGGCACCAGGCCGATCTCCACCTTCTTGCCCGAGAGCTTCTCGCAGAGCATCGAGCCCAGCGCGATGCCCACCGAGAACACCGTGAGGATCAGCGTCACCACGCTCTCGTCGCCGTGCAGCAGCTCCTTGGCGTAGGTGGGGATCTGCGTCAGGTAGACCGCGCCGAGGAACCAGAACCAGGAGTTGCCCACCAGCGAGCGCGACACCGCCGGGCGCTGGCCGAGGCCCAGGCGCAGGATGCTCCAGGACTGCCGGAAGATGTTCCAGTCCAGTTGCAGCTGCGGCAGCGCGGCGGCGGCGCGGGGAATGCCGCGGCTGGCCAGGTAGCCGCAGGCGGCCACCAGTACCACGGCGATGCCCACCGCCGGGGCGTAGGCCTGGCGCGACATGAGCACACCGGCGCCGATGGTGCCGGCGAGGATGGCCAGGAAGGTGCCCATCTCCACCAGGGCGTTGCCGCCGACCAGCTCGTCGTCGCGCAGGTGCTGCGGCAGGATGGAGTACTTCACCGGGCCGAACAGCGCCGAGTGGGTGCCCATGGCGAACAGCGCGAGGAACAGCAGCGGCAGGCTGCCGAGCAGGAAGCCCGCGGCGCCCACCAGCATGATGACCACCTCGGCCAGCTTCAGCGCGCGCATCAGCGCGTCCTTGTTGAACTTCTCGCCGAACTGCCCGCCCAGGGCGGAGAACAGGAAGAACGGCAGGATGAACAGCAGCGCGCAGAGGTTGACCAGCAGGTTGCGGTCACCGCCGATGCTCAGGTGGTAGAGGATCGCCAGGATCAGCGACTGCTTGAAGATGTTGTCGTTGAAGGCGCCGAACAGCTGGGTGATGAAGAACGGCAGGAAGCGCCGGGTGCCCAGCAGGGCGAATTGCGAGTGTTGGCTCATCGTCCGTGTGTACCTGGTCAGGCGACCCCGAAAGCGGGCCGGGAGGACGCCGCGGCGTCCGTCGCAGATTTGACTGCAACTGCGGGCCCTCTGGCCACATCCGCGGGCAAAAATTCCGAATTGCCTCTCGCATGACCGGACAGGCCGGGGCGAAATCGCGGACGGAGTGCGTTGCCGGAAAGCAGCGCATTTCTCCCCCGAAGGAGCAACTGCCTTACAGACCGCGCCGATGTGCCCTTCGTAGGAGCGAGCTTGCTCGCGAACAGACTCCGCTGCGGGGCTCATTCGCGAGCAAGCTCGCTCCTACGAGAAGCCGTGCCCACCGGAATGGTAGGAGGACCTTGTCCCCGATAGCCGGAACCCCCGGCGCGATTCGCGGATAAGATCCGCTCCTACGCCACCCCACCCGCACCATTCCATGTAGGAGCGCGCCCTGCGCGCGAATCGCGGGCAGGGCCCGCTCCTACGGGTTACCGGCTGGCATGTCTGAGCGTCCGCACGCCAGGCGGTATTCCCCCGGCGCCACGCCGTAGGCCTGCTTGAACTGGCGGCTGAGGTGGCTCTGGTCGGCATAGCCCAGCTGCGCCGCCACCGAGGCCGGCGCGCAGCCGCCCTTGAGCAGGGCGCGGGCCTGTTCCAGGCGGCGTTGCTTGATCCAGGCATGGGGCGGCAGGCCGGTGGCCTTGCGGAACACCCGGGCGAAGTGGAAGGGCGACAGGTTCACCGCCGCCGCCAGCGCTTCCAGCGATGGCGGCTCGACCAGTTGGGCGGCCAGCAGTTCGCGGGCGCGGGCCACCGCCAGCGGTTCCTGCCCGGCCGGGCGCGCCTCGGGCACCCGCGCATGGCGCTGGAACAGCAACAGCAGCGCCTCGCGCCAGCAGGTCTGGCGCTCCAGGCTGCTGGCATTGGACTCCAGCAGGCGGTGCACATGCAGGAAGGCGCGGCTCAGCTCCGCGTCGTGCAGCACGCTGGCATCGAAGGTGGGCAGGCCCCGGCCGCCCAGCTCCAGCTCGTCGAGCACGCTGCCGACCTGCTCGACCTCCGGGTAGAAGCCCCGGTACAGCCAGCCCGCCTCGTGGGCCTTGGAGCCGGTGTGGACCTCGTCGGGGTTGATCAGCACCAGGCTGCCGGTCGGCGCCAGGTGCTCGGCGCCGCGGTGGCGGAAGCGCTGGGCGCCCTGCTCGATCAGCACCAGGGCGAAGCCTTCGTGGACGTGGGGGGCGAAGCGCTGTTCGATGAAGCGTGCGTGCAGCAGCTCCAGGCCGCCCAGTTCCTGGGCCCGCCAGAAGCGCGTGCGCTCGCCGTGGGCGCTGTCGAGGGGCATGCCGGGGCGCTCAGCCGATGAAGCCGGCTTCCAGGGCCGCCTTCACCTGCGGCCACTCCAGGTCGGTGATGCTGTAGAGGACGGTGTCGTCCAGGCGCCCGCCGGCCAGGCGCCGGTGGTTGCGCAGCACGCCCTCGCGCAGCGCGCCGAGCTTCTCGATGGCGCGCTGCGAACGCAGGTTGCTGGCGGCGGTCTTGAGCTGCACGCGGACCATCTTCCAGTTGTCGAAGGCCTGGCGCAGCATCAGGTACTTGATGCTGGCGTTCAGCCCGGTGCCGTGCTGCGCCGCGTCCAGCCAGGTGCCGCCGATCTCGCAGGCCGGCAGCGCCGGGAGGAAGTCCATGAAGCGGGTGGTGCCCACCAACTGGTTGCCCAGGCGCACCACCAGCGGCAGGGCGCGGCCCTCGCGCTGCTCGGCGAGGCTGTTGCGGTACCAGTCCGGGCGCTGCGGCGCGCTCATGAACCTGAGCGCCTCGCGGTTGGCCTCGGCCAGGGCCACCAGCTCGGGCACGTCGGCCTCGACCATGGGTTCCAGGCGCAGCGCACCGCGCTGCAGGGTGATGGGTGACGGTCTGAACATGGCCCCTCCTCGTACCTCGGCGTTCCGCCAGCCCCTATCGGAACCCGGCGCCCGGCAATAGTGCCACAGCGGCGCCAGGGCGCGACGGACGGGCCCGGGGCGAAACGGCCGGCAAAGCTACCAGCGCTTTCCCACTGCGGCAAGCGGCCTCTGAGACCTTGGTCGCAGGGGTTCTGACAGCATCGGACTTTGGTGCGAAACTGCATCCCAGCAGCTCCTGCGGGGGAGCGCGTCGATTTCTCGGAGTTCGCATGTCGTTGTCCAGCGGGCTGATCGCCACGGTCGCCCTTCTCTACATGGCCATCCTGTTCGCCATCGCCTTCTATGGCGACCGCCGCCGCGCGCCCCTGTCGCCGCGCCTGCGCGCCTGGGTCTACAGCCTGTCCCTGGCGGTGTACTGCACCAGCTGGACCTTCTTCGGCGCCGTCGGCCAGGCCGCCGGCCAGCTCTGGTCGTTCCTGCCGATCTACATCGGCCCCGTGCTGCTGATGCTCTTCGCGCCCTGGGTGCTGCAGAAGATGATCATGATCAGCAAGCAGGAGAACATCACCTCCATCGCCGACTTCATCGCCGCGCGCTACGGCAAGTCCCAGGCCCTGGCGGTGGTGGTGGCGCTGATCTGCGTGGTCTGCGTGCTGCCCTACATCGCCCTGCAGCTCAAGGGCATCGTCCTGGGCGTGAACCTCTTGATCGGCGCCGGCGCCGACTCCGGCGGCAGCCGCGCCCAGGACACGGCGCTGATCGTCTCGCTGGTGCTGGCGCTGTTCACCATCGTCTTCGGCACCCGCAGCCTGGACGTCACCGAGCACCACCGCGGCATGGTGCTGGCCATCGCCTTCGAGTCGCTGGTCAAGCTGGCCGCCTTCCTCGCCGTGGGCATCTTCGTCACCTTCGGCCTCTACGACGGCTTCGGCGACCTGCTGGACAAGGCCCGCGACGCCCCGCAGCTGGCCGAGTACTGGCAGGAAACCGTGCACTGGCCGGCCATGCTGCTGCAGACCGGCGTGGCCATGACCGCCATCATGTGCCTGCCGCGGCAGTTCCACGTGCTGGTGGTGGAGAACATCGAGCCGCGCGACCTCAACCTGGCGCGCTGGGTGTTCCCCGCCTACCTGGTGCTGGCCGCGCTGTTCGTGGTGCCCATCGCCCTGGCCGGGCAGATGCAGCTGCCGGCAGGGGTCATCCCCGACTCCTTCGTGATCAGCCTGCCGCTGGCCGAGGCGCACCCGGCGCTGGCGCTGCTGGCCTTCATCGGCGGCGCCTCGGCGGCCACCGGCATGGTCATCGTGGCCAGCGTGGCGCTGTCCACCATGGTCTCCAACGACATGCTGCTGCCCTGGCTGCTGCGCCGCCGCGGCGGCAACGACGAGCAGCCCTTCGAGGTGTTCCGCCACTGGCTGCTCACCGTGCGCCGGGTCAGCATCGCCCTGATCCTCCTGCTGGCCTACGTCAGCTACCGCCTGCTGGGCTCCACCGCCAGCCTGGCGACCATCGGCCAGATCGCCTTCGCCGCCATCGCCCAGCTGGGCCCGGCGATGATAGGCGCGCTGTACTGGAAGCAGGCCAACCGCCGCGGCGTGTTCGCGGGCCTCGCCGCCGGCTCCGCGCTCTGGGCCTACACCCTGGTGCTGCCGGTGATCGCCCGCAGCCTGGGCTGGCCGCTGGAGCACTTCCCCGGGCTGACCTGGCTGGCCGGCCACCCCTTCGGCGTCAACATCGAGCCGCTGACCCTCGGCGTGCTGCTCTCGCTGATCGGCAACTTCGCCCTGTTCGGCCTGGTCTCGGTGTTCTCCCGCACCCGCGTCTCCGAGCACTGGCAGGCCAGCCGCTTCATCGGCCAGGAAATCTCCCAGCGGCTCAGCTCGCGCTCGATGCTGGCGGTGCAGCTGGAAGACCTGCTGATGCTCGCCGCGCGCTTCGTCGGCGAGGAGCGCGCGCGGCAGAGCTTCATCCGCTTCGCCTACCGCCAGGGCAAGGGCTTCGTACCCAGCCAGAACGCCAACGACGAGTGGATCGCCCACACCGAGCGCCTGCTCGCCGGCGTGCTCGGCGCCTCCTCGGCGCGCGCGGTGGTCAAGGCCGCCATCGAGGGCCGCGAGATGCAGGTGGAGGACGTGGTGAAGATCGCCGACGAAGCCTCCGAGGTGCTGCAGTTCAACCGCGCCCTGCTGCAGGGCGCCATCGAGAACATCACCCAGGGCATCAGCGTGGTCGACCAGTCGCTGCGCCTGGTGGCCTGGAACCACCGCTACATCGAGCTGTTCGAGTACCCCGACGGGCTGATCCACGTCGGCCGGCCGATCGCCGACATCATCCGCTACAACGCCGAGCGCGGCCTGTGCGGGCCCGGCGACCCCGACCTGCACGTGGCCAAGCGCCTGTACTGGATGCGCCAGGGCACCCCGCACACTTCCGAGCGGCTGTTCCCCAACGGCCGCGTCATCGAGCTGATCGGCAACCCCATGCCCGGCGGCGGCTTCGTCATGAGCTTCACCGACATCACCGCGTTCCGCGACGCCGAGCACGGCCTCAAGGAAGCCAACGAGAGCCTGGAGCAGCGCGTCGAGGAACGCACCCAGGAGCTCTCGCAGCTGAACCAGGCGCTGACCGAGGCCAAGGGCACCGCCGAGGCCGCCAACCAGTCGAAGACGCGCTTCCTCGCCGCGGTCAGCCACGACCTGATGCAGCCGCTGAATGCCGCGCGGCTGTTCTCCGCGGCGCTGGCGCACCAAGGCGGGATGTCCGGCGAGGCCAGCGACCTGGTGCGCCACCTGGATTCCTCGCTGCGTTCGGCCGAGGACCTGATCACCGACCTGCTGGACATCTCGCGCCTGGAAAGCGGCCGCGTCAGCGCCGAGCGCGCGGCCTTCCCGCTCAGCGCCCTGCTCGACCCGCTGGGCGCCGAGTTCCGCGCCCTGGCCCAGGAACAGGGCATCGACTTCCACCTGCGCGGCAGCAAGCTGCGGGTGGACAGCGACATCAAGCTGCTGCGCCGGGTGCTGCAGAACTTCCTGACCAACGCCTTCCGCTACGCCAAGGGCCGCGTGCTGCTGGGCGTGCGCCGCGAGGACGGGCACCTGCGCCTGGAGGTCTGGGACCGCGGGCCGGGCATCCCGGAGGACAAGCTCAGCGTGATCTTCGAGGAATTCAAGCGCCTGGACAGCCACCAGACCCGCGCCGAGAAAGGCCTGGGCCTAGGCCTGGCGATCGCCGACCGGCTGTGCAAGGTGCTCGGCCACCGCCTGCAGGTGCGCTCCTGGCCGGGCAAGGGCAGCGTGTTCAGCGTCAGCGTGCCGCTGGCGCGGCAGCCGGCGCCGGCCGAGCTCAACGGCCACAAGGCCGAGGTGCCCACCGAGCTGAACGGCGCCCAGGTGCTGTGCGTGGACAACGAGGACAGCATCCTGGTCGGCATGAACAGCCTGCTCAGCCGCTGGGGCTGCCGCGTGCTCACCGCGCGCAGCAAGGCCGAGTGCGAGCAGCTGCTGGACAGCGACGCGCGCCCGGAGCTGGCGCTGATCGACTACCACTTGGACAACGGCGAGACCGGCGCCGAGCTGATGGCCTGGCTGCGCGCCCGCCTGGGCGAGCCGGTGCCCGGCGTGGTGATCAGCGCCGACGCCCGCCCCGAGCTGGTGGCGCAGATCCACGCCGCCGGCCTGGAATTCCTCGCCAAGCCGGTGAAGCCGGCGGCGCTGCGGGCGCTGCTGAGCCGGCACCTGAGCCTGCGCTGAGACGGTGCAATCGTGGCTGCCCGCTCCTGTAGGAGCGCGCCCTGCGCGCGAAATCGCGGGCAGGGCCCGCTCCTACAGGCTCCGGGGGCACGGTATTCCTCCCCCGTAGGAGGACCTTATCCGCGATAGCCGGAACCACCGGCGCGTTTCGCGGATGAGCTCCGCCTACGCCATCCCCCCGTGCCATTCCCTTGTAGGAGCGCGCCCTGCGCGCGAATCGCGGACAAAGTCCGCTCCTACAGTCCCTGGTGAGACATGACATCTCCTGTAGGAGCGGACTCCGTCCGCGATGGCCCGCCCCCGCGCCGGATCACGGATGCGCCACCCGGCTTGATCTGGAACACCCTCTCCACCCCGGCGCCTTCTAGACTCCCAGCATCCCCGCATGGAGCCCACCCACGATGATGCTGGACCACATGGAACTCGTCCTCGACCTCACCACCGCCCTGGCCATCGGCCTGCTGGTCGGCACCGAGCGCGGCTGGCGCGAGCGCGACTTCGAGGACATCCGCCAGGTCGCCGGCATCCGCACCTTCACCCTGGCCGGCCTGCTGGGCGGCCTGAGCGCCTTGCTGGCCGGGCACTTCGGCGTCTGGGCCTGGGTGGTGATGGCGCTGCTGGTGGGCCTGCTGGCGGTGGCCGGCTACCTGGCCGACGTGGGCCGCAGCGGCGACCAGGGCATGACCAGCGAGGTGGCCCTGCTCGCCACCTTCCTGCTGGGCAGCCTGGCGGTGGCCGACAGCCGCCTGCTGGCCGCCGGCGGCGGCGTGGTGGTGGCGCTGCTGCTGAGCCTGAAGGAGTCCCTGCACGCGGCGCTGAAGCACCTGGACGCCCGCGAATTGTCGGCGGCCTTCAAGCTGCTGTTCATCTCGGTGGTGATGCTGCCGGTGCTGCCCAACCAGGGCTACGGCCCCTGGCAGGTGTTCAACCCCTACGCCAGCTGGTGGATGGTGGTGCTGATCGCCGGCCTGGGCTTCGCCGCCTACGTCGCCGTGCGCCTCACCGGGACCCGCCACGGCCTGCTGATCACCGCGCTGCTCGGCGGCCTGGTGTCGTCCACGGCGATGACCCTCACCCTCGCCGGCATGCACGAGCAGCGCCGCCTGCAACCCTTGCTGGCCGCCGGCCTGCTGGCCACCTCGGCGCTGATGTTCCCGCGGGTGGCGCTGGAGGTGGGCCTGGTCAACGCCGAGCTGCTGCCGAACCTGCTGCCGCCGCTGATCGTCGCCACCCTGGTCTACGCCGGCGGCGCGCTGCTGTATTGGCGCCGCGCCAGCCGGGACGAGACGCCCGCCGCCAGCGAACCGCCGCTGAAGAACCCCTTCGAGCTGGGCCCGGCCCTGCGCTTCGCCGCCCTGCTGGCGCTGATCCTGTTCCTGGTCGAGGCCGGGCACCGCTACCTGGGCGACGTCGGCGTGTACCTGGTGGCGCTGCTCTCGGGCCTGGCCGACGTCGACGCCATCACCCTGTCCCTGGCCAGCAACGCCATGGGCGGGCTGGACGCCGAGGTGGCCGGGCGCGGCATCGTCCTCGCGGTGGCCAGCAACAGCCTGGTCAAGGCCGTCCTGATCGCCCTGGTCGGCGGCGGCCAGCTGGCCCTGCGCAGCGTGCCGGTGATGGTCGCGGGCCTGGCCGCGGGGGCGCTGACGCTGTTCCTCATGTGACTCAGGCGAGCCGCCCGCGCCATTGCAGCAGGAGCACCCCGGCCACGATCAGCAGCAGCGCCAGCACGCCCTCGGCGCTCAGCCGGCGCACCGGGAAGCCGACCCAGCCGAACTGGTCGCACAGCGCCGATACCAGCATCTGCCCGGCCACCACGCAGGCCAGGAAGGTCGCCCCGCCCAGGCGCGGCGCCAGCATCACCGCCACCGTCAGGTAGGCCGCGCCGAACAGCCCGCCGAGCCAGCTCCACCAGGGCGTAGCCGCCACCCCGGCGCCGGCCGGCAGGGGCACGCGCATGATCACCAGGGCCAGCACCACCACGCCCAGGCTGACGCCGAGCGAGGCCAGGCTGGCGCTCAGCGGGTGGCCCAGCTGGCGACCGAGGAAGGCGTTGCTGCCGGCCTGCAGGGCGACCAGGCCGCCGACCGAGATGGCCAGGCTGATGAGCAGGATCTTCGACATGGATGGACTCCGTTGCTTGTGGACGGGCCCATCCTTTGCTATCCACTGCACGAATGGAAATGCACATTCGATACAGCCCATATGCATGACATTCATGACCTGCGCCGCCTGGACCTCAACCTGCTGGTGATCCTCGACGCCCTCCTCGCCGAACGCCACGTGTCCCGCGCCGCCGAGCGCCTGGCCATGTCGCAGCCGGCGGTGAGCCATGCCCTGGCGCGCCTGCGCGAGCAGCTCGGCGACCCGCTGCTGGTGCGGGTGAAGAACGAGATGCGGCTCACCGCCCGCGCCCTGGAGCTGGCGCCGCGCCTGGTCCAGGTGCTCGACGGCGTGCGCGGCCTGCTGGGCGGGCCGGCGTTCGAGGCGGCCTCCAGCCACCGCCATTTCCGCCTGGGCATGTCCGACTACGGCGCCTGGGTGCTGCTGCCGCGCCTGTTGCGCGACCTGCGCCAATGCGCGCCGCAGGTCAGCCTCGGCGTCAGCCAGGAATCGCGCCTGGAGATGGCCCGGCAGGTCGCCGAAGGCGAGCTGGACGGCGCCCTCGGCGTGTTCCCGGTGCTGCCGGCCGGGGTGCGCGCCTGGCGCCTGTTCGAGGAACGCTTCGTCTGCGTATGCCGGCGCGACCTGCTGGACCGCGCCGACGGCCTGTCGCTGCTGGCCTACCTGGCGGCGGCCCACGTGCGGGTGGCGCTGCAGGACTCGCTGGAGGAAATCGACGGCGCCCTCGGCAAGCTCGGCCTGCGCCGCCAGGTGGCGCTGGCCCTGCCGCACTTCACCGTGGCCCCGGCGCTGCTGGAAGGCACCGACCTGGTCCTGACCATAGCCGCGCGCTGCCTGGAACGCCTGGAGCTGCCCGCCTCCCTGGCGGTGTTCGAACCGCCGCTGGCGCTGCCGCGCTTCGACTTCGTGCAGATCTGGCGCGAGGACGCCGAACGCGACCCGGCCCGCGCCTGGCTGCGCGACCGCCTGCAGCACGCGGCACAAGGTTCTTCGTAGGGCGAATGACCGTTCGCGGTCATCCGCCGCCTGGCCTCGGCCCCGGGCGCGCCGCGGATTCGACCACGAAGCGCCTGCGTAACGGCGTACAACCGCGAACGGTTGTACGCCCTGCATCAGGTACGCGGCTGCTCGAACTGCCGGAGGATCTCCCCCACCCGCTCGCCGAGCATCTCGTTGGCCGACAGCTTCAGGCCCCGCGCCAGCTCCACCAGCACCACCTGCTCGGCCAGCGGGCGCAGGCGCATGAACACCTCGGCCAGTTGCTCCAGGTCGGCCGCGCCGGGCAGCAGCTCGGCGCCGCGCCTGTCCACCAGGTGGGTAACCACCAGGCGCACGATGCCCGCGGCCAGGTGCTCGGTGTCGCTGCGCAGCACCGCCAGGTGCTCCAGCAGAGCGGCCAGGGGAATGCCCGAGCGGTGCAGCTCGACGCCGGCGTTGAACAGCCGCGGGCTGGGAATGCCGATGCGCTCGCCGTCGAACTGCAGCAAGCCCTGCTGCAGGGCGCGGTCGATGACCTCGTCGTCCAGTTCGTCGCCGAAGATCGCCTGCAGTTCGTCGAAGCCGATCTGCCCCGGCGTCTCCAGGTTCCAGGCGCCGAGGATGGCCTGGTCCAGGCCCAGCACGTGGTCCAGGTCGTGGCCGCGTTCCCAGCTTTCCAGCAGCTCCTTGATGTTCGACAGGCCGTAGCCGCGCTCCAGCAGGCCGCCGATCAGGCGCAGGCGGCGCAGGTGGCTGGCGAAGTAGACGCCGCTGCGGCCGCGCCGCTCGGGCGGCGGCAGCAGGCCGCGGTCCTGGTAGGCGCGCACGTTGCGCACGGTGCTGCCGGCCTCGCGGGCCAGCTCGTCGACGCTGAATTCGCGCTCGTCCTCCAGCGCCCGCGGGCTTTGCTCGGGGCGCTGGAGCAGGCGCTGCAGGAGGCTCAGGGGCGTGCTCATGGCGGCGATCATAGCCAGCGCCCGGCGCCGGCCACAACCGGAAAGCATCGATACGAAAGCGCAGGCGCGGCGGGCCGGTGCGCCCAACCAAAGGCGGGACTTCAGTTTCCCGCCCCACCCACCCGCAGCGCCGAACCCGCATGGCGCCTGGGCCACAGGCCACTGCCCGTATCGGTAACACCGCCGCCGGGCATGGCGCGGGTGATGCGAATCGGTCAGCATCGATCATGACATCGAGCGATGTCACGGTCGCTCCACACAACAACAATGGCCTGGAGAACGTCATGCCCCGAGGCACCCCGTCCGCCCATCCGCTCCCGCCGCAAGCACGGGAGGCCGCATGAACGCCATGCTCGAGAACCCCGGCCTGCCGCCGGCCGAACGCCTCGACGTGCAGTCCGGCGCGGTGCGCCTGGCGGTGTACCGCTGGGGCGAGGCGAACAAGCCGATGCAGCTGTTCGTCCACGGCTACCCGGACAACCACGAGGTCTGGCTGCCGCTGATCGCCCGCCTGCTCGGCCGCTACCAGGTGGTGGCCTACGACGTGCGCGGCGCCGGCGAGTCGGACAAGCCGCGGCGCACCCGCGACTACCGCCTGGAACTGCTCAGCCAGGACCTCAAGGCCGTGCTCGACGCCGTCAGCCCCGGGCGCCCGGTGCACCTGGTGGCCCACGACTGGGGCTCGATCCAGACCTGGGAGAGCGTCACCGACCCGGCGCTGCGCGAACGCATCGCCTCCTACACCAGCATCTCCGGGCCCTGCCTGGACCACGTCGGCCACTGGATGCGCGACCGCCTGCGGCGCAGGCGCCCGGCCGCGCTGCTGCAGATGCTCAGCCAGCTGCTGCATTCCTGGTACATCTACTACTTCCACCTGCCACTGCTGCCGGCGCTGTCCTGGCGCCTGGGCGCCGCGCGCCTGTGGCCGCGGTACCTGCGCAAGGTCGAGGGCATCCGCAACCCCGGGCGCAACCCGCACCAGGCCAGCGACGGCGAGCACGGCGTGAAACTGTACCGAGCCAACTTCATCGGCTCGATCTTCCGGCCGCGCAAGCGCCACACCGAGGTGCCGGTGCAACTGGTGGTGCCGACCCGCGACCGCTACGTCGGCCAGCAGCTGTTCCAGCAGCTCTCGCTGTGGGCGCCGCGGCTGTGGCGCCGCGAGGTGACCGCCGGGCACTGGCAACTGCTCGCCGAGCCGCGGCAGCTGGCCGGCTGGATCGACGAATTCGCCCGCCACATCGACGGCGGCGAGGCCAGCCAGCCGCTGCAGCGCGCCCTGCAGAAGCCCGGCGCCGGGCCCTTCGCCGGCAAGCTGGTGGTGGTCACCGGCGCCGGCGGCGGCATCGGCCGCGCCACCCTGCTGCGCTTCGCCGGACAGGGCGCCAGCGTGCTCGCCGCGGACATCGACCCGGCCGCCGCCGAAGCCAGCGCCGCCCAGGCCCGCCACCTCGGCGCCACGGCCTTCAGCTATTGCGTGGACGTCGGCGACAGCGCCGCCATGGAGCGCTTCGCCGCCTGGGTGGAAAGCAGCCTGGGCGTGCCCGACGTGGTGGTCAGCAACGCCGGCATCGGCCTGGCCGGCGCCATGCTCGACACCAGCGCGCAGGACTGGGAACGCCTGCTGCGCGTCAACCTGTGGAGCGTCATCGACGGCTGCCGCCTGTTTGGCCGGCAGATGGTCGAGGCCGGCAAGCCCGGGCACCTGGTCAACGTCGCCTTCGGCGTGGCCTTCGCGCCCTCGCGCAACTACCCGGCCTACGCCACCAGCAAGGCGGCGGTGCTGATGCTCAGCGAATGCCTGCGCGCCGAACTGGCCGGGCACGGCATCGGCGTCAGCGCCGCCTGCCCCGGCTTCGTCGACACCGGCATCGTCCAGGCCACCCGCTTCGCCGGCCTGAGCGAGGAACAGCAGGCCCGCCGCCGGGCCAAGGTACAGCGCTTCTACCGCCGCCGCCGGCTCGGCCCGGACAGGGTGGGCGAGAAGATCGTCCAGGCCGTGCAGCGCAACCAGCCGGTGGTCGCCGCCGGCGCCGAGGTGCACCTGGCGCGCTGGCAGTGGCGCCTGCTGCCCGGCCTGTCGCGCCTGTTCGCCCGCTTCGACCTGACTTCCTGAGGCCCCGTCCATGACCGACCATCATCACCGCCTGGTGCAGCGCAAGGTGCAGTTCGACTACAGCGGCTCGCCGCTGCACTGGATCCCCGGCGAGGCCGAGGCCTCCCACGTCATCAACGTCATCCACATGATGCTGCCGGCCGGCGAGCTGTGGTTCTGCCGCCTGTACAACAAGGCCCTGCCCTTCGTGAAGGACGCGCGCATGCGCGACGACGTGCAGGGCTTCATCCGCCAGGAAGCGATGCATGCCCGCGCCCACTCCGGCGCCGTGGAGCGCTACCTGACGGTGCACGGCATCGACTCCAGCCGCTACCTGAAGGCCATGGACTACCTGTTCGAGCAGTTGCTCAGCGACACCCCGCTGGGGCTGCAGCTGTTCAACGAAAGGCCCTGGCTGCGCCGCTGGTGGATCGGCCAGCGCTGCGCCATAGTCGCCGCGGTCGAGCACTTCACCTGCGTGCTCGGCAAGTGGGTGCTGGAGGCCGAGGCGCTGGACCGCGCCGGCTCCGACCCGGTGCTGCTGGACCTGTTCCGCTGGCACGGCGCCGAGGAAGTGGAGCACCGCAACGTCGCCCACGACCTGCACGTGCACCTGGGCGGCAGCTTCGTCAGCCGCCAGCTGTGGATGCTCGTGGTCTGGCCGCTGATCATCTGGCTGTTCGCCTTCGGCACCCGCACCCTCGCCCGCCAGGACCCGAGCCTGGGCAAGCCACGCAGCTTCTGGCGCATCTGGCGCGACAGCGAGAAGCGCGGGTTGCTGCCCAGGATGTCCGCGGTGGGCGCCAGCTTCCTGCGCTACTTCAAGCCCTGGTACCACCCGGACCACGAGGCCAACACCCAGGAGGCCCTGGACTACCTGGCGAGCTCCCCGGCGGCGAGTCGGGCGGCTCGGGGTTGAGGGGAATTTCGGGTAATTCCGGGTAAGAGGAAGAGCACCCTCTCCCTAACCCTCTCCCTGAAGGGAGAGGGGACCGTTTCGGGTGTTTCGGCGTTAGCCGGAAGCGAAGTTGCAGGTTGAAACCATGCCCATCCGCCGGCACGGACAAGCCCCCTCTCCCTTCAGGGCGGGGCGCGCAGCCGAGGGCTGGGGAGAGGGAGCGGACTCAATCCTCGTGCCACAGCCTAGGGTTCGCGAGCAAGCTCGCTCCTACGAAAAGCGCAGCATCGTACGGCGGATAACCGCGAACGGTTATTCGCCCTACGGTTCGCACGGAGAAACGCTGGGACTACTTGCCCTCTTCCACCACCTGCGGCTCGTCGCCCAGCGCCCGCTCCAGCCAGTCGCCCGGCAGGCTCTTGCTGGCCCGGGCGCCGAGCAGCTTGACCTGCTCGGCGCGGCTGATCAGGTTGCCACGGCCCTCGCAGAGCTTGTTGCGCGCCGCCGCATAGGCCTTGTCCAGCTGCTGCAGGCGCGAGCCCATCTCGTCCAGGTCCTGGACGAAGAGCACGAACTTGTCGTACAGCGCGCCGGCGCGCTCGGCGATCTCGCGGGCGTTCTGCGTCTGCCGCTCCTGGCGCCAGAGGCTGTCGATCACCCGCAGGGTGGCCAGCAGGGTGGTCGGGCTGACGATCACGATGTTGCGCTCGAAAGCCTCCTGGAACAGGTTCGGCTCGGCCTGCAGGGCCACCGAGAAGGCTGCCTCCACCGGCATGAAGAGCAGCACGAAGTCCAGGCTGTGCAGGCCTTCCAGGCGCCGGTAGTCCTTGCCGGAGAGCCCCTTCACGTGGCTGCGCAGGGACAGCACGTGCTGCTTCAGCGCCTGCTGGCGGATCACCTCGTCCTCGCTGGCGACGAACTGCTGGTAGGCGGTGAGGCTGACCTTGGCGTCCACCACCACCTGCTTGTCGCCGGGCAGGCGGATCAGCACGTCGGGCTGGAAGCGCTCGCCATCGGCGGCGCGCAGGCTCACCTGGGTCTCGTACTCGCGGCCCTTCTCCAGGCCGGCATGCTCCAGCACGCGCTCCAGCACCAGTTCGCCCCAGTTGCCCTGGGTCTTCTGGCCCTTGAGGGCGCGGGTCAGGTTGGTCGCCTCCTCGCCCAGGCGCAGGTTGAGCTGCTGCAGGCGCTCCAGTTCCTTGCCCAGGGAGAAGCGCTCGCGGGCCTCTTGTTGATAACTCTCTTCCACACGCTTCTCGAAGGACTGGATGCGCTCCTTCAATGGGTCGAGCAACTGCCCCAGGCGCTGCTGGCTGGCCTCGGCGAAGCGCTGCTCGCGTTCCTCGAAGATCTTCCCGGCCAGCTCGGCGAACTGCGCGCGCAGCTCGTCGCGGGCCGCCTGCAGGTCGCCCAGGCGCTGCTGGTGGCCCTCCTGCTGCTCGCGCAGTTCGGCGGCCAGCGCGGCGCGCTCGGCGGACAGCCGGCGCAGCTCTTCCTCGCGGCCCTCGCGCTCGGCCTGCCAGTTGCGCTCGGCCTGCTGCTGGCGCTCGCGCTCGGCGCGGCCCAGGTCCACCTCGCGGCGCAAGGCCGCGGCCTCGCCGGCCAGTTCGCCATGACGGCCGCTCAGGCGCTGGAAGGCTTCGCGCTCGGCCTCCAGTTGCGCACCCAGGCCGTCCTGGGCCAGTTGCGCGGTGGCCAGGCGCTCGCGCAGCAGCACCAGTTCGCTCTCCTGCTCCACCGCGCGCTCGCGCAGGTGCCAGGCCAACCAGCCCAGCGGCAGCGCTGCGGCCAGCAGTCCGATCAGCAGGTTGGGCAGGTCGACGGGCATTGAGGCGCTCCAGGGCTGGCGGTCGCAGGAAAATTCGCGCCATGGTAGCAGCCGCGAGTGAGAATTCAGTGCAGCTTTTGCCGCAATGGCTCTTGACAACGCCAGAGGAAAGCAAGCGCTTGGGACAATCCACAGAAGCTGTGGATAACCTCGTGGATAAGGTGATGAAAACGTCTTATACGCCTTGCCCGCTGTGGCTGCAGCTTAGATTGGTGGTTTTTTCACCAATCCATAAAGTCATTTAAAATCAATAATTTACAAATGCTCGACGAAAAATCAAGCGCTTACGGAGGAATGTTTCCGGTGCTTGACAACAGCCCCCAACATTGTGCACAAGTCCGCGCCGGACAAGGGCAAACCGCCTCATTTCGGGGCATTCTGAAGGTGTTTTCAGGCAAGGCTCAGGGGCGAATCAGACGCATTCGCGGGCTCTGCGCCGACGTTCCTGGCGCGGGATGCTGGCCGCCTGGGCGGCAGGCGCGGCCCGGCCCAAGGACTCCAGCACGTGCTCGTACATGCGCTGCGCGGTGGGCCTGTCGGGGTACTGGAAGAAATACTGGTTGAGGTAGACGCGCCACTGTCGGCGGTCATGGGGATGGGCTTCCAGGCGAATGTCCATGGCGCACTCCGTTGCTTGGCCAGCGCCATAAGCTAGCGCGTTCGTCCCGCCCCGGGCGGGCAGGACGACGGACGGTCAGGCCGGGTGCGGCAGGTCGCCCTCGACCAGGAACCCCGCGCGCGGGAACAGCCGCGGCGCACCCGGCACCTGGGCGTGCTTGAAGGCCACGTAGTCGGCGGTGGTCTCGCAGAGCCAGGGCATGAGGTTGCGCGGGCGCTTGTCGACGAAGGCCGAAGGCACGAAGAGCGCGGCATTCAGCCCACCTTCCGGGCAGCGCGCCGAGCGGTATTCGAAGGCTTCCACCGCGGCGGCGCGCATGGCGCTGCCCAGCGCCTGGCTCAGGTGGTAGTCCCGCGGGTCCTGCAGGCGCCCGGCGTAGCGGTCGAAGGGCGGCGCCTGCAGGCGGATGCCCCGCTGCACCTGGAAACGCGCCTCGAAGGAAGCGTGCTCGGACAGGATGCGCCCGCTGGGCGGCGGGCTGGCCATGCCCTCCCAGAGCACGAAGCGGTAATAGGCCCCCTCGGCCATGGCCGTCTCCAGGCGCAGCGCGGCGTAGAACAGGCTGGGCTCGTGGCGCCGGCCGAAGCGCGAGCCCCAGCGCAGCGGCGGGTAGCGGAACGGTGTCTTCAGCAGGTAGTGCAGGGTTTCGCTGGAAGGCGGCAGGTGCGGCTTGCTGGTCTCGATCAGCTCTTCCAGCAGGGCCTGTTCTTCCAGGGTATCCACCAGTTGCAGGGTGGCGACCTGCTCCTGGCTTTCCACCAGGCGCACCAGCTTGCCCCGCAGCGGGGCGATGGCCTGCTCGCCCCGGCATTCGCGCCACAGCTCGGCGCCGGCGTCGGGCGCCATTCAGATCTTGCCCCGGATGGCGTCGAGGTACTCGACCACCTGCACCAAGCCCTGCACCTGCTCCATCCTCTGCAGGGGCACGCCGCTCAGGTGGCGGTTGGGGGTGCGCAGGAAGTGGCGCATGTCTTCCAGGTTGCCGCCGAACAGAGCGAAGAGCGCGCGGTACACGCGCACCAGCAGCAGCGCCAGTTCGCCGGTCTTGCTGCCCACCCGCAGGCCGCCGCTCTTCCAGCGGCTCACCGCGCTGCGATCGACGCCGACGATGGCGGCCAGCTCCTGCTGCGTCATGCCCAGTTGCTCACGGGCCGCCAGTACCGCCTTGGCCAGTACCAGGTCGGCCGACGGGGTTTCCCGGATGAGTGCGCTCATGCCGTACCTCTTTCGTGCATTTGATGCAAACATACCATCAAATGTGTAAACCACACAAAGCACCCTTCGCCGCGGCCCGTTCCGGTGGAGGCTGCGGGGCGATGTTCGGGCGGCCATGTATCAACGTCATGACAAAACCGACGCATTCTTTACCGGACCTTTACCCGGCATTGGCGTTTCTTGACCTGGCCGTGCGGTCTCATGAAATACCCGAACCGGCTGCGCCCGGTGCCGGGCTCGACCGATACGCAGTGCGCGCCGCATCCGGCGGCCGCACCAGGAGAACAGCATGAAGAAGACCGTCGCCCTGCTCTGTGCCGCCCTGATGCTTGGCAGCCCGCTGGCGAGTTTCGCCCAGCAGGGCCCCGGCCAGGACCACGGCCCGAACCGCCCGGATAACCGTCCGCAGCAGCACCAGCCGCAACATCAGCCGCAGAAAGGCCCCCAGGGCGGTCATTACCAGCAGGGCCGCCAGGGTCACGCCGACCCGCGCTACTACCGCGACCCGCACTTCCGCCCGCAGGCCGGCATGCCGGTACCGCATCGCGAATGGCGCCGTGGCGTGGTGGTGCAGCCGGTCTACCGCAGCGACCGCTACTGGGTCACCGACTGGCGCGCCCGTCACCTCTACGCGCCGCCGCGCGACCATCGCTGGCTGTACGTCAACGGCGACTACGTGCTGGTGGCCATCGCCACTGGGGTGATCGTCAACATCCTGGCCGGCTATTGAGGCGCCTCAGGCGCTGGTGCTGAGCAAGGCACCGGCGCCACCGCCGCCATTGCGGATCGCTTCGGCCAGCGCCGCCGCCGTGGCCTGCATGGCGGCGCTGGTACTGGCGATGCGGCTCTGCAGGGCCATCACGATCGTGGTGCGCTCGTTTTCCGAGGAATATTCCCGCGCCTGCGCCGCCGCCAACTCCTGCTGCTCCTGCTGCAACTGCTTCTGCAGCTGTTGCAGGCGCTTCTGCAACTGCTCGACGGCAACGCTGGAGCTGCCGCCACTTTCACCACCGCCGGCGGCCGCGCCCGCGCCCTGCTTGCCACCCGGGCTTGCGGAGGCGACGTTGCGGGTGGTCGTGGCACTGTCATCCTGGGCGACGCCGGTCGCCGTGCTGCCATCGTCGCTGCTGGCCGCTATCCGCAACGAGCCGGCGAAGGTCTGGCTGGAGGGCGTCAGGGAAAGGTTCATGCCCGAGGTTCCTTGTTCCGGGTGTTCTGCCCCTCTATCGACTGCCGTAGGCAAAACTTGAAAGACCATTCGCCGACACCAGGCAAAGGCCCTAGGATAGGCCCCTTCATGCCCAGACAGCCGTCACCATGGACAAGCAACGCGCCCACCAGTTGATCCTCCAGCGCCTCGACGCCGACCTCGAAGTCGCCGTCCGCGCCGCGCGCACCGCCCACGAGGCCGCCACCCACGAGGAAAACGTCGCCGAGAACAAGTACGACACCCTCGGCCTGGAAGCGGCCTACCTGGCCGCCGGGCAATCACGCCGGGTAGAGGAGATCCGCCAGGCGCTCGCCTCGTTCCAGGGCCTGGTGCTGCGCGACTTCGACGCCGAGCTGGGCATCCAGACCAGCGCCCTGGTCGAGCTGGCCGACCGCGACGACCGCCGCCGCTGGCTGTTCCTCGGCCCGGACGCCGCCGGCCTGAAGATCGCCCTGGACGGCCACGAGGTCCTGGTCATCACCCCGCGCTCGCCGCTGGGCGGCGCCCTGCTCGGCCGCCACCCCGGCGACGAGGTCGAGGTCGGCCAGGGCTCGGCGCGCCAGGCCTACGAGATCGTCGAGGCGTTCTGAGCGGGCCCGCCCGCAGACCGGCGCAACCCGGACTAAGCTGCATGGCCGTCAACCCGAAAAGGAGATGCCGCCATGCTGTTCAACTGGTCCGAATACGTTCCCGCGGTGAAGAAGGCCTTCGGCGCATTGGGCAAGAAGCATCCGAAGATGATCGCCGCCTACCAGGCGCTGGATGCCGCCGCGGCGGACGGCGACGCCCTGGACGCCAAGACCCGCGAACTGATCTCCCTGGCGGTGGCCATCACCACCCGCTGCGACGGCTGCATCGGCGTGCATGCCGAGGCCGCGCGCAAGGCCGGCGCCAGCGAGGCCGAAGTCGCCCAGGCGCTGGCCACGGCGATCGCCATGAACGCCGGCGCCGCCTACGTCTACTCGCTGCGCGCCCTGGAAGCCTTCGAGCAGCCGCAGGGCTGAGGTGCAGGCGCGGCCGAGGCTTTCTCCGGCGCGGGAATTGGGTTATCCATTGCATTCCCGCGCAATGGAGCCGCCATGTCCTCGCCCAGCCCCAGCTTCTGGAAACTCGCCCTCGGCATCGCCGCCGGCATCTGGCTGGGCTTCGTCGCCGTGGCCCTGAGCTGCGTGCTGCTCCTGCGCTTGTGGCACGGCGCGCCCCTGCCGTTGCCGGCGCGCCTGTCGCCGGCGCCGGCCACCACCCCGGCGCCCGGCCAGGATGCCAATGCGGCGATGTTCCAGCAGTACCTGGAGAACCAGCGCAAGGCCCAGGCCGAGCAAGGCCGGCAGGTCGAGCAGAGCGAGCGTGAGCGGCGCTTCAACAGCGCGCCCTGCCAGTTCTGGCGCCAGCAGTACCAGGCCGACCCCAGCGAGAAGAACCGGCTGAAGATGGACGGCTACTGCGGCTGAGGCTCGGCGCCCACCACCTGGTTGCGGCCCTGGTGCTTGGCCCGGTACAGCGCCTTGTCCGCCTCGCCCAGCCAGGCGCTGGCATCCACCTGGTAAGGGCTGTAGGACGCCACGCCGATGCTCAGGCCGACGGACAGGTCCGCCGCCAGCTGGTAGTGCTTCTCGGCGAAGCCCTGGCGCAGGCGCTCCATGATCTCCACCGCCAGCACCTGGGTGGTGCCGGGCAGGATCACGCAGAACTCGTCGCCGCCATAGCGCCCCGGGGTGTCGGTGTCGCGCAGCGAATGGGTGAGCAGGTGGCTGAGCTCGGTGATGACCATGTCGCCCAGCACGTGACCGAAGCGGTCGTTGATGCCCTTGAAGTGGTCGATGTCGATCAGCGCCACGCTGGTCCGGGTGTGCTGCTGGCGGCATTTCTGGAATTCGCTCTCCAGCTGGTCCATCCAGGAACCATGGTTGAGCAGCCCGGTGAGGCTGTCGGTGCGGCTGACCGCGCGCAACGCCTGCTTGTGCTCGGACAGGCGCCTGGCCAGGCTGTAGCTCACGCCGCCCACCGCCAGCGGGTAGACCACCAGCATCGGCAGGCAGGCGTACACCTGCAGCGGCGTGGCCACGGCGCTGAAGGCGATGCCGAAGCACAGCCAGGCCAGCAGCACGCCCAGCAGCTGCGCCACGCACCCCATCAGGAAGAAACGCAGGCCGCCGGCGGCGATGTTGTCCATCGCCATCATCGACAGGATGGTCACGCTCGGCAGCGGGTTGAGCTGCATGGCCCCGGCCCAGAAGCCGCCGAACAGCGAATCCAGCAGGAGGTTGCGCCGCTCCGCCTGGTACGGCGCCCGCGACAGGCGCGCCAGTTGGTAGGCCAGGTGCGGCCAGAGGAAACCGTTGGCCACCAGCAGCCCCCAGGCCCAGCTCGGCCGCTGCAACGGCGCCAGCGCCGCCGCCACGCAGAAGAAGCCGATGCCCAGGCCGATCATGCGCGGCAGATAGATGCGCCTGGCGAAAGACAACCCCTTACCGACCACAGCACCCATACATCATCCTGATCCAGGCATCTGGTAGATGCACGCTAGCAGATCGGCGGGAAAGCGCCTACGTGCATTGGCGGCAATTTGACATTATTTCTGCCCGGCGCCATCCCCAGGCGGCAACGCCAATCCCATGGCGCATCGGGGATGCGGGCATCGCCCGAATTCCTTCCGCAACCACGCCAACTCCTTACGGATATGCGTCGCCCCGATTGAGGCCCGCCCCCGCCTGGGGTATGAGAACCCCAGTCCCGCCGCCACGGCGCGGAGCCACAAGGAACGTCACCATGCCCAATCCAAGAACGACAATCGCCGCAGCCATGCTCTTGCTCGCCGCGCCCTTCCAGTTGGCGCTGGCCGACACGGCGAACACCGGCACCGCCTCGCCCAACCTGCTGACCGCCGCCGTCGCCTGGCGGCAGACGGCCGCCGAGTACCGCGCCCTGTACTACCAGGGCTTCAACCTGGCCAAGCTGCGCCTGGACCAGGCGCTGGCCGAACGCAAGCCCGGCGCCAGGCCGCCGGCGATCATCAGCGACCTCGACGACACCATCCTCAGCAGCAACAGCTACTGGGGTGCCCTGCTCAGCCAGGGCAAGGACTTCTTCGACGACGCCCTCTGGGACCGCTGGGTAGCCGCCAACGGCCCCACCCTGACGCCCGGCGCGCTGGACTTCCTCGATTATGCGAAGTCCCGGGGCGTGGAAATCTTCTACGTCTCCAGCCGCGACCAGGGCGACAGGACCGACGAATACGCCCTGAACAACCTGCGCCCCCTGCAGGTGCCCTTCGCCGACAAGGAACACGTCACCATCCTGCGTGAAAGCTCCAACAAGGAACCCGCGCAGAAAGCCATCGCCGAACGCTACGACGTGCTGCTGATGCTGGGCGACAACCTCAACGACTTCAAACGCCGCTACTACGTCGACGACGCCAGCCAGCGCGCCGCCCTGCTGGACGAGGACCGCGCCCAGTTCGGCGACAGATTCATCCTCTTCCCCAACCCCACCGACGGCCACTGGATGAAAGCGATCTTCGGCGAATCGGAACCCGCCGACACCCCGGCCAACCGCGCCAAGTTCCGCGCGGCGGCGGCTTCGGGGGCGTGGAAGGTGCAGGACTGAGGGTTGCGCGGGAAGCAGTCCAGCAAGAGCAGGAGTCCTGAGTGTGCGGAACGCGCCTCAGGGCTCAGCTGTTCTGCATACGGATCGAAGCCATGCCTTTCCTACAAATCAACAGGAAGGCGCCTGCATACCGGTCCATTACGCTGAAGAGAAAAATGCCCATGAGTCGAGGGGTTGTACAGTTTCGAAGTGCACCCGGTATCAGGAACAACCCCGGCCTGTATGATCGAACCATGCCGCCAGGCGCATGACGAGCCATGACATGGAGGGCCTACGTGTGAAGGACCGTATCCTGCTGATTCTTGCGAGCCTGCTGGCGGCCGGGCTCGCCTGGGCATTCTTCCATTACCTCGGGCAGAACGCCTGGTCTCTCTTTTCGGCTGCACTCATCATAGCCCTGGGCTGCCAGAACATCCGGTTGCAGCGAAAGCTCAAGGCACTGAGGTCCGATGCGGATTCGCAATCGCGTGACATCTGAATCAATTGCCCCTTCCATCCACTGATAGCACCGGGAACCCCATGAAACCCACAACCCCCCTCGCCTATGTGCAGAGGGCGATCGATCTCACAGCGGAGCGGAACAAGGCCTGCCCGCGCAACCCAATGCATGGAACGTTGCTTGACCAACTCGATTATGTAAAAGCCGTATTCGAAGGGCGGGAACAGGACAAATCCAAACTTCCCCAACTCAGCATCGGTGCCATTGCATCGAAGGAATTCGAAGAAAACGATCCAGAACTAGCCAGGGCCCTGAAGGACGCTTATTACGTGGCCATACAGTCGGCCCGCGGCTTGAAGATTCAGCTACCCGATTGACTGGCGATGTTTCAGCCAGGGCGGCACATGAATACAGATAGCCTCAAACACGATTTGCTTTCGACAGGGGTCGAAGGTCAGATCCCGATCAGGCAGTAGCGGATAAGCGCGGCTTCGACATCCTGCTTCTGCCGTAGAACCAGCTCGACGGCAATAGCCTTGTCGCGTTCGAACACCTCGTAGAACACGCGGTATCCGTCGTGGTTGAGCTCTCGGTAACGAGTAATCCCGAAGTCGCTCGCCTGGCGGCTGACCGGATAACCCACGGGAGCGACCTGCAGCTTCGTCAGGATGGTGTCGATCAATGCATCGATCTTGGCCGCAGCGGTTTCGGCGGCATGGTGCTCCGCCAGGTGGTCTTCCTGGTCTTGGAGACTGAAGGCTGCGGTCTCGGTGAAGCGAACATCGAGTCCCGTCATTGGCGCTTACTGCTGTGCGCGCCTTTTGGCCAGGCGGGCCTTCAGCTCATCAACGGAGCAATGCTTGCCTTCGGTGTACTCACGCGAGCCCATGGCAAGCAGCTTGACCAAGGCAATCGCCTGGTCGCGACGCTTGTGCTCCGCGTAGGACTCCACCACCAGGGTGGGCACGCCGTTCTGTGTAACGACCATGGGCTCGTCAAGCTCCAGGTCCGCAGCGTGTCGCTTCAAATAGCTGATTGTCTCGACCCGCATGGGCAGGCCTCCTCACAGAGAGCGCCGAGATATTCGGACTGTGCAGCGCAAATGATGCCTGGCGAGCATGGGAAAACGATCTTCCCAATGAAGCTGGCCGGGATGAAGTGGCAGCGTAGTCTGAATTCAGACCGAATAGCAACCACAGCCAGGCCTGGCGATCATGTCATAGGCCGCCTGGTTTCTCTGGCAATGGGATTCCGAAACTCGGTATGGAGGGATCAGGAGGGATTTGGGACACGAGCCCGTCCTAAAACTGTCCTAAACGGATCCCGGAAAAGACAAAGCCCCTGAAACGCTAAGCATTTCAGGGGCTTTGGCCATATGTAATGGCGGAGAGATAGGGATTTGAACCCTAGGAGCCATTGCTGACTCAACGGATTTCGAATCCGTCCCGTTCGACCACTCCGGCATCTCTCCGTGCGGCGCGCATCATACCAGCTTGATTGGCGAACGCGAAGCCTTCTTTAGAGAAATTTTCGCGTGCTATCAGATGCTTGCGCGCCTGGAACGGGTCAGAGCGGTACGCCCAGGCGCTGCGCCACTTCCTCGTAGGCCTCGATTACGCCGCCCAGGCCCTGGCGGAAGCGGTCCTTGTCCATCTTCTTGCGGGTTTCCTTGTCCCACAGGCGGCAGCCGTCGGGGCTGAATTCGTCGCCCAGGACGATCTGGCCGTGGAACACGCCGAATTCCAGCTTGAAGTCCACCAGCAGCAGGCCGGCGTCGTCGAACAGCTTGCTCAGCACTTCGTTGACCTTGAAGGAGTAGGCTTTCATCTGCGCCAACTGTTCCAGGGTCGCCCAGCCGAAGGCCTGGACGTGGGATTCGTTGATGAAGGGGTCGCCCAGGGCGTCGTTCTTCAGGAACAGCTCGAAGGTCGGCGGGTTGAGCTGCAGGCCCTCTTCCACGCCCAGGCGGCGCACCAGGCTGCCGGCGGCGTAGTTGCGCACCACGCACTCGACCGGAATCATCGCCAGCTTCTTCACCAGCACTTCGTTGTCGGCCAGCAGCTTGTCGAACTGGGTCGGGATGCCCGCTGCTTCCAGCTTCTGCATGATGAAGGCGTTGAACTTGTTGTTCACCATGCCCTTGCGGTCCAGCTGCTCGATGCGCTTGCCGTCGAACGCCGAGGTGTCGTTGCGGAACAGCAGGACGAGGCGGTCGGGGTCGTCGGTGGTGTAAACCGATTTGGCCTTGCCGCGATAGAGTTCTTCGCGTTTTTCCATGATGGGCTCCGCTTGCTAGGTTGGAAGGGGGTCAGGCGATCTCGCGCCAGTCCAGCCCCGAATGCTGATCGGCTACCTGCAGCCAGTCCGGGTCGCACCCGAGGGTGTCGACGAAACATTGCCGGGCCAGTTGCGGCGTATTGTTCTTTTCGCTGAGGTGGGCCAGCACCAGGTGCTGCAGCCCTTCCCAGCCCAATTCCGCGACGAACTGCGCGGATTGCTGGTTGTTAAGGTGTCCCCACTGGCCGCCCACGCGGACCTTCAGCGGGTAGGGATAGGGGCCGCGCGCCAGCATGTCGCTGTCGTGGTTGGCCTCCACCACCAGGGCATCCAGGCCACGATAGCACTCCAGTACCTCGGCGGTGACGCTGCCCAGGTCGGTGAGCTGGCCGAAACGCCGCCGGCCATCGGAAATCACGTATTGCAACGGCTCGCGGGCATCGTGGGCCACGCCCACCGCGGTCACTTCCAGGCCCTTGAGCTGCAGGCGCTGGCCGGCCTTGAGCAGGCCCGCCGGCTGCAGCGGCTTGCGCAGCCCGCGCAGGGTGCCGTCGCTGAGGTACACGGGCGTACCGTAATGCCGAGCCAGCAGTTCGACGCCGTGGACATGATCGGAATGCTCGTGGGTCACCAGGATGGCGTCCAGCTCGCCGGGTTGTACACCCAGGCGAGCCAGACGTTTCAGGGTTTCACGCAGCGGAAAGCCGCAATCGATCAGTACCCGGGTGTCAGAACTGGTCACCAAGGCCGAATTGCCCCGGCTTCCGCTCCCCAGGACCGCGAAACGCATTGCGCATGCTCTCTTGAAGTTTTTCCAGGACGCTCTGCGCGACGTCGGCCGGCGCGGAAGTGTTGATGTCCTTGTCGAGGGTGACCTGCACCGTGTTGCTCACGGTGGTCAGGCGCACCTGGTAGCGCTGCGCCTTGGCGTCTTCCTCGGCCTTGGCCTTCTCTTCGCTGGCGCCGAACAGGCGGCTGAAGAAGCCGGGCTTCTTCGCTTCCTCGAGCTTCTTCGCGCCCTCGGCGACGTTCACGTAGTAAACGCCCAGGCTGCGGTTGAGGTCGTCGACGCGGATATCGGCGCGTTCCAGGGCGCGGCCGACGCTGACCCAGGCGCGGTCGAAGTCGGAGTCGAGGGTCAGCATCGGGTTGCCGTTGCCGTCCTTCTCCAGGTTCACGCTGCCGGGGGTGTCGTAGGTGGAATGCGCGGCCAGCAGCGACACCGAACCGCCCTTCTCGGCGCTGGTGGACATGTTGGCGAGCATTTCGTCGAGCAGCGCGGCGTCCAGCGCCGGCACCGCCGGCTTGCTCGGCCAGTCGGCGCTGGCGCTGCTGCCGGCCGGACGGGTTTCGCTGAGGACGTAGACTTCGCTGGTGTTGGTCTGCACGCCCGGCTCGATGCGCACGCGCACGCGTGCCTCGCTGCTCGGGTCGACGCCGGCGACGCGGCTGCCCAGGCGGCGGGCCAGGGGCGCGGAGAGCTGCGTCAGCGGCTGCCAGTTGGTGGAGAACTCGCCGGTCTGCGGGCGCTCGTCGGCGAAGGAGAAGCCGTTGTCCTGGAAGAACTGGTGGGCCACCGGCCAGACTTCCGCCGGCGGGCGCTGGGCGATCAGCCAGCGCGAGTCGCCGCTCTTCTGCAGGCTGTAGTCGCTGGAGCTGGCGGCGTTGGCCAGGGGTACCGGGCGCGGCACCTCGAACTCGCCGGCCTTCTCGTGGCTGTCGGCGATGTTCATCGGGATCGGCAGCAGCGGGTCGAGCTGCTTGCTCTGCAGCCCTTCGGGCACCTTCATCGGCCCGGTCTGCCGGGAATCCAGGTAGTCGGTGCCACGGTCACGGAAATAGCCATCCTTGCCCCACAGCCAGCCGCAGCCGGAAGTGTTGCCGATGACCAGGGCGAGCGCGGTCAGTCCTGCCAGTCGCTTCATGCGCGATGCTCCTCAGGCCAGCACGCCGGTCTGGCGCATGGCCTGACGCAGCGGCTCGTGGCAACGGGGGCTGAGCCAGGTCAGGGGCAGGCGGATGCCCTCGGGGATCAGGCCCATCTCGTGCAGGGCCCATTTCACCGGAATGGGGTTGGATTCGATGAACAGCGCCTTGTGCAGCGGCATCAGGCGGTCGTTGATGGCGCGCGCGGCGGCGGCGTCACCGCGCATGGCGGCGGCGCACAGCTCGCTCATGGCGCGCGGGGCGACGTTGGCGGTCACCGAGATGTTGCCCTTGCCGCCCATCAGCATCAGCTCGACGGCGGTGGCGTCGTCGCCGGAGTAGACCAGGAAGTCCTTGCCGACGCGGTCCAGCACTTCCTTGCCGCGCTGCAGGTCGCCGGTGGCTTCCTTGATGCCGATGATGTTCGGCACCTTGGACAGGCGCTCGACGGTCTCCGGCAGCATGTCGCAGGCGGTGCGGCCGGGCACGTTGTAGAGGATCTGCGGGATGGCGACGGCTTCGGCGATGTGGCGGAAGTGCTGGTACAGGCCTTCCTGGGTCGGCTTGTTGTAGTACGGGGTGACCAGCAGGCAGGCGTCGGCGCCGCCGCTCTTGGCCGCCTCGGTCAGCTCGACCGCCTCGCGGGTGGAGTTGGCGCCGGTACCGGCGATCACCGGGATGCGGCCCTTGACCTGGTCGACCACGCGGCGGATGACCTCGAGGTGCTCGGCCACGTCGAGGGTCGCCGACTCACCGGTGGTGCCGACGGCGACTATGGCGTTGGTGCCTTCCTGCAGGTGGAAGTCCACCAGCTTGGCAAGGCTGTCCCAGTCCAGTCGACCCTGAGCATCGAAGGGGGTGACCAGCGCCACCATACTGCCCGCAATCATGCAACCGCTCCTGCCGGAAAAAGAAAGCCGTAATGGTACTGGTGCCACCTGCCTTTCACAAGCTGAGCGCGGCGCGCGGCGCACGCCGGACATTCCCCTGGCGGCCGCTTTTCGCTACCCTTTCCCCTTTGTCGACGCGGCCCTCTTGGCCGCCCATCCCAGGAAAGCTGCATGTCCGCCTCACACCCCCGTGAACAATTCCTGCTGATCAGTGCCCTGGGGCCCAACCCCATGGAGCTGACCAGCGTGCTCTGCCGCACCTGCGTGGACAACCGCTGCTCGGTCGTCAGCAGCCGCCTGACCCGCCATGGCGAGTTCAGCGCGCTGGTGCTCCAGGTATCCGGCAGCTGGGACGCCCTGGCCCGCCTCGAGGGCGGCCTGCCGGCGCTGGCCAAGCGCCACGCCTTCACCCTCAGCGTCACCCGCAGCAACGCCCACGTCACCCGCGCCCAGGCCCTGCCCTACGTGGCGTACGTCAGCGCGGTGTACCGCCCGGACATCCTCAACGAACTGTGCCAGTTCTTCATCGACCACAACATCGAGCTGGAGAACCTCACCTGCGACACCTACCAGGCGCCGCACACCAACACCAGCATGCTCAACGCCACCATCACCGTGACGCTGCCGGCCGGCACCCAGATCAGTTGGCTGCGCGACCAGTTCCTCGATTTCGCCGACGCCCTGAACCTGGACGCGCTGATCGAGCCCTGGCGCCCGCAGCACCCCTAAGGCCCCATTGTTCCCAAGGAGAGCCCCATGGCTGTCGAACTCGACAAACCCGTCGCCGATTTCCAGGCCCCGGCCACCAGCGGCCAGCAGGTGCAGCTCTCGGCCCTGAAGGGCCGGCAGGTGGTGCTGTACTTCTACCCCAAGGACAGCACCCCGGGCTGCACCACCGAAGGCCAGGGCTTCCGCGACAAGATCGAGGCCTTCGCCAAGGCCAACACGGTGATCTTCGGCGTGTCCCGCGACGGCCTGAAGTCCCACGAGAACTTCAAGGCCAAGCAGTGCTTCCCCTTCGAGCTGATCAGCGACAAGGACGAGGCGCTGTGCCAGCTGTTCGACGTGATCAAGCTGAAGAAGCTCTACGGCAAGGAATACCTGGGCGTGGACCGCAGCACCTTCCTGATCGACGCCAAGGGCGTGCTGCGCCGCGAGTGGCGCGGGGTCAAGGTGCCCGGCCACGTCGACGAGGTGCTCGGCGCCGCGCAGGAACTGGCCAAGGCCTGATCCCGCCGCCCATGAAAAAGGCCGCTTTCCAGGCTGTGTGAAAACCCGAGCGGCTCTTCGAAGAGAGCGTTCCTACGTGAAATCTGAAGAGGCTTGGCTATTCAGCCAATCCAGAATCCGCGTAGAAACGCGAAATCCAGGTTGTTTTTTAACCAGCGGGACCGATCCTGAGGTTTTCACACAGCCTGTTTCGAGCGGCCTTTTTCGTTCACATCATCGGGCTGACCTGGGGCTGCGGCTCCGCCTGTCGCGGCCAGGCGTCGAGCACCGCCTTGACCAGGGTGGCCAGGGGGATGGCGAAGAACACCCCCCAGAAGCCCCACAGGCCGCCGAACAGCAGCACCGCGCAGATGATCGCCACCGGGTGCAGGTTCACCGCCTCGGAGAACAGCAGCGGCACCAGCACGTTGCCGTCCAGCGCCTGGATCACCGCGTGGGCGGCCATCAGGTAGATGAACTGGTCGCTCCAGCCCCACTGGAACAGGGCGATCAGCGCCACCGGCACGGTAACCACCACCGCGCCTATGTAGGGCACCACCACCGACAGGCCGACCAGCAGGGCCAGCAGCGCCGCGTAGTTCAGGCCCAGGGCGACGAAGGCCACGTAGGTGACGCCGCCGGTGATGATGATCTCGATCACCTTGCCGCGGATGTAGTTGGCGATCTGCTTGTCCATCTCCGCCCACACCTGCTTCATCAGCCCGCGCTCGCGCGGCAGGTAGCTGCGGAACCAGTTGTAGAAGCGCCGGCGGTCCTTGAGGAAGAAGAACACCAGGATCGGCACCAGCACCAGGTAGATCATCACGTTGACCACCACCGGCAGGCCCGACAGGGAGAAGGTCAGCGCCCACTGGCCGAGCTGGCCCAGCTCGCTGCGCGCGGTCTCGATCAGGCGCAGCACCTGCTCCTCGGTGACCATCGCCGGGTAGCGCTCGGGCAGCATCAGCAGCACCGACTGCCATTCGCCGAACATCCGCGGCAGCTCGTTGAACAGGGTGAACAGCTGCTTCCAGACCAGCGGCACCAGCACCAGCAGGAACAGCGCGAGCATGCCCAGGAACAGCGCGTAGACCAGCCACAGGGCGAACAGCCGCGGCACCCGCAGGCGTTCCAGGTGGCCCTGCAGGCCCTTGATCAGGAAGGCGATGACCATGGCCGCGAGCACCGGCGCGAGCATGCTGCCGAAGGCCAGGATGACGGTGAAGCCAAGGGCCAGGATGACCGCCAGCACCACTGCTTCCTCGTCGGAAAAGTAGCGCTGCATCCAGCCTTGCAGAACTTTGAGCATCGGGGTTCCTGCGATCGATGAGGGCGCCGTCCCGGGCGCCCCGGGGCGGGCTATTTCTTGCGCAACCAGTAGCGGTACAGGCCGTCTTCGACCTCTTCGCGCAGCAACTGGTGCCCGGCCAACTGGGCGAAGGCGCGGAAATCGCGCTGCGAGCCGGCGTCGGTGGCCGTCACCTTGAGCACCTGGCCACTGGCCAGGCGGTTGAGTTCCAGCTTGGCCTTGAGCAGGGGCAAGGGACAATTGAGACCGCTGGCGTCCAGTTCCGCGTCACAAGAGATTTCAGCGGACGAGACAGAAGGCATGGCGAACACTCCGCAGTGGGCGCTCAAGAATACCGAATCCGTTGGAAAACTGCCCGGCCCGCGGCTTTAAGCAAACCTTCATGCGCGCGGGCTACAACGAACCATCGGGCCCGTGCCCGGCCACGCGGCCAGCGTCCGCCAACCTAGGCAGTGGCGACGGCCTGCGGCTAAAGTAGAGGCTTTCCCGGATCGAGCCCTTGTACATGAAAGTACTGCGCCCCGCCCTGCTGTCGCTTGCCTGCCTGCTGGCCATGCCCACCCTGGCCGACGACCTGCCCGCCCTGGGCGACGCCAGCTCGTCCATCGTCTCGCCGGAGCAGGAGTTCCAGCTCGGCCGCGCCTGGCTGAGCATGCTGCGCAACCAGGTCGACTCGATCAACGACACCCAGCTCAAGGACTTCGTCGAAAGCAGCGTCTACCGCCTGGCGGAAACCAGCGACCTGCAGGACCACCGCCTGGCCTTCATCCTGATCAAGGACCCGCAGATCAACGCCTTCGCCGCCCCCGGCGGCGTCATCGGCGTCAACGGTGGCCTGTTCCTCTACGCCCAGACCGAAGGCGAGTACGCCGCGGTGCTGGCCCACGAACTCGGCCACCTGATCCAGCGCCACTTCGCCCGTGGCCTGGAAGCGCAGAAGCAGATGCAACTGCCGGTGATGGCGGCGATGCTCGCCGGCATCGTGGCCGCCGCGGCGGGCGCCGGGGACGCCGGCATCGCCGCCATCGCCTCGACCCAGGCGGCGGCGATCCAGAACCAGCTGCGCTTCTCCCGGCAGAACGAACAGGAAGCCGACCGCGTCGGGGTGACCAACATGGTCCGCGCCGGCTACGACCCGCGCTCCATGCCGACCATGTTCGAGCGCCTGGCGCGGCAGTACCGCTACGACGCCCGGCCGCCGGAATTCCTCCTCACCCACCCGGTGACCGACTCGCGTATCGCCGACACCCGCAACCGCGCCGAGCAGTACCCGCAAGGCGGCAAGGAAGACTCGCTGCGCTACCAGCAGATGCGCGCCCGCGTGCAGCTGCTCTTCGAGGAAACCCCGGGCATCGCCGGCAAGCGCTTCCGCGCCATGCTCGACGACAACCCCAAGCTCGACGCCGCGCGCTACGGCCTGGCGCTGTCGCAGATCCGCGTCGGCCAGCTCAACGATGCCCGCGCCACCCTCCAGCAACTGCTGGCCAAGGCCCCCAACGACGTGCCCTACAACCTGGCCCAGGTCGACCTGGACATCACCTCGAACAAGCTCGGCGACGCCCTCGCCCGGGTGCAGCGCCTGCTCGGCCAGTACCCCGGCAACTACCCGCTGATCCAGGCCCAGGCCGACATCCTGATCAAGCAGAACAAGGCCGCCGACGCCGAGAAGATCCTGCTCAAGCTGAGCCAGGACCGCCCACTGGACCCGGACGTCTGGAGCCGCCTGGCCGACGCCCGCACCATCGACGGCAACGCCATCGGCGTGCACCAGGCCCGCGCCGAGTACCTGGCGCTGACCGGCGACTACCCCTCGGCCATCGAGCAGCTGGACTTCGCCAAGCGCCGCGCCGGCGGCAACTTCACCCTGGCGGCCAAGCTGGACGCGCGCCAGCAGGCGTTCCGCGAGCAGGAGAAGATCCTCAAGGAAATGATGCGCGGTTAACCGGCCTGGCGGCCGGATCGCGGTCGTAGGAGCGATTGCGGGCTCTTTGTAGGAGCGGACCTTGTCCGCGATAGCCGGACGTCCCGGCGCGATTCGCGGATGAGATCCGCTCCTACGCAACCCCACCCGCGCCATTCCCCTGTAGGAGCGGGCCCTGCCCGCGATTCGCGCGCAGGGCGCGCTCCTACAGTAAAAGA